>NZ_JBHWLR010000007.1:20511-51736 GCF_042731755.1 Promicromonospora sp. NPDC059942
CGGCACGGTTTTCTGTGTTAACCTACCGCGTTTTCGCCGGGGCCGCCGGAGGGGCGACCCCCTTCCACCGCTCCGGGGGGTCGGTTGTCCCCCCCCGGATCCCGCGGAGCGCTGCCGTTGCGGGGCGTGCGGGATGTGGTGCGCTGGGACCATGAAACCGCGCATCCAGCAGGTGGTGCTCGACACCACGAACGCCCGCGCCCTCGCCGAGTTCTACCGCGAGCTGTTCGGGCTCACCTACCGCGCCGGCGACGAGGCCCCGCCGGAGGGCGACCCGGACCCGAACGGCCACGACTGGCTGGTCCTGCACAACGACGACGGCGCCCACCTCGCGTTCCAGCAGGTGTACGACCTGCCGCGCTCGACCTGGCCGGAGTCCGGCATCCCCCAGCAGCTCCACCTCGACACGACGGTGCCGGACGTCGACGCGCTCGCCGAGGCACGCGACCGCGCCCTCGCGCTCGGCGCGACGCTGCTCTACGACCGGTCGGACGACCCCGAGGAGCCCCTCTACGTCTTCGGCGACCCGATGGGCCACCCCTTCTGCGTCTTCGTGGGCTGACGGGTTCGGCCCGACGCCGGACGCACGGCGCTACGCCGTCGGACGGGCGAACGTCACGTCCACGACCAGCGCGCGGTGGTCCGAGACCCCGGTGTCCACGACCCGGCCCTCCACGGAGCCGATGCGCCCGCCCGGGATGTCGCCGTCCGGCCCCGGGGCCACGCCCTCGTCGAGGAGGACGTGGTCGATCTGGAACCGCGGGTCGTGCCGGGGGAACGTGTCGCCCGTCGCGAGGGGACGCCAGCCGGTGCGCTCGGCGGGCACCGATCCCCGCAGGTTGAAGTCGCCCAGCAGGATCAGGGGGCGCCGCAGCCCGACGAGCCGACGGCGCAGGTAGTCCACCTGACGTTCGGCGTGGCGCTCGCCCGGGGTGCCCCGGCGGTAGCCGGCGACGCTCCGCGCCATCCCGCCCGCCCAGCTCACGGCGGAGAACCGGTACACGCTCAGGTGCGTGCACACCACGGTGACCGGGCCCGACGGAGCGTCGACCCGGGCCGCGAGCGCCACCCGCGGCTCGTCGGTGCCGAGCTGTACGCGGCCCCACACCCAGGGCGTCGCGGGCGGCAGCAGCAGGGTGTGCCAGCTCAGGACGGGGAACCGGGACAGCAGCGCGATGCCGTAGCCGGGCGCGCCGGGCCGCTCCGCCCGGCGGGCACGGCGTCGGATGCCGGGGTAGCGGAACGGGCCGGCGAGCGCGGGCCGGAACCGGTGGTCGGCTGCGCCCATCGCGGCCGCGCAGAGTGCCGCCTGGTCCGCTCCCCCGGACCGCACCTGCCCCTGGTCGACCTCCTGGAGCCCCACGACGTCGGCGTCGAGCGCGGCGACGGCCCGGGCGAGGCGGTCGTTGTCGACGCGACCGTCGGGGCCGAGGCCGTGCTGGACGTTGAACGTGGCGATGCGCACGTGTCGATCCTGTCCTCGGCGTGCGGCGGGCGCCACCCCGGCTCGCGGGCGCCACCCCGGCTCGCGGGTGCCATGACCGGACCTTTCTGCGGCGACCGTGCAACCTTTGACCCAGGTCCGCCGTAGTGGGTGGCATGACGCAGGAGAGCGGGACGACCGTGAGCAGCCTTCGGACGGGCGAGCCGGCGGACGACGATACGGCCGGCGACGTGCAGATCTCGGTCGTGCGCTCCCGCGACGCGGGGTTCACCGAGTTCGTCCGGGACTGCGGGCCGTACCTCTACCGGACCGCGTACCTGCTGTGCGGGGACCCGCACCGGGCGGAGGAGCTGGTCCAGTCGACGTTCGAGCGGGTCTACCGCACCTGGGCCAAGGTCAAGCCGGGCACGCAGCGCGCCTACGCGCGCCAGATCCTGGTCAACCTGCGCATCGACGGCTGGCGGCACACCCGCCGCGAGTCGTTCCCGGGCGACGACAAGATCCCCCTCGCGCCGGCGTCGGACCATGCCGGGCACGTGGTGCTGCGCGACGAGCTGGTCCGCGGGCTGGCGCAGCTCCCGGTCAGCCAGCGGCGGGTCGTGGTGCTGCGGCACCTGCTGGACCTGCCCGAGGCGGAGGTCGCCCGGGAGCTCGGCATCGCCGTCGGCACGGTCAAGGCGGCCAACTCGCGCGGGCTCGCCCGGCTGCGGGACCTGCTCGTGGCGCAGACCGAGACGATCGAGCCGGCGGCCTTCGACGAGCAGGCCGTGCTCGACCGGAGCCGGGCAGCGCTGCGCCGGCGCCGGGCCCGGCAGGCGGTCGGGGCCGCGTGCTTGGTCCTCCTGCTGGCGCTCGGGGTCGTCACGCGCGGGCCGGTGCCGCTGCCCGTCGTGGGCCCGGTCGTGCTGCCGGGCGGGGACCTGATCGCGCGCCTGTTCGACGGCGGCCGGGTCGAGCGCACCGACGGGTTCGCGCCGGTGCCGGGTCCGGACCTGGCGGGCAGCACGCCGCTCGCCTGTCCCGAGGAGCTCCCCGGGCCGACGCCGGCCCGGGCACCGGAGGCCGGCGAGAGCGTCGGACCGCTCGTCGATCCCGTCGTGGTCGACGCCGCCGACGCCCGCCCCCTGAGCTGCTACGACGTCGACGTCGAGGCAGTCATGCCCGGCTCCCTCGACGAGGCGGGGGTGCCGGTCACCGCCCGTGGCGTCCCTCTGCCCGAGCCGCACGGGCTCTCCGACTCCGGTGAGATCTGGAACTTCGACACCGCTGAGCTCTACGACGACGATGCCTCGACCGACACCGCGCACATCCAGACGACCGCCGTCACGGTCATGGGTGCGAACTCCTCGGCCACCCTGATGCGGTACCAGGACCACAGGACGTTCCCGACCGGTCTCGCCGTCACCGGCGACCGGGTGGTCTGGAGCGAGTACGCGGCGGCGGAGACGTCGCCGCGCCTGAGCTTTCTCCGGACGCTCATCCGCTCCGGCGGCGGCCTCACCGTCATGGAGGGTTCCCTGACCAGCAGCCAGGACCGCCTGTGGCTGCTGGCCACCACCCAGGACCACGCCCTGTGGACGGCTGGCGTCACGTACGACGACACCCGCCTGTTCACCACCAGGCTCGACGGTGAAGGCACGTCGAGAGAGCTCGCCGCCGGGGTCACCGCGCTCGCCGCGGACGACGACGAGGCGGTCGCCGCCGTCCTGACCCCTGGCTCCGGAGGGACCAGCACGACGTCGATCAGCCTGTTCCACGACCAGGGCGGCGGGGTTCTCACCGGCGACCTGCTCCTGGAGTTCGAGCACGACTCGTCGGCGGAGGTCACCGACATCGCCGTCTCGGACGACGTCATCGCGTGGACGGTGGAGCCGACGGGCGCCGGGTCCGGCCCGGGCAGCCTCTACGTGATCGACCGGGTCGGCGACGACGACAGCGTCGTGCGGCTCGCCGACGGCGCCGTCGACCACCTCCGCACGACGGGCAGCCTGGTCACCTGGACGAGCACGGATACGGCCGACGACCAGCCGACGGGCCGCTCCTACCTGTACCGCGCGACGGCGTCGGCCTCCGGATACGGCGGCCCGGACCTCGCGCGCTTCCCGGGCGAGTCGGTGACGGGGAGCCTGTCCGGCGACCGGACGGCCTGGCTCGAGGACGCGGGTGCGCGCCAGTGGCTCGTCGAGGGCGCCGTCAACCCGACGCTCGACCGCGGCTGACAGGCCGCCCCGTCCCGCCGCGGTCCGACGCGGACCGCGTCAGAGGTCGCCGGGAGCGATCGGGGCGGCCAGGAACGCGTCGATCGCCTCGCGGGTCGGGAACACCGTCACGCCCGGGCCGGAGAACAGGTGCACCAGCGTCAGGGCGATGTCCCGCACGGCGATGTTCGCCGCGTTCGACGCCTCGCGGAGCAGGTCGAAGGCTGCGTCCTCGTCGGCGCCGTAGACCACCATCAGCACGCCCTTGGCCTGCTCGATCACCGCGCGGCGCTCCGCCGACGCCCGGATCGAGGCGGTCGCGTCGCGGGCCGCCGCCTCCCGCTGCGAGTCGGTGACGTCGATGAAGTACCCGAACAGCTCGGTCACCCGGTCGGTCTCCGGATCGCGCCGGCCCTGTCCGGTCACCGCGAGGATCCGGGTCTCCCCCGCGGCGTCGAGGATCCGGTGCACCGAGCTGAAGGGCTGGCCGGTCTCGGCCGCCTCCCGCAGCACGCCGTCCACCCGGGCGCGGTCGTCGGGGTGCTTGTGGGAGAGCATCAGCGGCGTCGTCGGCACGATCTGACCCGGCTCGAAGCCGTGCATCTCGTAGACCTCGTCGGACCACTCCCACTCGCCCGTGGCCAGGTCCAGCCGGTACCGGCCGACCGGGGACGTCTTGCCGCCGGCGAGCACTTGCTCGACGCCGTCCACGATCGCGGGCTCGCCGGGCGTCGGTGCAGAGTTCACGAAACTCCTTGCAGGGTGATGTTCCGGGCCTGGTGGGACCGAGAGTACGGGATGTGCGGCTCGACGAGGCACGGGCTAGCGTGAACGGAGGTCGAGGAAGATCGTGTCGGCCGAGACGTCGCAGGACGATGGAGGACGGCATGAGCCAGCACCAGGCGTTCCCAACACAGCAGCAGAACCCGCCGGGGGCCACCGACCAGATGGTCCCCACCCCCGATCACGGCGAGACCAGCTACGTCGGCAGCGAGAAGCTCCTGGGCCGGAAGGCCCTGGTGACCGGCGGCGACTCGGGCATCGGCCGCGCGGTCGCGATCGCGTTCGCCCGCGAGGGCGCCGACGTCGCCCTGTCCTACCTCCCCGAGGAGGAGCACGACGCGCGGGCGACGGCGGAGTGGGTGCGCGGGGAGGGCCGCCAGTGCGCCCTGCTCCCGGGTGACCTGCGGGACGAGCCGACGGCGCGCGGCGTCGCGCACCGGGCGGCGGGCGAGCTGGGCGGCATCGACGTGCTGGTGAACAACGCCGGGTACCAGATGGCGCGCCGGAAATCGGTCGCGGACGTGACCACCGAGGAGCTCGACCGCGTGCTCAAGACGAACCTGTACGCCCTGTTCTGGGTGACGCAGGCCGCGCTCGGGCACATGGGCGAGGGCGGCTCGATCATCAACAACTCGTCGATCCAGGCCTACCAGCCGTCCACGTCGCTGCTCGACTACGCGGCCACCAAGGCCGCGATCAACAACATCACGGTGAACCTGGCCGCCGAGCTGGGGCCGCGCGGCATCCGCGTGAACGCCGTGGCGCCCGGGCCGATCTGGACGCCGCTGCAGCCGGCCACCCAGCCCGAGGAGAAGATCGAGTCGTTCGGCACGGACACCCCGCTGGGGCGGGCGGGGCAGCCCGCCGAGGTCGCGCCGGCGTTCGTCTTCCTGGCGTCGCCGACCACGGCGTCGTACGTGTCCGGGACGGTGCTCGGCGTGACGGGCGGCAAGCCCGTGTTCTAGGAGCGGTCGGCTCCAGGAGCAGTCCGCTCTAGGAGCGGGCTGCCGGCGTGAGCACCTCGACCGTGCCGCGCTCGCCGTCCACCCGCACCAGGTCGCCCGTGCGCAGCCGCATCGTCGCGTTGCCGCACCCGACCACCGCCGGGATGCCCAGCTCGCGGGCGACGATGGCGGCGTGCGAGAGGGGCGCGCCGACGTCGGTCACCACGGCGGCGGCGCGCGGGAAGAGCGGCGTCCAGCCGACGTTGGTCACCGTGGTGACCAGCACCTCGCCCGGCAGCAGCGCCTCGCCGTCCTCCACCGAGCGCACCACGCGGGCGACGCCCTCGGTCACGCCCGACGCCCCGGGAAAGCCCCGGACCTGGTCGGAGCGTGCGGCCTCGCGGCCGTGCTCGTCGTAGACGTCCGACCGCCGGTCAGGGTCGGCGGCCCACCGCACCGGGTCGAACCGGCCGCGGATCACCGCCGGGTACGCCGGCAGGCTGCGGTACAGGTCGTAGGTGGCGCGGCGCACGGGGACGACGTCGCGCCCGCTCTCCCCGGCGCGCGAACCCGCGCCGGCGCCCGATCCCGCGCCGGCGCGGAGCACGTCGAGCAGCTCGTCGACCGTCAGGTAGAAGACGTCGTCGCCCAGGCCCGTGAGCTCGCCGGCCCGCACCGCGAAGGCGCGCAGCGCCCAGAACGTACGGATCACCTCGGACCGCGCCCGCTCCCGGTCCCGCGCGTTCCGCGCCCACCGGTCGAGCTGGCTGCGCAGGCGCGCGGCCTTGCGCGGCGACAGGCGTTCGAGCCGCTCCCAGACGGCGGCCCGCGCCCGCTCCTGGCGGTCGAGCAGCGCGTCGACGTCGGTCCCGGCCGCCGCCGCGATCTGCCGGTCCAGCCAGGCGGGATCCTCCGCCGGGCGCGGCCGGGAGACCTCGAACTCGTCGACGCACCGGTGCCCGTATCGCGTCACGTACGTCTCGCGGTCGAGCCGCCCGAGGGCCACCTCGCGCAGGTTGACCAGTGTCTCCATGCTGGCCAGGTGCTGTCCGCCGGAGGACAGGCCGGACGTCAGGGTCTCCGTGTCGGCGTCGCCGAGCAGCGCTCGCAGGTCGCGGCGCAGGGTCAGCAGCTTGGTGCCGTCCTGCCGGGCGGCGCCGCGCAGCACGCGCGACGACGCCTCCAGGTAGGGGCCGAGCTCCGTGGTCCAGAAGTCCGCGAGCACGGCCGGGTCCCCGACGTCGGCCGCACGCCGACGCAGGGCGGTGCCGCGCTGCTCGGCGGTAGCCAGGAATCCCGGCACGGCCCGGACGTCGCGCACCAGCGAGGTGAGGTTGCGGCCCACCATCGGCAGGAGCCGCCGGATCAGCTCGCCGCGGCCGATCGGGACCACCGGGATGTCCGGCTGACCCGGGAGCCGCCCGAAGACCTCCCGGTACGCGGCGTCGACCGCCTTGCGCATGCCGAGTGCCTGGGCGACCGTCTCGGTGGTGCTGAGGTTCATGTAGAACCGGCCGCCGATCGTGCCGTACGCGGGGACGCCGATGTCCGTGTCGGCCATCGCGTTCGCCATGAAGATCTGCACGAGCGACCAGGTCAGCGGCGTCATCACGCTGGGCAGCGCCTCGCCCAGGTTCGCGTTGGTCCACAGGAAGTCGCCCAGCAGGCTGTCGTTCCACACCTCCGTGACCGCCACCTGGCCTGCCGCGCCCGTGACGGGGCGCGCCTGGAGGATCGCGGGGGCGCCGTCGTGCAGCGCCCACTCCACGTCCATCGCCACGCCGTACAGCTCCTCGATGCGGACGCCGAGCGCGGCGAGCCGCGCGGCCTGCTCGTCGGTGAGCGCGGGCCCGTCCCGCAGCGCGGCGGGGACCGGCTCGTTCCGGGTCCCGTCGGCGGTCCGCACGGTGCGGACCTCCTTGGTGCTCACCGTGCGCTCGACCGCGCCGCCGACCCGCGCCACCAGGAAGGTGTCCGGCGTGACCTGCCCGCCGACCACGGCCTCGCCCAGCCCCCAGGCCGCGTTGATGAGCACGCGGTCCCGGGACCCGGTCATCGGGTCGACGGTGAACAGGATGCCGGCCGCGTCGGCGTCGACCAGCCGCTGCACCACCACCGCGAGCGTGACCTCGTCAGCGGGGATGCCGTGGCGCGCGCGGTAGCCGATCGCGCGCGCCGTCCACAGGGAGGCCCAGCAGTCCCGGATCGCCCGCAGCAGGGCGTCCTCGCCGCGGACGTTGAGGAACGAGTCCTGCTGGCCGGCGAACGACATGCCCGGTAGGTCCTCGGCCGTGGCGGAGGAGCGGACGGCGACGGCGGGGACGGACTCGTCCGGGCTGCCCGCGGGACTGTCGCCCGTGGCGCGCAGGCTCGCGTACCCGGCCCGGACGGCGTCGGCCACCGCCGCCGGGATCTCCAGGCCGGCGAACACCTCGGCGATCCGGGCCGCCGCGGCCTCGTGGGTCTCGGGGCGGTCGGGGTCCACGTCCTGGGCGGCCGCGACGATCGCCTGCTGCGGCGCTCCGGCTACCGCGGCCCGGTAGGCGTCCGTGGTGACGTGGAAGCCGCCGGGAACCGGCAGGCCGGCCGCGGCCAGGCGGGCGAGGGACGAGCCCTTGCCGCCGGTCACCGCAAGCTCCACCGCCGCGGGATCCGCGAGCGGCAGCGTGAACGAGTGCGTGACCTCTGTGCTCACGACGGGTCTCCTTCTGCTGGCGTGGGGTCTTCCCTGGACGGGAGGTCTTCCTGCGGCAGGTCTTCGTCCGGCGGGAGGTCGTCGCCGAGCGACTCCCGGAGCCTGGCCCGCGCCACCGCGTAGGCCTGGTCGACGAACGCACGGGTGGCGTCCGCGCAGACGGCGCGCGCGGCGTCGGACGGCGGGTGCTCGGCGGCGAACGCTCGCGCGAGCGCGTCGCCGATCAGCTCGCCGGCGCGCTCGTCGGACACGCGGAGGGAGTCGGGCATCATCCGCAGCGAGACGAGCGAGCCGTGCAGCACGGCGGCGACGACGGTGAGGTGGTCCTCCAGGCTGAGGTCCTCGCGCACCAGGCCGTGCTCGCGGAGCGTGGCGAGGTACTCGCCGAACGGGGCCACCATCTCGGGCGTGGTGGTGCTGGTCTTCTTGCGGGCCACGAGCTTGCCCAGCACCGCGGAGTCCTGGACCATCGCGGCCTGCAGCAGCGGACGCCGGTGGAGCTCGTGGGCGAGGAGGCCGAACAGCCCGGGCAGGGTGGCGGCCGACGGGTCCTCGCGGAGCCGACGGCGGACCGCGCCGATCATCTGGGCGCGGTCCCACCGCATCAGGGCGGCGAACAGCTCCTCGCGGCTGCCCCAGTGCAGGTAGATGGTGCCCTTGGCCACCCCGGCGAGCCGGGCGACGTCGTCGATGGTGGTCTTGTCGTAGCCCCAGCGCAGCACCAGCTCGGTCGCGGCGTCGAGGATCCGCTGCGCCCGCTCGAACCTGCGCTGCGCGGTCCCGCGCCGCTGTGAAGTCGTCGCGCCCATGCCTGGTGCCTCCACCCTGGCCTCCGTGAATCCGTGACCAGATTTGTTCATCTGGTCATCTTGGAGGCTAGACCTGGGTCGAGCAGGAGGTCAACCTGCCTTTTGGGGCTACCTGACCGTGATGGTCACGGCGTGCTGGGACGGCGCCTGGAGGGCTGTGCCCGGATACTCGGCGATCCAGCGACCGGAGATGCTCGTGCCGACCTTCGTGGAGTAGGTACCGGCCGAACCCGTCTTCACGGTCTTCTTGTAGACCGGGCCGGCGGAACCGGCGGGGTCGAAGTACAGCTTCACGGGAGTGTTGGGCGAGAGCCGGTTCGCGACCTTCGTGTTGCCGACCAGCTGCACCTTGCGCACGGCGCCGCTCAGGGTGATGGTCTTCGGCCCGGTGAACGTCTTGGCCGACGCCGAGACGGTTGTGCTGCTGGCGCGCTTGACCGTCATGGTGGTGATGGTGGGGTCAGCCAACACGAAGCGCGTCGGGCAGCCGCCGCGGCCGAACAGCGGAACCGCCGTGCAGACGGCGACGTGCTGTGCACCGATCCCGACGTCATACACCCCGGCAGGCATCCACGGGCTGATCCGCACCTCGGCATGATCCGACTGGGACTCCGGGGCGACCGAGCCGTCGGGCAGGACGGTCTGCGGCCAGTGAAGCATCGGGCTGAACCCCGCGCCGTCCGGGTACATGCCCTCGCCCCGCCTGCTCTCGATCGACATGTGGCTCGAGCTTCGCGTCCCACCGAAGCCGACGAATGCCAGGTCGAACCGTGCGGTCACGGAGTGGAGACCGATGACGACGTCGGGGGCGATGACCCGCACGCCGCCCGAGTAGGCACCGACCGCCTTGACTGCCGACCCGGAACGAACAGCGCGGTTGATGACGCGCGTTTCCTGCGTGGCGTCCGCCGGCGTCGACTCCACATACCGGTCGGACTTCGGGACCACGGCCCGCCAGGTGCCGTCCGACGGCGCGACCAGCGTCTTCTCGAAGTATCCCCGGGCGTCTGGCGTCGCCGAACCGCGATACACCCGCGGAGCGGTCCCCTTCGGGTCGAACCAGATCTGGACCGGCTCGTCGACCAATGGCGTCGACCCGGATGATCCGCGCAGCGCGATGCCTGAGACCACAACCTTCTCGCCCGCGGGAACGTTCGGCGGGGTCGTCTGGAAGTCACTGAGCGTGGCGCTCGAGCGCACGAAGAACTCGACCACGTCCGTGCCAGCGACGCGGACCTCCACCGACCCAGCTTCTGTCTCCACATCGACGATCGCGTCGAACGAGACCAGGTAGCGGCCGAGATCCAGAGCGCGCGGAAGTTCGAAGCCAACGGCATCCCACACACCGCCACTGTCGAATTCGAACGGGGTCTCCCGAGCGTAGATCTGCTCGCCCCGCGGATCCATCACGCGGATCCTCGCGCTGGTCAGACTCACGGAGGTCCCGTTGTGGCCCAGCCGGACGGACACGCTCTGGCCGCCGTCGGGCACATAGATCTGTGCCGTGACCTGGACGTCTCCGTTCGAGCCGGTGATTGTTCGGACATTGGCGCCGGCAGATGCGGTACCGATCACCAGCCCTGCGCCCGTCAGGACCAACGCCGACAGGACACCTACTACTCGTCGTACCGACGCGCGCATGAAAAGCCTCTCCACCTGCAAATGAATGTGCTCGGGATCCTGACAGGCCGTTCGGCCCGGAGATCCGGTCCCGGGCCGAGGCCCGGTGATGTCGTGACGCCGCTACTTCACCGTGATCGTCACGGCCCGCTCGGACGGCGCCTGCAGATCGGTGCCCGGGTACTTCGCGATCCACTGGCCCGACCGCGTCGTGCGGTACGTGGTCGTGTAGACGCCCTTCAAGTTGGTCCGCACCGTCTTCTTGTACTGCGGCCCCGTCGCACCGGCCGGATCGAAGTAGAGCTTCACGGGCGTGTTCGGCGACAGCCGGATCGCAGCCTTCGTGTCGCTCACGAGCTGCACCTTGCGCACCGCACCACGCAGCGTGATCGTCTTCGGCCCGGTGAACGACGTCGCCGACGCCGCGATGGTCGTGCTGCTCGCCCGGCGGACGCGCACCGTGGTGACGACGTCCCCCGGCATCTCGACACGCGCCTCCTCGGCGTCCCAGCGGTCCGTCCAGACGGCCATCTCGCCCGTGAACCGCACGTCGTACAGGCCGGCCGGATGCACGGCGGACAGCCGGTAGGCCCGCGTCGCGCTGTAGTTCGTCCGCCACGGGAACTCGCCGCTGCTGTAGTAGACGTCGCCCGCACCGAACCGCCCCTCCGCGCGGCGGTTGGTCATGTACGGCCCGGAGAACTTGAGGTTCCCTGGACGTCCGGCGGTCAGGAGCCCCGCGTCGACGTAGACCGTCTGCGGCTCGATCCGGGTCACGACGTCCTGGACGATCACCCGCGCCTTCGCGGTGTGTCCGTTCTTCGTGCCCGACACCACGACCGACCGGACGGGCTGGGTGACCTTGCGGCTCGTGAACGTCGCGGTGCCCGGACCGATGACCGTGTCCTCGTCCTCGCCCGGCCGGACGATGTCGTAGGTGCCGGAGGTGCTGGGGCGCACCGTCTTGGCGAACCAGCCGTCGGCGTCGGACGTCACGGTCGCGACGGCCTCGCGAGGCGCCGACCCGGCCGGGTCGAAGTAGATCGTCACGGACTCCCCGGCCGCCGGCGCGGACTGACCGTGACCGACGAAGCCGTGTACCTGGACCGGCGAGCCGGCCGGGGCCAGGTCCGGGGCGAGGGCGATGTCGTTGTAGCTGTACGTCGACAGGCCTGCCTCGTCCTCGCCGGTCGGTGCCCCGACCGCCGCCGGCCCGCCCAGCAGGCTCCCGACGAGCGCCAGGCCGAGCACCTGACCGAACGACTTCCGGACACCGATGACCATGGGATACCTCGCGGTGGGGTGGGAGTGTGGCCCGGCAACCGGGAACAGGCTGATCCTGTCAGGCACCGCGACAAATGGTGCGAGTCGACTGAGAATCGCCGGGGTGAACTTTCGGGCGCGCGTCCTCCTTCCGAGACGTGGAACCTTTCCGGCGACGCCCGCGTGGTGGGGGACATGACTACGGAGAGCAGGACCTCGTGCAGGCCGGGGTGAGCGACGACCCACGGGTCCGGGTCAACGTTCCGCGCACCAAGGACCAGGAGTTCACGGCGTTCGTGCACGACGCCGGGGCCTACCTCTACAAGACGGCGCTGCTCCTGTCCGGGGACCCGTATCGCGCGGAGGAGCTCGTCCAGGCGACCTTCGAGCGCACCTACCGGTCCTGGCAGAAGGCTCGCCACGGCGAGCCCCGCGCCTATGCCCGGCGCATCCTGCTCAACCTGCGCATCGACGGTTGGCGGCGCACCCGGGCCGAGGTCGTGTCGGACGTCGTCCCCGGCCGGCCGGTCGCAGGTCCGGCGGAGGACGTCGCCGTCCGCGACGAGGTCGTCCGCGCGCTGTCGCGGCTCCCCCTGACGCAGCGGCGGGTGGTGGTGCTGCGGCACCTGCTCGACCTGACCGAGGAGCAGACGGCCCGTGAGCTCGGGATCGCACTCGGCACCGTCAAGTCAGCCAACGCACGCGGCATCGCCCGCCTGCGCGAGATCTTCGAGGAGGGTGCGCGATGAGCATCGACGACCGGGATGTCGTGGCACGGCTCCGGGCCGGCGCCGACCGGGTCGAGGAGCACGAGTTCGACGCGGGACAGGTGATGGCCGGAAGCCGGCAGGCCCTGCGGCGGCGTCGGACCTGGCAGGCGGCGGGCACCTGCGTGACGGCGGCTGCGGTCGCCTTCTCGCTGGCCCTCGCGGGGCCGGTACCGGTGCCTGGTGTCGGCGACGTGACGCTGCCGGGGAGCCAGCAGGTGCGGGAGCTGTTCGGCCTGGAGGCCGAGTCACCCGCGTGCGTGGTCGAGGACGACCTGACCGTCGAGTGGGGCAGCGCGTCGTCGCGAACGGTGCCCGTCCATGCTGTGGGGCACGTGATCGACGACGGAGCAGCGGTGCTGTCCGCCACCTTCGGGAACGAGAGCCTGCCCACGGCCGAGGTCTCGGCCCGCGAGCGCCTCCTGCCCGACGTCCAGCTGAGGCTGCCGGTCCTCGGCGCCATGCACGGGTTCGACTTCACGGCAGACATTGAGGATGAGCACGACTCGCTGGCCGATGTGGACACCGAGGACCGTGCGGACGGCGCCTACGTCTGGTGGACCGCGCGCGAACTGGGGAGCCTGTCCGGCGTCGCCCGGTGCGGCGGCCTGCCTGTGACCGTCGACGGTGGCACGGCCGCCGAGTTCACCGTCACCTCGTGGGGGGACGCCTCGGGCGGCGTCGTGGACTGCGGGAACCCGCCGGAACGCCCGACCCGGGTGGAACGCGATGCCCTGACCGACTGCGAGTACCTCGACTGACCGGTCCGGGACGGACAGGTCAGCCGAGGCTCCTCGCGGCCGACTGCGGCGGGTCAGCCCACCGTCACCGTCACGGCTGCCTGCGACTTGGCCAGCAGGCTCGTGCCCGCGTACTTGGTGATCCACCGGCCAGAGGAGGCCGCATTGACGGTGGCCGAGTAGGTCCCGTCGGCGCCGGTGGTGAGCTCCTTCTTGAGGACCGCGGGCGACGACCCCGTGGGGTCGAAGTACAGCTTGACCGGCGTGTTCGGCGCCGGCCGGATCGCCGCGCCGCCGCCGCTGACCAGCTGCACCCGCTTCACGTCACCGCTGATCGTGACGTTCCGCGCCGAGGGCACCGACGTCTGCGAGGCGGCGACCGTCGTGGTGGTCGCGCGCTTGACCACGATGGTCGTCACCGTGGGGTCCTCGATGAGCACGTCGTGCGTGCAGTTGCTGGTGCCGCCCTCGAGCCCGTCCCAGTCCGGCGCCGAGCACGCCTTCATGGCGTCCCGGATCCCGATGTCGTAGACGCCGGCCGGCAGCGTCGGGTTGAAGGTGAACGTCACGTGGCTCGTGCCGATGCCGGAGTGCGTCAGCTCCCGCTGCACCCGGTACCCGTCGGGGAAGCTGCCCTCGCCGCGCCGGCTCTCCGCGCTGACCCAGCCGGACGTGCCACCCACGGTGAAGTCGAGGCTGCCGACGTCGACCCGACGCTGCACGGGGGCGAGGCCCAGCACGACGTCGTGCGTCATGAGGTGGTCGCCCGCGGTGAAGCCGCCCTGCGTGGCGCTGACCGTGCCCTGCCGCAGCGTGGTGTCGCGGGCCCGCTCGGCCGAGGTCAGGGTCCACACCGCCTTCGCGCCGGTGTCGGTCATCGGCATCTCCGCGCGCCACTTCCCGGACGCGCCCGGCTGCTGCCGGGTCGTGAAGTAGCCGCGGTCGTCGGTCGTCAGGGTGTCGATGAACACCTCCGGTGCGTCGCCCGTGGGGTCGAAGTACACCTTGACCTCCTGGCCGGTCGCCGGCTCATAGTCGCCGGTCCCGAGGCTCCGGATGTTCGCCGCTCCGGAGAAGGAGACCGTCGAGCCCGCGGGCGCGCTCGCCGGCGAGGTCCAGATCAGGGGGATGTTCCGCTTCGCACGGAAGGGCACCAGCACCGGGTCCGCGGTGCGAATCGGCACCTTGACCACGCCGTCGGTGGTGGTCACGTCGATCTCCGCGGACACCGACACCTCGTAGACGCCGGGCTCGGCGTCGGCCGGCAGCGTGACCTTCGAGGTCCACGTGTTGGCCGTGCCCGACGCCACGAACTGCGCCCCGGTCAGGCTGCGGCCCTCCGGGTCCACCATCGTCATGCGCCCGGAGCGCATGGCCGCGGAGGACCCGTTGTGCGTGATGGACATGGTGCCCGTGATGGACCCGACCACGTCCCCGCCGGGCGGCAGGGAGATCTTGGCGGAGACGACGACGTCGTCCACCCTGTTGGTCACGCGGTCCGCGGTGACGCCCGGCGGCGGTGCCGTGCTCACCTCCGCCGCGAGGCTCGGTGTCGCGGCGACGCCGGTCATCAGCAGTGCGGCCCCGAGCGCCATGCCCAGCGACGCCCGCATCCTCGATCTGTTCAAAGCAGCCCCCTCGTCAGAGGGACGCGGACGCGTCCCGCCCAGCCGCATGTTCTCCCGGCCCACAGGGGCGGGCCACGGGAGGCGGTGATGCGAGGGGGTGAATTTCTCTCACCGGCTCCGCTAAATCGGACGTCAGGTGAGAATGGGGATTATGCAGACCGACGGTAGGCAGGAATCGCAGAACGAACGCGCGGACCGGAACTGGAACGAGCTGCTCCAGGAGCTGCGCGTCATGCAGACCGGCGTGCAGATCCTCACCGGTTTTCTGCTGACCCTGCCCTTCCAGTCGCGGTTCGCCGACCTCGACCGGTATCAGGTCGTCGTCTACCTGGCCCTCGTCGTGGCGGCGGTGGTCGCGACCGCCCTCATCGTGGCGCCCGTCAGCGTGCACCGGGCGCTGTTCCGCAAGCAGATGAAGCGGAACATCGTCACCCTTGCCGACCGCATCACGCGTGCCGCCCTCGCCGCCCTCGCCCTGGTGATCACGGGCGCCTCGCTGCTCGTGTTCGACGTCGTGGTCGGGCGGGCGGCGGGGATCATCGCGGGCGCCGGTGCACTCGTGGTGATGGCGGTCCTGTGGGTGCTGCTCCCCGAGGTGCTGCGCCGGCGGGGCTGAGCCGGCGCTCGTCAGAGCGTCTTGTGCCAGGCCACGATCCGGTCCACCGCGCGCGACACCGTGTCGAGCGACGACGCGAACGACAGCCGCACCCACTCCCCGCCGTGCACGCCGTCGAAGTCGGTGCCGGGCGTGATGGCCACGTCGGCCTCGGCGAGGAGCCGCGCGCAGTAGGTCACCGAGTCGAGCCCGAACGACGCGATGTTCCCGTAGAGGTAGAACGCGCCGTCGGCCGGGGCGACGGGGCGCCAGCCGAGCTCACCGAGCCGCTCCAGGAGCAGCCTGCGGGACGCCGCGTACCGCGCCACGTTCTGTGCCGCCGCCTCGTACCCCTCGGGGGAGAACGCGGCGATGCCGGCGTGCTGCGCGAGCGCGGGCGGCGAGAGCGCCACGTTGCTCGCGAGGGCGTCGACGGGCGCGACCAGCTCGTCCGGCAGCACGAGCCAGCCGAGGCGCCAGCCGGTCATGGCCCAGTACTTCGAGAACGAGTTCACGACGACGGCGCCCTGGTCGACGAACGTGGTCGCCGTCGCCTGCGCCACCTCGTCCGAGTACGCGATGCCGTGGTAGATCTCGTCGCTGATCAGGCGCACGTCGTGGTCGGCGCACCACTCGGCGATCGCCGCCAGCTCGGCCGGCGTGATCATCGTGCCGGTCGGGTTCGCGGGCGAGGCGACCATGACGCCGTCGAGCCCGCCGCCGTAGTAGGCCTCGTTGAGCTGCGAGACCGTGGGCTGGTAGCGCGTCTCGGGGCCGCAGTCGAGCTCCACGACCTCGCAGCCGAGCGCCGACAGGATGTTCTTGTACGCGGGGTAGCCCGGGCGGGCGAGCGCCACCCGGTCGCCGACGTCGAACGACGCGAGGAACGCGAGCACGAACCCACCGCTCGACCCCGTGGTGACGGCGATCCGCGCGGGGTCGACCTCGACGTCGTACCAGCGCCGGTAGTGGCCCGCGATCTCGGCGCGCAGCGCCGGGACGCCCATCGCCTCGGTGTAGCCCAGGTTCCCGTCGCGGAGCAGGGCGATCGCCCGCTCCCGCACCACGTCGGACGCGCCGGTCGACGGCTCCCCCGCACAGAGGTTGAGCACGTCCGCCCCGGTGGCGCGCCGCGCGTTCGCGGCGGCGAGCACCTCCATGACGGCGAACGGGGGCACGTGGGACCGGCGAGAGACCTTCATGCGGCCATCATGGCCCACCGGGGTGTCCGACGGCGGTACGAGCCGCCGAGGTTCACCAGCGCACGCGGGCGAACGTCAGCGAGGCGACGCCGTTCTCCCCGAGACTGGTCCAGGCGATGTGGTCGCCGTCGACCCCGACCGCGGCCTGCTCGCGAGACAGCCGGATGACGCCCGGCGCGCCGTCCCGGTCCACCATCGCGTAGGCCGAGCCGTCCTCCGTCGACCAGGCAACGGTCCCGGCGGACACGTCCAGGGCGGTGACGGGCGAGGTGCCGCGTACCTGGTAGGCCGTCTGTGCGAAGAGGTCCATCAGGTACAGCCGGTCACCGGCAGAGAAGGCGAGCCACCCGACGTCGTACCCGAGCGCGGACACCGGCTCGCCCCCGAGGTCCTCGTCCCGGATCGAGAGGAGCCGGAACGAGTCCATGTCGTCCGGCCCGGAGATCAGCGCAAACTCCGTCGTCGAACCGGGGCCGGCCCCGACACCCGGCTCGCCGGAACGCTCTCGGTACGCGACCAGCAGGGCGTCCGGCGTCGACCCCAGGGCGCAGACCTGCTTCCGGACACTCGTTGGGACCGGCGCGGACCCGTCGAGCGCCACCGTACGGAGCGTCTGGGTACAGCCGGCCCCGGCGACATTCAGCTGGGTGGTCCACCCGAGCAGCGTGTCCGAGAGCGCCACCGTGCCGGCCTCCACGTCCTCCAGCGCCGACGAGTCGCTGACGGTCGTCACGCCCCCGTCCTCGCCCAGGACCCGCAGGGTCCACGGCAACGTCCCGGCGATCTGGGTGTTCGGCGTCTCGAACCAGGCGGCCCGGTCGCCCTGCCGGGCGAGGCTCAGGGCCTGCGGCCAGCGTCCGTCGACCTGCTCGGTCTCGGCCACCTCGACCATGTTGCTCCGTCCCTTGCCGTCCGGCGCCAGAGCCCTCAGGGTGACCGGCCCGCGGATGAGGTCGCCGTCGAGCGCCTCGTACGGGTCGTCCCAGTTGAGGAGGCTCTCGCGCTCGCCCAGGGTCGTGGCGTCCGCCTCGACCCGGGCGGCGGTCGTCCACCGGTGGTCGACGATGACGTCGACGCACCGCTCGACGTCGTGCGCGTCCGCCGTGTCGATCGTCCCGACGAACGTGAGCTCGCCCCAGCCGTCGGACCTGGTGTCGACCGGCGTCGTGGGCGCCTCGTCGTCGGGCCGGGTGCAGGCCGCGGTGTCCGTGTGATCCGAGGGCAGGCCGGAGATCCCCCGGCCCTCGAGCCCGAGCACCTCGCGCAGCCACTCGCTGCCCGGCAGCGCGACGGGCCCCAGGCCCGGCACCCGGACCGGGCCGGCCAGCATGAGGCCGAGGACCAGCACGAACACCCCCGCGACGGTCGCCACGGCCTGGACCGTTCGCCGGCGTCGGACCGCCGCCCGAGCCTGAAGCAGCACCCGGTCGCCGTCCGCCCGGAACTCCGGGACGGCCTCGATCGCCGAGGCACTGAGCAGGGAGCGCAGCCGTGCCAGGCCGCGCGCGTTGGCGGACTTGACCGAACCGAGCGAGATGCCGAGCTCCTCGGCGACCTGCGCCTCGGACAGGTCGAGCAGGTGCCGCAGCACCACGACCCGTCGCTGCCCGAGGGGCAGCGCGCGCAGCGCCCTGCCGAGCTCGTCCCGGACGGCGACGTCGTGCGCGTGGTCAGGAACGGGCGAGAGCGGGATGACGCCGTCGCCTGTCACTGCCGTGCGCCGGTCCTTGCGCCAGCCGTCGATCCGGAGGTTCATCAGGATGCGCCGTGCGTAGGCCCGCGGCTCCCCCAGCCGGGCCTTGGACCAGGCGCGGTACGTCCGCTCGAACGTGGCCTGGACCAGTTCCTCGGCCTGGTCGGCGTCGCCGGACAGGAGGTAGGCCGTCCGGTAGAGGTACGCGCCCGCCGACGTCACGAAGTCCACGAACTCCGCGTCGAGGTCGGGCGCGACCAGGACGTTGGCACGCGCCGGGTCGACGACGGGCTGCTCGGTGGTCTCCGCTCTCATACCGCCCACCACGGGCGAGCGGGCGCAGAGGTTGCCTGGTCCTCGGAGACGACCACGCGACGCATCCGGTCATCATGCCCTTTCGGGCCGCTTGTGAAAGTTGTAACATGCTTGCCATGGCGCCGGGACCGCGCGAGGACGCAGACAACGACCCCCTCCGCCGAGCCGCGCAGTACCGCGTGGGCCGGGAGGCAGCGGCCGAGCGCGCGGAGCAGCCCGGGTCCCCCACGCCTGACGACGGCGACGCCGGCGAGGGCGATGCCAACGAGTCCGAGGGCAAGCGACCCGGCAGCATGTCCGTCGAGGAGCGCTCGCGCTACGTCGACGTGGTGATCGACCAGGCGATGCGCCGCGGCGAGTTCGACAACCTGCCCTTGCACGGCAAGCCGATCCCGGGCATCGGCGGCAAGCACGACCCCGACTGGTGGGTCAAGGGCCTGATCGAGCGCGAGAACATCACCGGCGTCCTGCCGTCGGCCCAGCTCCGCAAGGACGACGCCGAGCTCGACGCCAGGCTCGACCTCGAGGCCATGGAGGAGCGCGTCCGCGAGATCGTGTCGGAGTTCAACGCGCGCGTCGTGGACGCCCGGCGTCAGCTCCAGGGCGGCCCGCCCATCGTCACGCCCACCCGCGACGTGGACGAGCAGGTGCGCAGGTGGCGGGAGCGGCGGGCCGCGCGTCGTGCCGCGGCGTCGGCGCCCGCACCGGCCGCGGCTCGTACGGGGCGGACGCCGGAAGGCCGGCCGTGGTGGAAGTTCTGGTGACTGCGGGTCAGAACCCGTAGGCAGTCACGATGACCACGGCGGTCATCAGCCAGTAGGGCACCGATCCGAGCGCGAACCCCAGACCGGCCGCGATGGCCATGCGGCCCCGGTGCGCGCCGAACCGGCTGGACACCGCTCCCACCGCCATCGTCAGACAGCCCACGATCGTCACGCCCTCGGCGGCACCCTGCGAGATCAGCATCCCGAGGATGAGCGCGACCACCCCGACGACGATCTCGCCGCGCGCGAGGAACGGCCCGCTTCGACGAGCCCGCGGGTGAGTCTCCTGGTGCGTTGTCATGGCGCATCGCCCCTCGTGCCCGACGTCGGTGTGGGCACCTCTTTTCCAGGATCGCACCAGGACCCGTTCTTTGCCAGGGCCCGCCAGGATCAGGCGCGGGGCGCCGGACCGTCGGCCGGTGCGAGCACGTAACCGCGGAACCACCGCGCCGTCTCGCGCCAGACCTGCTCGCGTGCGGGCGCCGCCGACAGGGTCGCGTCGTGCAGGCCGCCGTCGATGCGGACCAGGGTGGTGAGGGAGCCGACGTCGGGCACGCGGCGGGCGATCCCGACCACGTCCAGCACCGAGTCGGTGTGGCGCATCTCCTCGGTCCACCGCGTCGGGATGCTGCTTCGTGCGCTGAGCAGCACGAGGACCGGCACGTCGATGCCCAGGCCGCGTGCGACCTGATCCTGCCCGCGGAAGATCGCGGCCAGCCAGGCGGGGGTGGCGCGCCAGCCGGCGTCGGGCCGCCAGGCGACGTCGTAGTCCCACTCACCGTCGAACCGCGACGAGATCGCGCGGGCGTAGAGGCCGCGGTCCAGGTTGACGAGCTGGCTGCGGGGCACGAGCACGGACTGCACCCGGATGCCGGGCTCCATGAGCTTGCGCCCCGCCTCGCGGGTCTGGAACTCCAGCCACGGTCCGTTCAGCACGAGCCCCGTGACGCGTTCCTGGTGACTCGCCGTCCACAGGCTGAGGATGAGCCCGCCCGTGGAGTGCCCCATGAGCACGAGCTTGCGGTCGGGGCGGTCGTCGACGCCGTGGCCCATGGCCGCGAGCGCCGCCTCGATCTCCTCGTCGTAGGTGGTGAGGCTGCGGACGTACCCCGGGGTCTGGCCCTCGCGCAGGCTGCGCCCGTAGCGCCGTAGGTCGAGCGCGTGGAACCGCACGCCGAGTGACTCCCAGAAGTCGGCGAGGTGGGTCTGGAAGAAGTAGTCGAGCCAGCCGTGCACGTAGAGCACGTCGACGCCGGCGTCGGGTGGTGCGGCGGCGGTCGCGGCCGGTTCCCCGTTCGTGTGCTGCCGTCCGGCGCCGGGCAGGCGCAGCCGCCGTCCGAGCTCCGACAGCTCGTCCCAGAGGCGCGCCACCTGTGGGTTGTCCGCACCGACCCGCAGAATCCCCCGGTGGTGCTCGGTGTCGCCCGGCAGGGCGCGGCGCACCAGGGTGGCCACCACCTCGGGCTCGTCCTCGTCGGGCTCCAGCGGCAGGGTCAGGCGTTCGAAGCCCGGCAGCACGTCGGGCTCCCAGGCCGGCTCCGGTGCCGGCCCGTCGTCCAGACCGGGGGAGAGGCTCGTCATCTGACCGACGGTAACCGGAGGTGCGCCCACTCCGCCGGGTAGTCGTCGAGCCAGACCTCGAACGAGCGCGCCGCACGCCCCGCCAGGTGCCCGACGTCGGGGCTCACGTTCGCGAGCACTCCTGCCTCGATCGCCTGGCACCGGGTGATCCAGTCCTCCACCTCGGTGGCGGTCGACCGGTAGAACTGGGCACGCGCCTGCTCCACGGTCTGGGGCACGTACCGGATGGTGCGGCCGACGGCCGCCGACAGTGTCGCCGCGATCTCGTCGAAGGTCAGCGCCTCGGGGCCGGTCAGGTGGTAGGCCCGGCCCGCGTGCCGGCCCGGGTCCTCGTCGAGGAGGACCGCGGTGGCGACGTCGGCCACGTCGTCGTGCGAGACGGTGGCGACCCGGCCGTGGCCGGCCGGCGCGCGGAGCAGCGCCTGCTGCCCGGAGCCGGACGACTCGTCGTGCACGGCGAAGGTGGGGGTGCGGTGGAACATGCTGGTGCGCAGCATCGTCCACGTGAGGTCGGTGCCCCGCAGGTACTCCTCGGTGAGCCAGTCGTCGCGGGCGCCGGACGCGATCGCGTCCGGCGCTGCACCGATCGACGACACGTAGACCACGTGCCGCACGCCCGCGAGCACCGCGGCGTCGATCGCCGCGCGGTGCCGGGCGAGCCGGCCGGGACGCTCGCGGCCCGGCACGAGGAACACGGCGTCCGCATCGGCGAAACCGCTGGTCAGCGCCCTGGCGTCCGCCTCCGTCGGGATCGCGACGACCTCCGTCTCGGGCAGCGGGGCGCCGTCGGGCAACCGGGGCGCGGCGCCCCTGCCGGCGACCAGCAGGCGCTGGTGACCGCCCGCCGCGGCGACACGGAAGGCGAGCCTGGAACCCAGCCGGCCGTCGGCCCCGGTGAGGACGATCAGCCGGTCCGGCGACGCGGGCGTCATTCCCACACCGTAAACGGCGGACCGCCGACGAGCCGGTCGGGACGGGGTGAAATATGGATCAGGCGCCCGAGGGCACACCCAGCTCCGTCCGGACGTAGTCGACGACACCGTCTGCCGCGGCCTCGATCTCGGCGAGGCACTCCTCGAAGTCCTCGGGACCCCCGTACCAGGGGTCGGCGATGTCGAGCTGCTGCTCGGACAGGCCCTCCGCGGCGGGGTCGAACGACCGGTACATCCGGATCGTCGTGTCGGCCTGCGCGCGGCCCGCGAGGTTCCGCAGGGCCTGCGCGTGACGCGTGGTCATCGCGAGGACCAGGTCCCGCGAGCCGACGTCGTCCCTGGTCACCTGGCGAGCCCGGTGGCCGTCACCGGTGGGGTAGCCGTGCTCGGCGAGGACGGCGCGAGCGCGCCGGTCCACCGGGTTGCCGTGCTCCTCGTCGCTCACGCCGGTCGAGTCGACCACCACGGCGTCGCCCAGGCCGGCGGCCTCGAAGCGGTCGCGCAGGACGATCTCGGCCATCGGGGACCTGCAGATGTTGCCGGTGCAGACGGTCATCACGCGGTAGGCAGTCACGCGCACATTCTCTCGCGCGGCTCTCTCCCGGATGTGTCCGGGCACGGGAAAGCCCGCGGGGCGACATGTGTCAGCCGTGCTGGACGAGGGCGCGGCACCCGCGGGCTCCGGTGGTCGCGAGGAAATCGCCACCAATGTCCCGTTGCGCCTGAGCAGTCGGAGCGGCCCCGTGCTGAGCCACCCCACCGCCGTCGGCGCGAAACGCTTACAGCGTCACGCGACTAGCGCGCGACCACCTCATGGGTCCGATGTGAAATCACTTCTCGGATCACCTCCCTTCTCATGTGCCACAGAACCTACGCCGCCCGGCGACGCATGCACAGGCATTTTCCTCGCGGCGAAATTCGTAGCCCCGGGCACAAGGCCGAGCGACGACTTTCGGGGGACCGGCCCGTCTGCCCTGCATGACCATCACCACCGTCGACGCGCTCACGACGTCGGCCGACGGCACGCGGATCGCCTTCGACCTCACCGGCCCGGCCCGCGGCCTGGCGCCGGCGGTCGTCGTGATCGACGGCGTCCTCGCCCACCGGATGCCCGTGACGCTCGCCGTGGCGTCGGAGCTGGGCGACCGGGTGACCACTCTGCGGTACGACCGGCGCGGGCGCGGCGGGAGCGGCGACACCCCGCCGTACAGCGTGGATCGGGAGGTTGATGACATCGCGGCGTTGTTGCAGGTCACGGGCCCGGCCGTGCTGCTGGGCATCTCCACGGGGGCGTTCCTGGCGCTGCGCGCGGCCGCCGACCTCGGCTCCGTGGTCACCGGGGTGCTCTGCTTCGAGCCCGGCTACGACGTGGCCAGCGGCGCGTCGCCCGCCGATCCTCGGATGATCGCGGGGGTGGAGGCGTGCGTGGAGGCGGGCGACCCGGGCAGCGCCGTCGAGCTGTTCCTCGACGTGGTGGGCATGCCGTGCCGACTGGTGCCGCGGATGCGGGCGTCGGCGTCGTGGGCGGACCTCGAGTCGATGGCGCCGACCATCGCCTATGACGGTCGCGTCCTCGCGGGCGTCGCCCTGGGGCGACGCGCCCTGATGTGCCGCTGGGACCTGATCACCCAGCCGGTGCTCGTGGTCCACGGCGCCGCGAGCGCCGCCGCCGTCGCTGCGGCGGCGGGCTCGCTGGTGGCCGTGCTCCCGGCGGCACGCCGCGTGACCGTTCCCGGTCACGGGGCGGACGTGCCGCCGGAAGCGATGGCGGAGGCCGTGTCAGGCCTCCTGGGTGTCGTCAGTCCGTGAGCGAGGCGCGGGGCCCGACGACGGGGGAGGAGCCCTTCAGGCCGCCGACCTGGGACACACCGGCACCCGAGCCGGCGAGCGTCCGAGCGGACAGCGTCCCCTCGTAGCTGTCGTACTTCACGTACTGGTGGTAGACCTGGCCGTCCGACCGGTCGGTGATGCGCCAGCGGCCACCCACCCAGACGGACCGCGGAGCCTCGGTGTACGCACCGAACTCGCCGCACCCGTCACTGTCGAGCGGGACGCCCCAGGAGATGTGGTCGGGCTGCTCCTGGCCGGCACCGGGGTAGACGTGCCCGTTGCTGCCGATGAACTGCACGGACAGGTCACCGGTGCCGTAGTAGCCCGGCGCGGCGCAGATGGCGACGGGGGCCGCCAGGTAGCCGTCGTACACGAGGGACTCGCCGATCACGGCGTTGTAGTTCCACAGGCTGAACCACTGGTAGGCCGCGAACGGCGACGACAGCGAGGAACGGACCCACAGGTAGGTCCGGTTGCTGGTGTCCTTGCCGGCCATGTTCGACACGACCACGCGGAACTGGTTGAGCTCGTGCGCGGGCGCGGCGGTGAACCGGTACGTCGAGCTGTTCGACCCGATGTTGGTCCAGGTGCCGCTCGCCGGGGTCCAGCGCTGCCACTGGTACTTGAGGCCGCCACCCGTGGCCGACACCTTGAGCGTCACGGTCTTGCCGACCGTCGTGTCCACGTAGCGCGTCGGCTGCGTGGTGACGTTCGGCGTGCTGATGCCGACGGGCCACTTCACGGTGACGGTCGCCGAGCTGAGGCGCTTGGCCGGCAGGTAGGCGTACTTGCGGCCGACGATCTCGACCGAGATCTTCTTGCCGTGCTCCTTGGTGGTGAGCTTGTAGGTGCGGCTCGTCGCACCGGCGATCGGCGTGCCGTTGGCGCGCCACTGGTAGGTGACCACCGACGGGGTGGGCGACCAGGTGCCGCGGTTCGCGGTGAGGGTCTGGCCCACGCGGACGGTGCCGCTGATCGTCGGCGCGGACGTCCGGGTGAAGGGCTTGGAGACGACGGCGGCGGCCGACGTCAGGCTCTTCGTCGTGTAGCCCGCCTTGGAGCCGGTCACCGTGACGGTGAGCTTGTCACCGTGCAGGCGGCTGGGGATCGTGTAGGTGCGGCCGGTGGCGCCGGAGATCGACGCGCCGTTCGCCTTCCACTGGTACTTCAGCGTGGCCGTCGGGGAGAAGTGGCCGGTCGTGGCACCGACCAGGCCGCCGACCTTGACCGTGCCGTTGATCTTCGGCGTCGTGGTGACGAAGCTGGCCTTCGCCACTGTCGAGAACGCGCTGTAGGCGGTCTTCGGGGCGTAGCCGGCCTTCGTGCCGGTCACGACGAGGCGCAGGGTCTTGCCCGCGTGCGCGGCCTGCGGCGTGAACGTCGTCGTGGTGGCGACCGTGGTGCCGCTGATCTTCCACTGGTAGGCGAGGGAGGTGCCCTCGGGCCACGTGCCGGGCTTGGCAGTGAGCTTCGACGCGACCTTGACCGTGCCGGAGACCGTCGGGGTACCGGCGGCGAGGTCGCCGAGGGTCACGACGCCGGAGGCTGCCGAGACAGGGGCGCTCGTCAGGCCGCCCGCGGTCGCCGCGACGGTGCCGATCAGGTACTGGTCGAGGTAGGCGGGCAGGACGTCGAGCGTCGGGTCGCCGGCCCCCTCGACGAGGGTGTCCGCGCCGTCCAGGACGGCGTCCGAGCTGAGGTACCACGCGTAGGCGAGGGACTCGGGCTCGGGTGCCCAGGTGCCGCCGGTCTGGTCGAGGGCGATCGTGGAGCCGACCGCCGCCGCACCGTTCACCGCGAGGGTTCCGGTGAAGACGGGCGCGTCGGCCTCCGCGGCGGACGCCGGCACAGCGGCGAACGGCCCGGCGACCAGGGCGAGCGTGGCGAGCGATGCGCCGGCGCGCCAGCGCCGGGCCGTTCTCGGGGTGGGGGCGGCGAGCGCGGGGTGGGCGTCGCCGAAGAGCTTCTGCTTCATGGGGGGTCCTTCGCGATCCGTGACAGGACGGGGCACCGGGGACCGCCGTCGGTCCCGGGCTTCGCGAACGTAACGTGCCGCGAATGCTGCCGGAAGCAACATTTAGCGGGAATCGGCTTAAAACCGTCGAAGTTCACCCCTGGATTCACCCGCCGTGAATTCTTTGGCGGCAGCAGGGCCCGTCGAGACATGTGTCTCGACGGGCCCCGACGTTCCCAGAACGGGCGGCCTCAGAACGGGCGGCGCGCCGTGACCAGGATCCGCGGCGCCTCGTCCACGAGCACGTTGCCCGTCGCGAAGTGCATGTGCAGCCCGCGCAGCGCCGCCTCGTGGCGGGCGACGGCGGCCGGGGTGAGGTCGGCCAGGTCGGGCACCTGCCAGGCCGCGACCCGCAGGTACCAGAGCACGGAGGAGAGGTCCTTGAACGTGCGTGTCCCCGCGTACTCCGTGGCCTCGACGATCTCGAGGCCGGAGGCGACGAGGCCGTCGGAGATCACGTCGATCGTCACGCCGTCCGGGTCCCAGCCCAGCGGCACCCGCAGCGCCTGGTTGAGGACGAAGCCGTCGCGCGTGTCCACCTGCTCGGTGAGGAACGTGCCGCCCGGCTCCAGCACGCGGCCCACCTCGTCGGGGTCGATGGTGCTGAACCGGCTGAGCACCGCGCTGTACTGACCGTCGAAGAAGGGCAGCAGCACGTCGCCCGTCCAGGACGGCTCCACGCGGCGCACGTCGATGCCGAGCGGCTCCAGGCGCCGTCGGGCGGCGAGGAAGGCCGGGCCGAGCTCCGTGGCGGCCGAACCCTTGGGGAGCGGGCCGAGGCCCGCGAAGAAGTCGCCGTCACCGGTGCCGATGTCGAGCACGGCACCTCGGGACTTGAGCACGATCTCGCGGGCCAGCGTGGGGTAGTCCCACTCCGGCGAGTCGATCGTGAGACGGTCGTCGACGGGAGCGTTGTCGAGACCACCCGTGAACAGCGCCGCGGGCGTAGCAGGAGTCGCAGGGGCGTTACGCGCCCATTCGACGTGGTCCTCGAACGGCGCGTCCGGCGCCGGAGCAGGGGCGATCGAGACGTCAAGCATGTGGGAGATTGTGACGCAAACGGGGAGTAAGGGCTAACACTGGTGCAAACACGACCGGAGGCGTCGCCGTGATGGTGAATCCCATACCCGCGGCGCACATTTCACCGGCGGATCCGCAGTTCTCACTGCGCGTGGTCGGCCTGATGTCCGGCACGTCCCATGACGGGGTCGACGCCGCGGCCTGCGACCTCCGGCTCGCCGGCGACACGCTGACGCTCACGCCCCTCGGGCACCTCTCCGCCCCGTACCCGGCGGCCCTCCGGTCCGAGCTGATGGCGGCCCTGCCCCCGGCCGCCACCACCGCGGAGACGCTGTGCCGGCTCGACACCGGCGTCGGACAGGCCTTCGCCGACGTCGCGACCCGTGCCGTTGCCGAGCTCTGCGGCGGGCGAGCCGACCTCGTGGTCTCCCACGGCCAGACGCTCTTCCACTGGGCGCCCGCGGGCGGCGCGGTTCGGGGCACGCTGCAGATAGGCGAACCCGCGTGGATCGCCGAGGCGACCGGGCTCCCCGTCGTCTCGGGCCTGCGCACGCGCGACGTCGCCGCCGGCGGGCAGGGTGCCCCGTTGGTCGGCCTGTTCGACGCGCTGTGGCTCGCCGGCCGCCCCGGCGCCGTCGCGCTGAACCTGGGCGGCATCGCGAACGTGACATTGTTGTCCGGTGCGGCGCCGGTCGCCTTCGACACAGGCCCGGCCTGCGCGCTGCTCGACGCCGCGACCCGCCACGTCACGGGCGGACGCCTCGCCTTCGACGCGGACGGCGCCCTCGCCGCCCGGGGCCGTGTGCTCCCTCTTCTTCTGGAGCGGCTGCTCGACGAGCCCTACTACGCACGACCGGCCCCGAAGTCGACGGGCAAGGAGCTGTTCCACCTCTCCTATCTCCTGGACCGCCTCGGACCCACGGAGCCGACGGCGGAGGACCTGCTCGCCACGCTCGTGGCGCTCACGGCCCGCACCGTGGCCGACGCCGTGCGGGACACCGCCACCGAGGTCGTCGCCTCGGGCGGCGGCACCCGCAACCCGGTGCTCATGGGGGCGCTCCGGTCCGAGCTGCCCGGGGTCGCCGTCCGCACCTCGGACGAGCTGGGCGTGCCGAGCCAGGCCAAGGAGGCGCTGGCGTTCGCGGTGCTCGGCTGGCACACCTGGCGCGGCCTGCCCGGCGTGCTGCCGGGGGCGACCGGGGCGCGGCACCCGAGCGTTCTGGGGTCGGTGACGCCGGGGGCGGACGGGCGGTACCCGCCGGGGCGGGGTTCGGGCGTGAGGCTGCCGGGGCGGTTGGAGATCTTGGCGCCGGCCTGAGGCGCCCGAACGTCATCGGGTGAAGATGGGCGGGACTCCCCTTATTTCGGGGCAAACACGGCTGCGCGGCGGATACAGTCACGCGACTTGTCGTTCCGCGCATGGATCATGCGCCTCTTTCCTGGAGCGCTTGATGCCGACCTCAAACTTTCGGCGAATCCTTCCCTCAGCCCGGCGGGCCTGTGCGTCGCTGGTGGCCTCGGGCGTGGTGCTCGGTCTTACGGTGACGACCGCCGGTGCGACGCCAACCCATGGAGCACAGGTGGGCAGTGCAGGCGCGGTGGTCGAGACGGCCACCGACTCCCTGGACCCCACCTTCGTGCAGGAGGGAACGCCCAGTACGAACGGCGGGCAGGTGGTCCGCTGGGGTGACCTCGGTGGCACCAACGCGCCGCCAGCTCTTCCGCCCGGGGTGTTCGCGACGGCCCTCACCTCCGACTCGTTCACCGTTCTGGTGCTCCGGAGTGACGGAAATGTCGATTGGCGCCGTTACCACGACACAGACAGCGTCACGCATCATCTACAGGCCCCGCCGAACACGAAGTACACGGCGATATCGACGGGTGGGACCGGGGAAGAGCATGTGCTCAGGTCCGACGGCGTGGTGGTGGACCTGAACAGCCGAGTTGTCACGACGCCTCCCGAAGGCTTGAGGTATACGGCGATCGCCCCTGGACTCGCGCTGCGGTCGGACGGTGTGCTTGAGCCCTCAGGGACGCCGGAAGTGATGTGCCCCGACGCCAGCGATCCAGGCCCCGGATTGCGCTACACGGCTATCTCCGCGCGCGACTCGGGCAGCCGCTGGGTCGCGCTGCGCGGCGATGGGGCGTTCGTGTACTGCCGGGTCGAGAACGACGAGCCCCGAGCGACCGTGTTCGAACCACCCGCGGACACGCGCTTCATCGGCGTCGACATGGGTCAGGTCGAGGCTGTCGCCGCCACAGCGGATGGCCGGATCATCTCGTCGGAGAACGGGCTCGTCGCGGTCGCGCCGACCGGACGATCGATCGTCTCGCTCGCCGCAATCCGATATGGCCGGGGAGCCGCAGCCCTGGACGACGGAACAATTCTCAGCTGGGGGCTCAGTGGCAAAGACGCGGCCCCACCCGTGGTTCCCGCCGAGCGCGCTGTCTTCTCAGCGGTCACCGGCCAAGGGGATTACGGTCAGCACTGGGCGATCATGGTGGGCGACCCCATCCCGGTGGAGGTGTCCGTCCTGCCGATGCTGCCTGCCGACCGTCCGTTGCGCGTCACGGATCACCTCCGAGTCAATGTCGCCGCAACACTCGGAGACGGGACCCCGATCACCGGTCTGGCAGAGACCACTGTGCGGACTCCCGACGGGCAAGAGCGCGCGCTCGAGGCAGAAAGCCTGTGGCCCTCCTCTACGGACATCTACCTCATGCCCCGCGACCACGCGCAGGTCGGAAGCCACGACGTGGCTGTGACCTTTTCCGGGTCGCCCTACGCCACGACCACCATCGAGAACACCTTCGACTTCGTCGAACCCAGCCCGGTCGCACTGACCACCTCGGGTCCGAGGACCTGGCGCCAGGGCTCCGAGGACACGCTCTGCTTCACACTCGACACGGAGGACGGATCACCCCTCTGGCGGGAGTCGGAACACCAGACCACCATCAGCGTGGACGGTGATCCGGGACAGTCCTATGACTGGTACCAACCCAATCAGGAAGGCACGCGGATCACGGCGTGCCTGCACGACCTCTCTCTCGAGCCGGGGACGTACACAGCCCGGTTCACCCATGAAGGCTGGGGCGAGGCCGACTCGCCATCGTGGAGCGGAGAGATCGTCGTCCTTGCCCCGCCTGCAACGCGTATCGAGAGCAACCTCCCGTTGTCGTGGCACTACGGACAGATGCCTGACTTGATCGGGGTCGACGTGCGGTCCGACTCGCTCGTTCCGGCCGGAGTCGCCAGGCTCTACCTCGACGACCGGGCGGTGTTCGCATTCGGATACAGCGCGCAGCTCGACGGAACTGGTCATGGCTGGATCAGGACGGGCGACGAGGACGAGCTGGTTCCCGGCACCTATCCGATGGTCCTGAAGTTCCGAGCAGACGGCGGCTTCCTCGACTCCCAGCTCAAGCGGACGGTCACCGTCAAGCCTGCAACGTTCACAACGGCCACTCCGACGATCATTGGAACACCGCAGGTCGGCGCGAAGCTGACCGCCGCCACCGGCATCTGGTCGCCGACACCCAGCAGCTTCCGCTACGCATGGAAGGTCGCCGGCGTCGCGGTTGCCGGCGCGACGTCGAGCACCTTCACCGTCCCCGCCTCGGCGGCGGGCAAGAAGGTCACCGTCACGGTCACTGGCCTCAAGCAGTACTACGAGTCGTCGGCGACCAGCGCCCCCACATCCGCCGTCGCCCCCGGGACGTTCACTGCCCCGAAGCCCACGATCAAGGGCACGGCGAAGGTCGGCGCGACGCTGACGGCGACCCGCGGGACGTGGTCGCCCACTCCGTCGTCCGTGAAGTACGTGTGGAAGGCGAACGGAACGACCATCTCCACGCGGACGTCGAGCACGTTCGTGGTGCCGGCTTCGGCGAAGGGGAAGCGGCTGACCGTCACGGTTATCGGCACGCGCACGGGGTACACGACGAGGTCGGTCGCCAGCTCCGCGACCTCGACGGTCGCCGCAGGGACCTTCACCGCGCCGCGGCCCACGATCACGGGGACCAAGCGGGTCGGGTCGACGCTCACGGTGAGCCGCGGGACGTGGTCGCCGGCGCCGTCGTCGGTGAAGTACGTGTGGAAGGCGGACGGGGCGACCATCTCGACCCGGACGAGCAACCGGTTCGTGATCCCGGCGCGGGCCCGCGGCAAGCACCTGACGGTCACGGTGACCGGCTCACGGGCCGGGTACACGACCAGGTCGGTGACGAGCACCGGGACGGTGACCATCCGCTGACGCGGCGGCACCGCGGCAGCCCGCCACGGCCGGGGGGGGGGGGGGGTGCGAGGAGGGTAACACCCGACCCCTGCGTCCTCCCCCCCGAAAGACAGGGAGGGGGGGGGCCCCTTCCGGCACCCCCACAGCTGCGAA
>NZ_JBHWLR010000007.1:51746-181367 GCF_042731755.1 Promicromonospora sp. NPDC059942
ACAAGGGGGGGGGGAAAGAGCAAGGGGGGGGGGACCACCGGAGGACGGGGAGGAACGGGGGAACCCCCAAAGGGGGGGGGGGGCGACTCCCGACGCCTCCCCCACCCCGGCCTTTCGGCGCCCGACCCCAGAAATATCGGGGAGAAGTACCCATCTCGGACACACCGCGATGCCCCGAACCCGGGCATGACGAAGGCCCCGACTCTCTGAGCCGGGGCCTTGCGTACAACGTGCGCGAGGGGGGAGTTGAACCCCCACGCCCTTTCGGGCACACGGACCTGAACCGTGCGCGTCTGCCTATTCCGCCACTCGCGCGCTGCGAGGATGACGCTAGCACGACTCGGAGGGCAGTTCCGAATCCAATAACCGTGAAGTGGTTCACGTCCCGCCGCAGGTCTAGTAGCGTGCGGATCCGCCCACGTCTCTCCTCGCCGCGCCACCTGAGGGAAGATCGGAGAAGATCCGCAGGACATCCACAGTATTGGAGTCTGCGGGGACCTACCGGTCTATACGATCTAGGTAGTCTGCCCGGCGCAGACCCTGGAAGGAGGTGGCATGGGCGCCCTGGACCGCTTCGAGAAGAGCGTGGAGCGCATGATGAACAACGCGTTCGCCAAGGTGGGACGTGGCGAAGTGAAGCCCGTCGAGCTGGCGAGCAGGCTGCGGCGTGAACTGGACGACCGTGCCGCGGTCGTCGGACGCGACCGTACCGTCGCACCGAACGAGTTCACGATCGAGCTTGCTCCCGACGACTTCGCCCAGATCGAGGCGTGGGGTGCACAGACCCTCGCCGACGAGCTCGCGTCCAACATCACGGCGTACGCCGCGACGCAGCACTACGCGTTCGTGGGCCCTGTGAGCGTGACGTTCGACGAGCAGTACGAGCTGGTGCCCGGCCGCTTCACCGTGCGGTCGCGCAGCGTGCAGGGAAGCGTCGCCCCGGCGACCTCCGGCGCGCCGACGGGACGGCACCCGCTCATCGACATCGATGGTCAGCGCTACCTGCTCACCGGACCGGTGACCGTCATCGGGCGCGACGCCGAGGCGGACATCGTGGTGGACGACCCGGGTGTCTCCCGGCGTCACCTCGAGATCCGCGTGACGCCGGACGGCGTCGTGGCGACCGACATGGGCTCCACCAACGGCCTGTACGTCGAGGGCCACCAGGTTCCTGCCGCGACCCTGCTCGATGGCAACACGATGACCATCGGCCGTACCCGCATCATGTTCTGGACCGGCAGCGCGTCCGGTGCGGACAACGAGGACTGGTGAATAAACCGAAATGAGTGAGCTGACGTTCACCCTGCTCCGGCTGGGCTATCTCGTGCTGCTGTGGGTGTTCGTGCTCTCCGCCGTCGCAGTGCTTCGGCGCGACCTCGCGGGGCCACGCACGTCCAGCGGCCGGCGGCGCCGGCCCGAGCTGGCGGGGCCGGCCCCGACGCCGACCCCGGGTGGCGGTGCGCCCCGCGCACCCCAGCGCGGTGGCCCGTCGCGGCTCGTCGTGGTTGCCGGCCCGCTGACCGGGACGACCATTCCCCTCACCTCGTCCGGAGTGCTGATCGGGCGCGCGCCGAGCTGCACCCTCGTGCTCGACGACGACTACTCGTCCTCGCGTCACGCGCGGATCTTTCCCCAGGGCGGCCAGTGGTTCGTGGAGGACCTCGGTTCCACGAACGGCACCTACATCGGTGAGGAGCGGGTGCAGGGCGTCATCCCGCTCGGCCTCGGTGTAGGCGTGCAGATCGGACAGTCCGTCGTCGAGCTCCAGGGATGACCACCACGTGACCGTGACCTTGCGGTATGCCGCGCGCTCCGACGTCGGCCTCGTCCGCTCCAACAACCAGGACTCCGCGTACGCGGGGCCCAACCTCCTCGTCGTGGCCGACGGGATGGGCGGGCACGCCGGCGGCGACGTCGCGTCCGCGCTGACCATCGCGGCCCTGGTGGGCCTCGACCGGCCCGACCACAGCTCCGACCAATCGATGTCCGAGCTGGAACGCTCGATCGACCGCGCCCGGCAGGACCTCGTCGACGCCACCACGGCCGACCCGGACCTGGCCGGCATGGGCACCACCGTCACCGCGCTGCTGAAGTCCGGCAACACGCTTGCCATGGCCCACCTGGGCGACTCGCGCGCGTACCTGCTGCGGGGCGGCACGCTCGCCCAGGTCACCGTGGACCACACCTTCGTGCAGCACCTGGTCGACACCGGCCGGATCACGCCGGACGAGGCCGAGAGCCACCCGCAGCGCAACGTCGTCATGCGGGTCCTCGGCGACTTCGACCTGGACCTCACCCCCGACCTGTCGATCCGCGAGGCGGTGCCGGGCGACCGCTGGATGCTCTGCTCCGACGGCCTGTCCGGGTTCGTGCCGGACAGCGAGATCGCCGAGGTCCTCAGCACCGTCCCCGACCCGTATGACGCCGTCGAGCGGCTCGTCTCGATGTCCATGCGCGCGGGCAGCACCGACAACATCACCGTGGTCGTGGCCGACGTCCTGGACGACGCCGCCGCCGCGGGCACCACGGCCACCGTCACCCCGGAGATCGTCGGCTCGGCCGCCCTCGCGGGCGTGACCGCGGCCGGCGGCGGCACGCCCTCGACGAGCGCCGCTCCGCACTCCGACATCGACGGCGACACCGTGACCGGCTTCAGCCGCGGCGGCGCGGCGCAGGGCGGACAGCAGGCACCGGCCCCCGTGGCGGTGGGCGTGCTGTCCGACCCGACGGCCCAGGACAACCTGGCCGACACGCTCGAGCAGGCCATGATCGCGGGCGGCACCGACGAGGAGCAGTACCAGCCGGACATCCAGCCCGACGACGACCTGGCCGAGGAGACCGACGAGGAGGCGCCGACGCGCAAGAAGCGCGTCTGGCTCACCGTGGTCGGTGCGCTGCTGCTGGTCGTGGGCCTCGTCCTGGCGGGTTGGGGCGGCTACCGCTGGACCCAGACCCAGTACTACGTGGGTGAGTCCGACGGCCAGGTCGCGGTGTTCCGCGGCATCCCGGCCACGGCCGGGCCTCTTACCTTCTCGACGGCGGTCGAGCTCACGGGCACGCGCGTCGACGACCTGCCTACCTTCGTCGCGGACCGGGTGAACGAGACCATCCGCGCCACCTCGCTCGAGGACGCCCGCGGGCGCGCCGAGCGGCTGATCGCCGAGGCGACCGTGGAGACCGAGCCGTCGGCCTCGCCGTCGCCCTCGTCCACCCCGACGCCGACCTCGAGCGAGCCGGCCAGCACCTCGACGCCGAAGTCCACGCCCACCGCCTCCAAGGACACCGCGACGGGAGGGAACGGATGACCGCCCTTCAGCCCGAGGAGAAGGCCCCGGCCCGCGTCGCCGAGGCGATCCTGCTGGTCGTCGCGCTGGCGCTCGGCATGGGCGGCATGTGGATGGTGGGCTACTCCATGGAGGACGGCCTGCCCGAGGGGTTCTGGACGTACTCGCTCGTCCTGGCCGCACTGGCCTTCACGGCGCACATCGTGCTCCGGCTGCGGGCGCCCTACGCCGACCAGGTGATCCTGCCCGCCGTGATCCTCCTGAACAGCGTCAGCATGGCGATGGTGCTGCGGCTCGACCTGTCGCCGAGCGTCATGATGGCGGGTGCCAACGCGCCGCGGCACATCATGTGGTCCGCGATCGGGATCATCCTCGCCTGCATCATCATCTTCGTCATCCGCGACCACCGCAGCCTGCGCCGCCTGACCTACACGGCGATGATCGTCGGCATCGTGCTGGTCGTCCTCCCCCTGGTCCCCGGCCTGGGCAAGGAGATCAACGGCGCACAGATCTGGATCTTCATCGGCCCGTTCTCGCTGCAGCCGGCCGAGTTCGCCAAGATCGCGTTCGCCGTGTTCTTCGCGGGCTACCTGGTCGCGAACCGCGACACGCTGGCGCTGGCCGGCAAGAAGTTCCTGGGCCTCCAGCTCCCGCGCCTGCGCGACCTCGGCCCCATCCTCATCGTCTGGGCCGTCTCGCTGGCGGTCCTCGTCGGCGAGAAGGACCTCGGTACCTCCCTGCTGTTCTTCGGTCTGTTCGTCGGCATGCTCTACCTGGCCACCGACCGGGTCGGCTGGATCGTCATCGGCCTCACGATGTTCGCCGCGGGCGCCGTCGTCGCCTGGTCGATCTTCAGCCACGTGCAGGCCCGTGTCGACGTCTGGCTCGACCCGCTCAACCCGGAGCTCTACGACCGAGTCTTCGGCGGGTCCTACCAGATCGTCCAGGGCATGTTCGGCATGGCGTACGGCGGCATGTTCGGCGCCGGCTGGGGCGAGGGGTTCCCGGACCGCGTGCCGTTCGCCTTCTCCGACTTCGTGTACTCCTCCCTGGGCGAGGAGCTCGGCCTCACCGGCCTGCTGGCGATCCTGCTGATCTACCTGGTGATCGTGCAGCGCGGCCTGCGCCACGCGATCGGCGTGCGTGACGGCTTCGGCAAGCTGCTCGCGGGCGGCCTCGCGTTCGTCATGGCGCTGCAGCTCTTCGTCGTCGTGGGCGGCATCACCCGCGTCATCCCGCTCACCGGTCTGACCCTGCCGTTCATGGCGCAGGGTGGATCGTCCCTGCTCGCGAACTGGATAGTCATCGCCCTCATGCTGCGTATCTCCGACGCCGCCCGGCGACCGTCGGCCTTGCCGACCCGCGGCACCCTGGCCGACCCCGCGCCCGCAGTGGTGGGCGGCGGCGCGATCGAGGTCGGGGGGCCGGGTGCGGCCCCGGTCCAGGCGGGGACCGAGGCCGGTGCAGGCCGCGGACCGACGCCCGACGAGGCGACCCAGATCGTGCGGGGGGTGGACCTGTGAACGCGACCCTGCGCCGCCTGTCCACCGTCGTCATGGTGATGTTCCTGGCCCTCATGGTCTCGACCACCTGGATCCAGTTCGTCCAGGCAAAGAGCCTGAACGAGGATCCCAGGAACGTCCGAGGCACCTACAGCGCGCTCGGCCGGGATCGCGGACCGATCGTCGTGAGCAACGGCGACCCGATCGTCACGTCCGTCCCGGTGGACGACAACTTCAAGTACCAGCGCACCTACTCCGACGGCGACGCCGGTGCGGCCGCCGTGTTCGCGCCGGTCACGGGTTACTTCAGCATCAACGGCTCCATCACCGGTATGGAGCGGTACGCGAACAGCTACCTGGCGGGCGAGGACGACTCGCTCTGGCTGGACCGCCTCCAGAACCTCATCACGGGCGAGGAGGCGCAGGGTTCCTCGGTCGAGCTCACGATCGACCCCAAGGTTCAGAAGGCCGCCTGGGACGCCCTGGGCGACAACGTCGGCGCGGCCGTGGCCATCAACCCGAAGACGGGCGCCATCCTCGCGATGGTCTCCAAGCCCTCGTTCGACCCGAACGCGCTGTCCTCGCACGACGGCAAGGCGGCCACCGCTGCCGCCGAGAAGGTCCTCAACGCCAAGCCGCAGGTCAACTCGATCGGCGGCGAGGAGCGGCTCAGCCCCTACGGCCCCACGATCAACCGCACCATCAACGCGATCTATCCGCCCGGCTCGACGTTCAAGCTGCTCACGTCGGCCGCCGCGATCGAGTACGACGGCATGTCGCCCTCCACCCAGATCCCGGCGCCGAACGACTACCAGCTCCCCGGCACGACCGGGGACGGCGGCAAGGTGCGGAACTTCGACGGCGAGACCTGCTCGACGACGGGCCAGATGACGCTCAAGGACGCCCTGCGGATCTCCTGCAACACCGCCTTCCTCGGACTTGCGAACACGGTGGGCAAGGACGGCATGCAGCAGATGTTCCAGGACTTCGGCTTCACCGACTCGCTCGAGATCCCGATGACGACCTCGGTCGGCGTCTACCCGGGCCTCTCCGACAGCGCTACGGACGACTCCGCCGCGCGCATCGCGCTGTCCGGCATGGGCCAGGGCGACCTCCGCATGACGCCGCTCCAGGTGGCCATGATCTCCGCGGCCATCGCGAACGACGGCGACCTCATGGAGCCCTACCTCATCCAGAGCGTGCGGGACAGCGACCTCGAGCTCGTCAGCCAGACCAAGCCGAACCGTTACAAGAGCCCGTTCTCCTCGTCCACAGCCGACGCGCTGACCGAGATGATGGTCGCGGTGGTCGAGGACGGCTCCGGCACGGGCGCGCAGATCCCGGGTGTCCAGGTGGCCGGCAAGACCGGTACCGCCGAGGACGACCCCCGGTCGCCCACGCTGTGGTTCACCTCCTTCGCCCCGGCCGACGACCCGCAGGTCGCCGTGGCCGTGGTGCTGGAGAACGAGGGCCAGTCCACCAACGAGACCACGGGTGGCGCCCTCGCCAGCCCGATCGCCGCGCAGATCATGCAGGCGGCGATCTCGAAATGAGACCGGTCGAGGGTCTGTCGCTGGGTGATCGCTACAAGCTGGTGCGGCGCATCGCCATGGGCGGCATGGGCGAGGTCTGGGTCGCGCGCGACGAGAAGCTCGCGCGCGAGATCGCCGTGAAGGTGCTCCGCGAGGAGTACACGGGCAACGAGGACTTCCTCCGCCGCCTGCGCACCGAAGCCCGGAACTCGTCGACCCTCGTCCACCCCAACATCGCGCAGATGTTCGACTACGGCGAGGAGAACGGCGCCGGCTATCTCGTCATGGAGCTGGTCCTGGGCGAGCCGCTCGCCGACCTGCTCGAACGGGAGCCGGTGCTGCAGCCGGCCCGGCTGCTGCCGATCCTGGCGCAGACCGCGCGCGGCCTGCACGCCGCGCACCTCGCGGGGGTGGTGCACCGTGACGTGAAGCCGGGCAACATCCTGCTGGAGCACTCCGGCACCGTGAAGATCACCGACTTCGGCGTCTCGGTCGCCCAGAACCAGGTGCCCATGACCGCCACGGGCATGGTCATGGGCACCGCGCAGTATCTGTCCCCCGAGCAGGCCGTCGGCCAGTCGGCCACGGGCGCCTCGGACATCTACGCGCTCGGCGTGGTCGCCTACGAGGCGACGGCGGGCCGCCGTCCCTTCACCGGCCGGACGCCGGTCGACATCGCGATCGCGCACGTCAACGCGCCGATGCCGCTGCTGCCGACCTCGGTGCACCCGGGGCTGGCCGAGACCATCACGCAGATGCTGGAGAAGGACCCGGCGCAGCGCATCGCGTCGGCCGACCAGCTCGCGCGGCACCTCGACATGCTCGCCGCGGAGATCGCCGAGGACCCGTTCGGCAGCTCGCGCTACGCGCGCCGCTCGCGCCGCGACGGCCAGGCCTCCACCACGCAGCGCTCCGGCAACGGCCGGTCGAGCGCGCCGCAGCCCGGCCCCTCGCACGCCCGCAGGCAGTCCCCGTTCGGCCCGACCAGCGGCGGTCGGCACACGACCGTGGCCAACGCCCAGTCCGCGCCGCCCCAGCCCTCGCCCGGTCCAGGGGCGCCTGCCGGCGGCTTCGGCTCGGGCTCGGCGGCGGGCGGCTACGGCTCCGGGAACCCCGCGGGCGGTTACGGCCCGGGCACCCCGGCAGGCGGCTACGGCTCCGGACCGTTCGGCTCCGGCTCCTACGGTTCCGACTCGGCCGGGTACGGCACGACGTCGGGCACCTACGGGACGGACGCCTATGGACGCCCCTACTCTCCGGCGCCGGGCACCCCGGCCGGCGGACCCGCGTCCGGGGGATACGGCTCGACCGGGTACGGCGCCGACTCCGCCGGATACGGTTCGGACTCGGCGGGCTACGGTTCCGACTCGGCCGGGTACGGCACGACGTCGGGCGCCTACGGCTCCGACTCCTACGGCCAGGCCGCCGCACCCGGGTATGTCCCGCCGGCCGCGGGCACGGGGAACGGCGCCGCGCGGGCCTACCCGTCGCGCCGCGACCTGCACTCGACACGCCAGGACGGGCGGCGGGTCCCCCAGCAGGGGCGCTCGGGAGGGCACCCTGGGAAGGGACGGCGCAGCCTGTCGTCCGACATCCAGGGCTGGGTGAACGGGATCGAGGATCGCCTCGGGATCCGGGTGTCCTGGCCGCTCGTCGCACTGGTCGGGCTGTTGCTCGTGGTCATCCTCATCATGCTGGTCACCGGGGGCGGCGACGACGGCGCGCTGCGGGAGCCGTGGGGTTCCTCCGAAATCTACGCCGAAACGCTGAATCCCCCGGCAGCGGCCGGACTGGCCGCTTCTGGGATGATGCTCCTCAACGAGTCGTATGCCCCGAGGCAGACGGCCACGACATCAAAGGACCTATGAGTGGTGGAGAACACGCCCCGCGTACTCGCCGGCCGTTATGAGGTCGGCGAGCTCGTCGGCCGTGGCGGCATGGCCGAGGTACACATCGGCCACGACACCCGTCTCGGTCGTACCGTCGCGATCAAGGTGCTCCGTTCCGACCTCGCTCGCGACCCGTCGTTCCTCACGCGCTTCCGGCGCGAGGCCCAGTCGGCTGCCGCGCTGAACCACCCGGCCGTCGTCGCCGTGTACGACACCGGCGAGGACATCCACCAGAACGCCGCCGGCGAGGACGTGCACGTGCCGTTCATCGTCATGGAGTACGTCGAGGGCCACACGGTCCGCGACATCCTGACCGACGGCTCGGCCGTGCCGATCGAGGAGGCCGTGGAGATCACGGTCGGCGTGCTGAGCGCGCTGGAGTACTCCCACCACGCGGGCATCGTGCACCGCGACATCAAGCCCGCGAACGTGATGATCACGCCCACGGGCGCGGTCAAGGTGATGGACTTCGGCATCGCCCGGGCCATGGCCGACTCCGCCGCGACCATGACGCAGACGAACGCCGTGATCGGCACCGCGCAGTACCTGTCGCCCGAGCAGGCCCGGGGCGAGCAGGTGGACACGCGCTCCGACCTGTACTCGACCGGTTGCATGCTGTTCGAGCTGCTCACCGGCCGTCCGCCGTTCCAGGGCGACTCGCCCGTGGCGGTCGCCTACCAGCACGTGGGCCAGGAGCCGCAGCGCCCGTCCGAGGTCGCGACCGACGTCCCCGACGTGCTGGACCGCATCACGCTCAAGGCCCTCACCAAGGACCGGGACCACCGGTACAGCACCGCGGCGGAGTTCCGCCGCGACCTGGAGGCCGCGATGCGCGGCGGCCAGGTCACCGCACCCATGGTCGGTGCCGCGATGATGGGCGCGACCCAGGTCGCGGGCCAGCCCGCCTACGGGGCCACGCAGGTCATGACGCCGGGCCAGGGCAACTGGGGCCCGGCGACCGCGCAGCAGAGCCCGATCACGCCGGGCAACGGCTACCCCGGCCCACAGACCCGCAACGGTCAGCGCGAGCCCGAGAAGAAGAGCAAGGCCCTCATGTGGTGGCTGCTCGGGATCGCCCTCGCGGCGGTCGCGGCCATCATCATCGCCATGGTCATCAACGGCGGTGGCGAGGAGGAGCCGACGACGGTCGCCGTGCCCACGATCGCGGAGGGCATCACCGCCGACGAGGCGAAGGCACAGATCGAGGCCGCCGGGCTGACGTTCCAGAAGGCCATCGACAAGGAGTCCGACCTCGACGAGGGCCAGACGACCGGCACGACCGACCCTGGCGCGGGTGAGCAGGTCGAGCCGGACTCGACGGTCACCGTCTTCGTCGCGGGCGCGCCGGGTCAGGTCACCATGCCCGAGCTGAAGAACCTGTCCGAGGCGGACGCCCGGGCCAAGCTCGAGGAGCTGAACCTCTCGGTCAGCGGCACCGAGTCCGAGAACAGCCCGGACGTCAGCCAGGGCCAGGTCACCAAGAGCGAGCCGGGCGCGGGGTTGGCCGTGCAGGAGGGTTCGGAGGTCGTCCTCTACCTCTCGACCGGCAACACCACGCTCCCGAACGTGGTCGGGCAGTCCAAGGACGGCGCCGCGGCACAGCTCGCGAACCTCGGTCTCGGCACCATCCAGTGGGACACCGAGGAGAGCGACGAGGTGACCCCGGGCACGGTGTCGCGCACCGACCCCGAGGCCGGCGACGTGAAGCAGGGCACCTCGGTGACGGTCTACATCGCGGAGGCGCCGGCGCCCAAGGAGACGACCGTCCCCGCGGACCTCGTCGGCAAGACGCTCGACGAGGCCCAGGTCGCGTGCACCGGCGTGCAGATCACGTGCCAGCAGGCGTCTGAGGAGTCCTCGGACATCTTCGCCGCCGGCCAGGTGATCCGGTCCGACCCGGCTCCGGGCTCCACCGTCGACGTGGGCTCGTACATCAACCTGGTGATCTCCACCGGCCCGGAGGGCGGCGCGGAAGGCGACGGCGAGGACATCATCCCGTAACGCGATGCGGCCCCTGACCGGGAGACCGGTCAGGGGCCGCACCACACGATGGCGTCGCAGGTCAGGAGATGACCAGCGGCGCCATTCCCTTTGCCCGCTCCACGGCGCCCTCGAGCCCGCAGGTCTCCAGCCAGTTCGCCAGCAGCCGGTGCCCGCCCTCGGTGAGCACGGACTCGGGGTGGAACTGCACGCCGTGCAGCGGCAGCTCGCGGTGCTGCAGCCCCATGACGATGCCCGACGCCGTCGAGCAGGTCACCTCGAGCTCGGCCGGCACGCTGTCCGGCGTCACCGCCAGCGAGTGGTAGCGCGTCGCGGTGAACGGCGCGGGCAGGCCCGCGAGGACGCCCTGGCCCGAGTGCTCCACGAGGCTCGTCTTGCCGTGCATGAGCTCCGGCGCGTGCGTCACCTTGCCGCCGAACACCTCGGCCAGCGCCTGGTGCCCGAGGCAGACGCCGAGCATCGGGGTACGCGACCGGGCACAGGCTCGGATCACGTCCTCGGACGCGCCGGCCTCCGCGGGGGTGCCGGGGCCGGGGGAGACGAGCACGCCGTCGTAGGGCACGGGCGCGCCGTCGTCGCCGTCGTACCAGAAGCGGCCGTCGGCGTCGGGGGTGGGCACGGCGTCGTTCCGGACCACAACGGTCCGGGCGCCGATCTGGTCGAGATAACCGACGATCGTGTAGACGAACGAGTCGTAGTTGTCGACGACGAGGATGCGCGTCATGCAGGCATGCTACGCGCCGACGGTGGTGTCGTTGAACGGCATGTAGTCGCTGAGCCACGGGAAGAACTGGGTGAAGCACACCGCGATCACGCCGAACGCCAGCACGAGGCAGACCAGGAACTTGAACCAGCCGGGGCCGGGGATGGCCCGCCACAGCAGCGCGTACATCAGCTCACCAGCTCCTTCGGCTTGCCCTCGCCCACGGGCGACCAGTACTCGAGCTCACCGTGCACGATGTACCGCTCGGTCGCGGAGAACATCGGGTGGCAGGAGGTGAGGGTGATGAACCGCTGCGTCAGCTCGGGCATGGGCTCGTCCTTGGTGACACCCGGGACCGGGGCGATGACCTCGACGTTCTGCGGGTAGACGATCTGCGACTCGGTCACCTTGTAGACGTACCAGGTTTCCTTGGTGCGGACGACGAGGGGGTCGCCGGGCTTGAGCTCGGCGATCTGGTTGAACGGCTTGCCGTAGGTCGTGCGGTGGGCGGCGATCGCGAAGTTGCCCAGGTCGCCCGGCATGGCGGTGCCCACGTAGTGCCCGATGCCGATGGTGTCGAGCACCGTCGCCTTGTCCGTGCCCTCGGCGATCGGCTTGACGTAGTCGTCGCCAAACCGCGGGATGTACATCTGCGCGAAGGGCGTGCCGGCCTGCGGCGGCTCCGCCATGACCGGCGGCGGGCCGAGGTTCTCCTCGGCGGTCTGCGGGCCCGTCGGAGTGGCCTCCCAGTCCATCTCGGCGATGATCTCGTTCTGGGCGCGCGCGCCCTCGACGTCCGTCCACCAGAGCTGCCACACCACGAACAGCCCGAGCACCAGACCTGCCGTCACGAGGAGCTCGCCCATCACGCCGATCAGCCAGGCGACGGGCCGCATGGGGGATCCCGACGACTGGGGACGCCGCGCGTTGCGCGGCCCCATCCCGGACGGACCGCGCTGATACGCGATGGGGAACACCTCCTGTGGCAGCGGCACGTTGTGGCCGGCCTGCGCGTGGGTCATCCAAAGACCTCCGTACCATCGGGAACCGTCGCGTACTGCAGACCGCCGCCGTCGTACGCGGGGAGGTCCAGGTGGTCGCTACGCCGCACGTCCCAGCCCAGGTGTACCCAGTCCACGTACTCGAGGTACGTCTGCACACCCTCGGACTCGTCGAGCGACGCCTCCATCTTCGCCGGGTCTCCCACTGCCGTCACCTTGTACGGTGGTGAGAAGACCTTGCCGTGCAGCAGCAGGATGTTTCCGGAGCACCGGAACGCCGACGTCGACGTCACCCGCTCGCCCTGCAGGGTCATCGCCTCGGCCCCGCCGGCCCAGAGCGCGTTGATGACGTGCTGCAGGTCCTGCTGGTGCACCACGAGGTCATCCGGCTGCGGCTCGACGCCGCCAGGCCCCGCCCCGACCGACGTCGACGGTGCGTCGTCGAGCGTCACGGTCAGACCTGCGCCACGCACCGGCTCGGATCCCGACACCACGCCCTCGCGCCGCACCACGTCGTCGTCCAGCGTCGGCACGGTCGTGCCGGCCCGCGCGCTCAGGGCCTCGATCTCGCGGTCCAGCTCGCTGCTGCGCTCGGTGAGGTCGGTGACGCGGTTCGTCTCGGTGTCCACGAGCTGCGCGAGGTCCTGCGGGTCACGGTTGCCGGCGCCGCCGCCGTCGGCCAGCCGGGCGCTGGCGCTGAACATGAGACCGGCCAGCACGGCGACCGCCCCCACACTGAGCCACGACCGCCACCGGGCATGGGTCAGGGCACCAAGAAAGCCTCCGGCACCGCCCTTGGAAGACGGCGCGGGGGTGGGCTCCGGTCCGGTCACACGCGTCCCTCCTGCAACATTCGACAAACCCGCGGACGCGTCTGGTCACGACTCGGGCTGTCGACCACTACGCTAGTCCACGAGCAAGCAGACGTCGGCTCGGCACACCCGTCGGGCAGACCCCCCAGGACAGGAGCCCGCCTCGTGCCCGAGTCGAAGTCCCGCAATAAGAAGAAGGCCACGCCCAAGGCTGACAAGGCCGAGGCCAAGGTCGCGCTGCCCGGTGAGGCGGTCAACCCACGTTGGCTCGCCCCCGTCATGGTCGGCCTCATGGTCCTCGGCCTCGCCTGGATCGTGACGTACTACCTGACCAGCGCAGACCTCGCGCTGCCGATCCCGCAGATCGGCCAGTGGAACCTCGCGGTCGGCTTCGGGCTGATCATCGTGGGCTTCGGGCTCACCACCCGCTGGCGCTGAGAAACGGCGGCTCCGCGGCCGCACCGAGGCGGCCGCGGAGCTGTGTACCCATTTATCCACAGCTGTGGGTAAAGCTGGGGAAAAGAGACTGGTGACAGCCCGTTCGCTAGTCCCGCGGCCCGTTCACAGGACGCCGACCGAGCTGTAGCGCCACACCGCCAGCGCGGTCAGGACGGCGATACCGACCACCGGGACCACCCATGCGACGAGCGCGCGCCGCTCCTTGGGCGCGTACGCGTAGGCGGTCGCCACCAGCGCACCGGTGACGAGACCGCCGAGGTGCGCCTGCCACGAGATGTTCGGCACGAAGAACCCGATGACGCCGTTGATCGCGATCAGGACGAGCACCTGAGCCATGCTGCGGCCCAGGCGGCGCATCACGGGGAGCATCGCCCCGAACAGCCCGAACACCATCCCGGACGCGCCGACCACCGGTGTCACCCAGGCGCTCGACGTGAACGGGTCGCCGGCCAGGAGCAGCACGCCGACCGACCCCCCCACGGCGGAGAGCAGGCACAGGACCGCGAACCGGGCCCGGCCGAGCAGCGGCTCGAGGAACTGGCCCGTGATCCACAGCGCGTACATGTTGAACAGGATGTGCAGCGGCGACGTGGAGTGCAGGAACGACGCCGTGAGGAACCGCCACGGCTCCATCACGCCGCCCCACGGCCAGAACCACAGCGCGTCCGTCCACGCGCCCCTCGTCACCAGCTGCAGCAGCCAGCTCACGACGCAGATGCCGATGATCGTCAGCGTGACGACCGGCCGGCCGTTGGCGGCGGTGCTGGTGGCCGAGCCGCCGAACACCGTCCGGATGCGCGGGGCGGCGCGCTTCGTCTCCCGGACGCAGTCGACGCACTGGACGCCGACCGCGGCCGGTCGCTGGCACTCCGGGCACGTCGGACGACCGCAACGCTGGCAGCGCACGTAGGCCACCCGGTCGGGGTGTCGCGGGCAGACGGGAGCCTCGGCCTCGGTCGGCTCCTCGGCGGCCGGGTCGTTCATCGCGATACGTCCTCAGTCCCCTCGGTCATCGGTGCTCGGGTCGTACGGGTACTGTCCGGCGGCGCGAGCGCCGCGGCGGCTCAGGGCTCGATGGTGACCGACTCGATGACGATGTCCTCGACGGGACGGTCGCCGGGACGCGTGCGCGTCTTGCCGACCTTGTCGACGACCTCGCGCGACGCGTCGTCCGCGACCTTGCCGAAGATCGTGTGCTTGCCGTTGAGCCACGGGGTCTCCGCGGTGGTGAGGAAGAACTGGGAGCCGTTGGTGCCCTCGATCTCGCCGGTGACCGGGTTCCGGCGCTTGCCGGCGTTGGCCATCGCGAGGATGTACTTCTCGTTGAACTGGAGCTCAGGGTGGATCTCGTCGTTGAACGTGTACCCCGGGCCGCCGGTTCCCGTCCCGAGCGGGCAGCCGCCCTGGATCATGAAGTCGTCGATGACGCGGTGGAAGATCAGGCCGTCGTAGAACGGGTCCTTGCGCTCCTCGCCCGTGCGCGGGTCCGTCCAGGCCTTCTCACCCGTCGCGAGGCCGACGAAGTTCTCGACAGTCTTGGGCGCGTGGTTCGGGAAGAGCTCGATGCGGATGTCACCGGAGGTGGTGTGCAGGATTGCGAACATGTATCAATCCTCCCACGGAGCGGCCCGCAGATGCTGCAGCGGCGCAGCCCGCCCTCGCCAGTAACGGCAGGCGATGGCAGAGTGGCACCTTGAGGAGTATTGAACAGTTCGGGGGGAGTTACATGACCCGCAAGAAGGTGACCGACTACGTGGACACGAGCAAGATCGACACCGAGAAGGTCAAGGAGAGGGCCGCGGAGGCCACAGCTCTGCTTTCCGACGTCAGCTCCAAGGCCGCGACGCAGGCCGGGTCCATCGCGGCCCAGGCCAAGGACCGGGCCTCGAACGCGAAGGACTGGGCCCAGCCCCGCGTGAACGACTTCATCGCATGGCTCACACCGCGCGCCGAGAAGGCCTGGCAGGACAGCCTGCAGGCGGCCGCGCCCCAGGTCGAGAAGGTGGCGGGCAAGGCCGCGCCCCTGATCGACTCCGCGCACGACAAGCTCGTGGACGACCTGCTCCCGAAGATGGTCTCCGCGTTCAACGTCGCGGCGGCCAACGCCGCGGCGGCACAGGGCAAGACCTCGCTCGCCGAGACCGTCACGGACGCGGCGGACAAGGCCAGCAGGAAGAGCTCCAAGAAGGGCTGGCTCATCGCGCTGGCCGCGGGCGGTGCGGCCGTCGCGGGCTACGTGTTCTGGAAGCGCGCACAGCCCCAGACCGACCCGTGGGCCGAGCCCTGGGAACAGAGCTCGGGAGCCGACTACTCCGACGGCGCCGCCAAGCACTCCTCCGGCGTCGGCTCGGCAGCAGGCTCCGCCATCGCCAAGGGCAAGGAGGCGGGGGCCAAGGCCGCACAGACGGCCAAGGACCTCGGCGCCCGCGCCTACTCTGCCGCGAGCCCCGCGTTCGAGGCGGCGAAGGAAAAGGCCGGTCCGGTGCTCGAGAAGGCCGCCCCGGTGATCGACGCCGCCAAGGAGAAGGCCGGTCCCGTCATCGACGCCGCGAAGTCCACGGCGCAGAAGGCGAGCAGCGCGGTGTCCGACGCCGCGCAGAAGGCCGGCTCCGAGGCTCCGGTCAAGGCTGCGGAGCCTAAGGACGCCAAGCCGGCTCCGCCCGCCAAGGACGAGCCGGTCGTGGACCAGGTCCCGCCGGGGGAGAGCAAGCAGGGCGGCTGACCCCAGCCTGTCTCACGTACACCAGGAGGGCCCGGCCGACACGGCCGGGCCCTCCTGCCCTGTGTACGCCCCGATCAGCGGGCCGGGGTCAGCCGCCGATCGGCGTGGCCGCCCCCGCGAACGGGTCGAGCTGGATGAAAGCCTCGGTCGGGTCACCGTCGTGCACCAGCGACTCCTGCGCCACGACGTCGTCGAACGCGAACGCGTAGGCCTTGCCGTCCGCCATCTGCTCGTGGATGTACTTGGCGTAGTAGTTCGTCACCGAGTCCTGGTAGAAGCCGGCCGGATCCTGGGTCGGCTGGGTGCTGCTGTCGAGCAGCGAGGACCGGTTGAACCCGGCGCACAGCGTGCGCGCGATGGCGCCGATGTCGTTGTTCGGCGCGGCCAGGTCGCCAGCGCAGCCGAAGATCGACTCGCCGGAGGGCTTCGGGAACGTGGTGACAACGGCGCCCGACGTGTCGGTGAACGTCATCGTGTCGCCGGAGACGGTCCCGAGGAACTTCTTCTCCGGCTGGTCGCCGTACGGCACGACGGTGAGGGTCTCGCTCGCGTACCTGCTCCAGACGCGGTCGACGTAGTCGGACAGGACGTTCGCGTCGACCTGGCCCGTGCCGACGCCGTGGCCGGGGGAGAGGACCCGCAGCACGGATCCGTCGGGTCCGGTCTGCGCGAGACCGTCCCAGCCGTCCTGCTGCGAGAGCGACGAGACGACGTTGTCCCAGCCGTCGGGCTTGAGCATCCCGGTGTGCAGCAGCTCGCCGCTCGAGGAGCGCAGGCCCGTCTGGTACGGCGCCGAGAAGAAGTCGACCTGGGTGCTGTTGATCCACAGGCCGGAGTCGTTGAGCGTGTACTCCGTCCAGTTGAACAGGATGTCGCGGTTCGGGTCGCTCGGGTTCTGCACGGCCGGCTGCACGAGCCGCCCGTCGTTGACGATCTTGAGGTCGAGCTTGCTGCCGTAGGAGAAGTACACCCGGCCCGACAGCTTGGGCATCCGGATGGTGATGTCCTGCCCGTCCGCCGGACCCGCGATCGACGCGTCCGGCGCCGGCTCGGGGACGCTCCCGGCGTCCGGCCAGGGGTGGAACACCCCCTGGGCGTCGGCGTAGCCGAGCTGGCCGCCGGTCTCGCCAAGGACGTAGATGAACACCTGGTCGCCTCGACCTGAGTCGTTGGTGATGGTGAGCGGGATGGTGTCGGGCACTGCGGTGGCCGTCGGCGTGGCGACCACGGCGGCCGACAGGGCTGCTGTCACTGCGGCGGCGGTGCCGATGAGCTTCCTGGTCAGGGACACGCTGTCCTCCTCGGATCACGAGGGGCCGAACAGTTGGGTGGTGCTGCCCCTCGCGCTCGACGATATGGAAGGGGTCCTGCCTTGTCAGCAGCCCGAGGCCGATCGGGGGTGAAAAAATCGCCGGACCGGCCAAACGTACGGGTAACCCACTAGGCGCGCGTACGTGATCCCTCGGAGGCGCGGCGTCCGACCACGGGAACGCGGACCCGACCGACCCCGGGAACGACAAAAGCCCGGACGAATCCGGGCTTCGGTCATGGGGTGGAGCCAGGGGGACTCGAACCCCCAACCCCCTGCTTGCAAAGCAGGTGCGCTACCAATTGCGCCATGGCCCCGACGATGGCCGCTCAGTCGATCGAGTCGGTGACCTCGGACCAGAGATCGCGGCCAGCCGCGTCCTCACTCAGCTTGCGCCAGAGAATGTAGCCGGCGCCGGCCGCCAGCAGCACTATCAGCAGCTTCTTCACGAGTTCCTCCTGGGGAGCCTCTGCAGGTCCGGGAGTGGGGCTAGGAGGACTTGAACCTCCGACCTCTTCCTTATCAGGGAAGCGCTCTAACCGTCTGAGCTATAGCCCCGGACGAGCGTTGCGCACGCTCTAGCGACACTGGAGATTACCCCAGGTAGGGACGATGTCCCAAACCGAAATGATGGTCCGCGGTGTGACGTGCGCCGAGTCGTGCGCGAGGACGCACGAGAACGCTCCGGCAGCGCTGGTCAGTCGTCCGTCAGCGTCATGTGCACGCCGCCGACGAGTGCCGCCGTGATGTTGTACAGGAACGCCATGATCGTCGCGATGGCCGTCAGCAGCACGATGTTGCAGATGCTGATCAGGGTCGCGAGCGAGATGACGCGGGGGAACTCCACGAACTGCGTGAGGTTCACGTTGCTCTGCGGGCCCACGGCGTCCTCCACGAAGCTCTGCACCGTGGTGAAGACACCGAGGCTGTTCAGCACCGACCAGAACACCGCCGTGGCCACCACGGTCATGATCGCGACCGCCACGGCCAGCAGGAACGCCAGCTTCATGACGGACCACGGGTCGACCCGGGAGAGCGCGAGCCGTACGCGGCGCGGTCCGGCGGGGGCCGGGCGCGGCACCTCGGGCGTGGGGGACGACGCGGGCTGCGCCGACTGGCCCTGTGCGCCCTCGGTGGGCGTACCGACCGGAACGGCGGTGCCACGCACCCCACCCGCGGTGTAGTGCATCTCGGGCCGCGGCCTGGGCTCGTTCTGAGCCGCCGTCTGCCCCTCGTCGTCAGGCATGATCGAGGACACCTTCTTCGCCGCGCTGCGGGCCGCGTCGAGGGCGGCCTGGGCAGCCTTCATCGCGCCGGCCTTCACGCCGTCCGCGGCTCCCGTCGGAGCGGCCGCCGGGGTGCTCCCCGGCGTACCGGGCGCCGGGACCCTGTTCCACGACTTCGCGTCCGGCTCGGCCGCGGGTGCGTTCTGCGACGCCGCGGCGTCAGTCTTCGTCGAGGCCCGCCCGATCGCCGAGACGAGGCCCGCCGAATCCTTGGACCCGCCGTTCGACTCCGCGGCCGGCTTCTGCTCCTTGCCCTGCTTGCCCGCCTCGTAGGCGGACCGCCAGACCCCACCCGTGGTGGGGACGGCCGTGTCGTCCGCAGCGGGCGGCTTCGGTGCCTTGCTCTCCGTGGGCTGGTCCGCCTTCGCCGCGGGAGAGGCGACCACGACGGGCTCGGGCAGCTTCTCGCCGCCCGTGGCCTGGCCGGCGCCGGCAGCGGCGCCGTTCGACGCGCTCCCGCCGTCTGCGGGCTTGTCCGTGGCCGAACCGTTCGACGCGGAGGTCTTCTCCGAGCCGGCCCCTGCCGGCTCCGCGCTCGAGTTCTCGGCGTCGTTCTCCTGCGTCACGGCCTTGCGGTCCCGGGTGATCTCCAGGTCTTCTTCGAGCGAAGGCGTCGCGATGCGCACGTGCCCGTTCTTGTCACTCGTCATCAGCTGTCCTCGCGTCCGGTGCTGTCCTGCTCAGGGGTGCTCGGAACTTCGTCGGGGGTCGGATTGTCTTCCACGGTAACCCGCTCGGCGGGTTCACCGTCGGAGTTCTCGTCGGTGGCACCCACCGCATCGCCCGCGTCCTCACGCTCCGCGTTGCGCGCGACGGCGATGATCCTGTCCCCCTTGTCCGGCTTTGCGAAGGTTACCCCCTGGGTGTTCCGGCCGGTGAGGTTAACTTCCGCGACGGCCGAACGCACGATCTTCCCGCGCTCCATGATGACCAGCACCTCGTCGTCCCCGTGGGTCACGAGCGCGCCCACGAGGTCGCCCCGTGCCTCCACGAGGTTGGCGACCTTGATGCCGAGGCCACCGCGGCCCTGGATCCGGTACTCCGAGATCCGGGTGCGCTTGGCGAACCCGCCCTCGGTGACGACGAACAGGTCGGCGCCCTCGATGACCACGTCGGCGGACAGCAGCTCGTCCTCCTCGCGGAACTTCATGCCGGTGACGCCGGACGTCGCGCGGCCCAGGGGACGGATCGACTCGTCGTCCGCGTGGAAGCGGATCGACTGGCCCTTGCGCGACACGAGGATGAGGTCGTCGTCGGCGTTCACGAGACGGGCCGAGACCAGCTCGTCCGCGGCGCCGTCGGCGTCCTCGCGCAGGTTGATCGCGATGAGCCCGCCCGACCGCGGCGAGTTGTACTCGCTCAGGCGGGTCTTCTTCACGAGCCCGCGACGCGTGGCCAGCACCAGGTACTCGGCGGCCTCGTAGTCGGGGATGTCGAGCACCTGGGCGATCTTCTCGCCCGGCTGGAAGGCCAGCAGGTTGGCTACGTGCTGGCCCTTCGCGTCCCGGCCGCCCTCGGGCAGCTCGTAGCCCTTGGCCCGGTAGACGCGGCCGAGGTTGGTGAAGAACAGCATCCAGTGGTGGGTCGTCGTCGTGAAGAAGTGGTCCACGATGTCGTCCTCGCGCAGCTGCGCGCCGCGCACCCCCTTGCCGCCGCGCTTCTGCGAGCGGTAGTTGTCAGTCCGCGTCCGCTTGGCGTAGCCGCCGCGCGTGATCGTGACGACCACGTCCTCCTCGGGGATGAGGTCCTCCATCGACATGTCGCCGTCGTACGGGAGGATCGTGGTGCGGCGCTCGTCGCCCCAGCGCTCCGTGACCTCGTCGAGCTCCTCGCCGACGATGATCCGCTGACGCTCCGGCTTGGCGAGGATGTCGAGGTAGTCCTCGATCTCGGCGCGCAGCTTCGCGTGCTCGTCGAGGATCTTCTGCCGCTCGAGGGCGGCAAGACGGCGCAGCTGCATCGACAGGATCGCGTTGGCCTGCTGCTCGTCGATCGTGAGCAGGTCCATCAGGCCGGTGCGCGCCTCGTCGACGTCGGGGGAGCGGCGGATGAGCGCGATGACCTCGTCGAGCGCGTCGAGCGCCTTGAGGTAGCCCTCGTAGATGTGGATCTGGTCCTGCGCCTCCTTGAGGAGGTACTCGGTGCGCCGGCGCACGACCTCGATCTGGTGCGTGGTCCAGTGCCGCACGAACGCGTCGACGCTGAGGGTGCGGGGCACCTCGTCGACCAGCGCGAGCATGTTGGCGCTGAAGTTCTCCTGCAGCGGCGTGTGCTTGTAGAGGTTGTTCAGCACCACCTTGGCCACGGCGTCGCGCTTGAGCACGATCACCAGGCGCTGGCCGGTGCGGCCCGACGTCTCGTCGCGGATGTCCGCGATGCCCTGGATGCGGCCGTCGTTGACGAGGTCCGCGATCTTCGAGGCGAGGTTGTCCGGGTTGACCATGTACGGCAGCTCGGTGACGACCAGGCAGATCCGGTTCTGGATCTCCTCGACGTTCACGACCGCACGCATCGTGATCGAGCCGCGACCCGTGCGGTACGCGTCCTCGATGCCCTTGTGGCCCAGGATCTGCGCGCCGGAGGGGAAGTCCGGGCCCTTGATCCGCTGCAGGAGCGCCTCGAGCAGCTCCTCGCGCGAGGCGTCGGGGTGGGCGAGGTGCCAGCGCACGCCCTCGGCGACCTCGCGCAGGTTGTGCGGCGGGATGTTCGTGGCCATGCCGACGGCGATGCCCGCGGAGCCGTTGACCAGCAGGTTCGGGATGCGCGCCGGGAGGACGACGGGCTCCTGGGTGCGGCCGTCGTAGTTCGGCCGGAAGTCGACGGTGCCCTTCTCGATGTCGCGCACCATCTCCATCGCGAGCGGCGCCATCTTGCACTCGGTGTACCGCGGGGCGGCCGCGGGGTCGTTGCCCGGCGAGCCGAAGTTGCCCTGGCCGGCGACCAACGGGTAGCGCAGCACCCAGTCCTGCACCAGGCGGACCAGGGTGTCGTAGATCGCGGTGTCGCCGTGCGGGTGGTACTTGCCCATGACGTCACCCACGACGCGCGAGCACTTGGAGAACGCGCGGTCGGGCCGGTAGCCGCCGTCGTACATCGCGTAGATGACGCGGCGGTGCACCGGCTTGAGGCCGTCGCGCACGTCGGGCAGCGCGCGCCCCACGATCACGCTCATCGCGTAGTCGAGGTACGACCGCTGCATCTCCAGCTGCAGGTCGACCTGCTCGACACGACCGTGGTGGACCGCTACCCGCGCGTCCTCCAGGGGAATGCCGTCGTCGGAGTTCTCCACGCCGGGGGTCTCGTCCGTCACCGTCTGTACTTCCTTTCCACGCCGCTGGGCGTGTCACTTCGTCTCGTGGGCCACCGTCTCGACGCGGGACGTCGCAGGGCGCCGTGGGGCACTCCTGCGACGGCCCCGGTCAGATGTCGAGGAACCGCACGTCCTTGGCGTTGCGCTGGATGAAGGTGCGGCGGGACTCGACGTCCTCGCCCATGAGCACCGAGAAGATCTCGTCGGCCGCGGCCGCGTCGTCCATGGTGACCTGCAGCAGCGTCCGGTGGTCCGGGTCCATCGTGGTGTCCCAGAGCTCGGAGTAGTCCATCTCGCCGAGGCCCTTGTAGCGCTGGATGCCGTTGTCCTTGGGGATCCGCTTGCCCTGCGCGGCGCCGGCCTCCAGGAACGCGTCGCGCTCCCGGTCCGAGTACACGTAGTCGTGCGGGGCGTTGCTCCACTTGATCCGGTACAGCGGCGGCTGCGCGAGGTACACGTGGCCGTGCTCGATCAGGGGTCGCATGTACCGGAACAGCAGTGTCAGCAGCAGGGTGCAGATGTGCTGGCCGTCGACGTCGGCGTCGGCCATGAGCACGATCTTGTGGTACTTCAGCTTCGAGATGTCGAAGTCCTCGCCGATGCCCGTGCCGAAGGACGTGATCAGCGCCTGGACCTCGGCGTTGGACAGCGCCTTGTCCAGGCGGGCACGCTCGACGTTCAGGATCTTGCCGCGCAGCGGCAGGATCGCCTGGTTGTGCGGGTTACGGCCACGCACCGCCGAGCCGCCGGCCGAGTCGCCCTCGACGATGTAGATCTCGCACTCGTCGGGGAACCGCGACTGGCAGTCCTTGAGCTTGCCCGGCATGCCGCCGCCGTTGAGGATGCCCTTGCGGCGGGTCGCCTCGCGCGCCTTGCGCGCCGCGATCCGGGCCTGCGAGGCCTGGATCGCCTTGCGGATGACGTCGCGGGCCTCGTTCGGGTGCGCGTCGAACCAGTCGACGAGCTGCTCGCGGACCACGCGCTGCACGAAGGTCTTGGCCTCCGTGTTGCCGAGCTTGGTCTTGGTCTGGCCCTCGAACTGCGGCTCACCGAGCTTCACGGAGATGACGGCGGTCAGCCCCTCGCGGATGTCGTCACCCGTGAGGTTCTCGTCCTTCTCCTTGATGATCCCCTTGTCCCGCGCGTAGCTGTTGACCAGCGTGGTCATCGCCGCGCGGAAGCCCTCCTCGTGCGTGCCGCCCTCGGTGGTGGAGATCGTGTTGGCGAACGTGTGGACCGACTCGCTGTACGCGCTGGTCCACTGGAGCGCGACCTCGACCGAGATCTTGCGCTCGGTGTCCTCGCTCTCGAACGAGATGACGTCGGGGTGGATGAGGTCCACCCGCTTCGCCGAGTTGAGGTGGTGCACGTAGTCCATGAGGCCGTCGTCGTACTTGAACGTGACGGTGCGCCAGGCGCCCGCGTCCGGGGACTCGCCCTCGACGTCCGGCGTGCCGTCGGCTCCCGCGACCTCCTCGACGCCGTCGGCCGTCGCCTCGGGCTCGGCGCCCGTGACCTCGTCCGTCGCGGACGAGTGGCCGGCGCGCTCGTCGGTGAGCGTGATCTTCAGGCCCTTGTTGAGGAAGGCGTACTGCTGGAACCGGGCGCGCAGCGTCTCGAAGTCGTACTCGGTCGTCTCGAAGATCGACCCGTCGGCCCAGAACGTCTGCGTGGTTCCGGTGTGCTCGTCGGGGCCGAGCGGCTCGAGCTTCTCGACGCCGGTGATCGGGTTGCCGCCGTCGGTGTACTCCTGCCGCCAGTTGAACCCGTCGCGGCGCACCTCGGAGATGAACCGGTAGCTCAGCGCGTTCACCACGGACATGCCGACGCCGTGCAGGCCGCCGGAGACGGCATAACCGCCGCCGCCGAACTTGCCGCCGGCATGCAGGATCGTCATCACGACCTCAAGCGTTGGCTTGCCCTCGGTCGGGTGCATGGCGACCGGAATGCCTCGGCCGTCGTCGGTGACTCGCACTCCACCGTCGGCCAAGAGGCGCACGTCGATCTCGGTGGCGTGGCCCGCGAGGGCCTCGTCCACAGCGTTATCCACAATCTCGTACACAAGGTGGTGGAGCCCACGCTCACCGGTCGATCCGATATACATGCCCGGTCGCTTACGAACGGCCTCGAGACCTTCCAGGACTGTGATGTTCCCGGCGTCGTAGCCGCCGTCGATTCGCTCTGTCACGGGCGGGGTTGCTCCTCGTCTTTCAGGCACACGATGTGCACGACGACGGACGTACCAGCTGCTGCGCGAGCGGCTCGGACCAGGTGAGGTCCATGCCGTGCTCGGGTGCCACGTACGGTCCGACGGCTCGTCGGTGCTCAGCGTTCCGGGTCCTCAGGACGTTCCTGGGAACCCGGCGCGGTTGACCCCCTCATACTACCTTCTGAGCGGCGAAAACCCGGGATCCTGGGGTGTTTGTAGCCACTCCTCCACAACCTTTCTCCACAGGGTGATTTCTGGGGCCCTGGAGCGGTTCCCGAACGGCCTCCGGAGCCTCGGTCCAGCCCTCTCCGGAGGTCCGGACCAGGGGTCCGGTCCCGTCCTCGGACGGCCCCCGCCGGCGACCTCGGCGACGCCGCTCCGGACGACTCGTCGAGAGCGCGTCCCGGCATTCGATTCCCCTGCGGATCGTCATGTCGCCGTCTGTTGAAGGTCAGAAAATTTGCACGCAGAAGGTGACATTTCGTTGATTTGTCGTTTTCTGCTCTAATAGCGCCGACCGGTCACATGCGCGCGCACGCGCACTCTCACTTCGAAGGGCTACAGAGTGAAGAAGCTTCTCGCCGGCGGAACCCTCGCCATCCTGGCATTCGGCGGCATGATTGCCAGCGCCGCACCCGCCTCCGCACACACGCCGAGCGTCTCCGCAGACTGCGGTTTCGTGAACGTTGATCTCAAGTACTACAACGGGGCCAAGGTCACCGTCGTTATCGACGGCCAGACGGTCGAGGACACCGAGTTCTCCAACGGCTTCCAGAAGCTCTACCCGGACCTCGCGCTCGACAAGGCGCACGAGTGGACCGTCAGCGTCGACGCCTATGACGGCCAGGGCGGCACGCAGTACGACTGGTCGGAGTCCGGCTCGATCGGTGTCTGCCAGACGCCCCCGCCCGCCGAGGTCGTCACCCCCGTGATCCCTGAGGCCGTGGCCGGTTGCGCCGCCAGCCTGGACGACGTGGTCATCCCGGACAGCACCGAGGCGATCACCTACACCAAGACCGAGGCCGGCATCGTTGCCACGCTCACCTCGGAGGAGTACACGTTCCCCGAGGAGCTCGGTGCCTACCAGCTCCAGGAGGACGGTTCGGCACTGCTGCCGACCGAGCTCATCGTGATCGAGGAAGAGTGCGCCGAGCCCGAGCCGGAGCCGTCGCCGTCCGTCGAGCCCAGCGAGGCGGCCTCCGTGCCGCCCGCCGCCGAGCCCTCCGCGTCGCCCAGCCCCGAGGCTGAGGAGACCGAGGAGCTCGCCGCGACCGGTGCGACCGTCGGTGGCGCCATCGCGTTCGCCGCGCTCCTCGCGCTCGGTGGCGTCGCCCTGGTCTGGGCCCGCAAGCGGATGCAGCAGAACGCCTGATCAAACAGCTCCTGGCTGACGCCACGGCGTAGCTGAGCGACGAAGGGCTCCCCGGCTTCGGCCGGGGAGCCCTTCGTGCGTCTGCGGCCCGTTCCTGACCGCGTGCGAGCCGTGTGTGCGGTCCCGCCGGCGGGCGGACGCAGCCGCCTGTGGATCGTGGGCCGGGCCCGTCAGCCCCACGTGTCCCGGGGGCCGGGGCCACGCACCGAACGGGGGCCGCGCCGGAACCCGGGGCCGGCCGGGCCGAGGACCGTGACCTCCTCGACGACGCCCTCCCCGATCTCCTCGGCCATGCGTCGGACCAGGGTCGGCACCAGCAGCCGGAGCTGGGTGGCCCAGGCCGTCGAGTCGGCGCGCACCACGAGCACCTTCTCCTCGAACGTCTCGGGTGTGCAGTGGTCGGCGATCTCCGAACCCACCACCTCGCGCCAGCGGCCCACGACGCCGCCCACCGACACCTCCTCGGTCCAGCCCTTCTCGCGCAGCAGCCGGCCGACGACCGCACCGAGGAGCTGTGGATCCCGCGCGCCGGGCCCCGAACCGCTCGACCGGGGCTCGGCCAGGGGTGACCGGCGTGAGGGGGATCCGGGCCGCAGACCGCGGGCCCGGGCCGCGGCCTTGGCCCGGTTGAGGGCAGCGCGAGCGACCTCCGACGGCGGCGTCAGAGCGGGCTCAGAGTTATCCACAGGCCCCTGTGGAGATTCATCAGTCACGGGTCACCGTCCCGGGTTCCACGTGAAACCGTACGCCGTCCAGAGCCGGCGGGATGTCCTCGGGCACGGCCGCCGTGACGAGCACCTGGCGAGCCGGGAGCACCAGTTCCGCGAGCCGTTCCCGACGTCGGACGTCGAGCTCGGCGAACACGTCGTCGAGGATGAGCACCGGGTCGGCGTCGGTGCCCAGTTCGGGGTCCCAGAAAGTGGGTGAATCCGCCGAATTCTGCGGATCCCCGCCCAGCAGCCGGAACGATGCGAGCCGCAGCGCGAGTGCGAACGACCACGATTCGCCATGGCTCGCATACCCCTTGGCCGGCAGTCCGCCGAGCGTCAGCACGAGGTCGTCCCGATGCGGGCCGACAAGGCTGACACCGCGCTCCAGCTCCTGCGGCCGGGCCTCGACAAGAGCTTCGAGCAGCAGGTCACGGAGACGACCGACGTCCGAAAAGTTATCCCCAGAGCCTGTGGACAACTCCGGTGGATTGTCCAGGGAGAGGGCCGGCAGCGACGACCGGTAGGCGATCTCCGCGTCGCCGTCGGCATCACTCACCTGCTCGTACGCAGCGGCGACCGCGGGCCGCAGCGCGTTCACCAGCTGCACCCGCAGCGAGAGGATCTCCGCGCCGAGCTCGGCCAGTCGTGCGTCCCAGACGTCGAGCGTCGCGAGCTCGGCGGCCGCCGAGCTCTCCGACCGTGACGACCCACCGGAGCGCCGGGCCGACCGCGCCGACTTGAGCAGTGCCGAACGCTGCCGCAGGACCCGCTCGTAGTCGGAGAGCACCCCGGACACCCGCGGCATCATCAGGACCAGGAGCTGGTCCATGAACCTCCGCCGGCCGTCCGGGTCGCCCTTCACCAGGGCGAGGTCCTCGGGGGCGAAGAGCACCGTGCGCAGGACCCCCAGCACGTCCCGCGCCCGCACCGGCTGGCCCCGGTTGATCCGGGCGCGGTTCGCCTTGCCCTGGGTGATCTCCAGCTCGACCGTGCTCGCCCGGTCGCCCCGCACGATCCGCGTCCGGACGACCGCTCGCTCGGCGCCCGACCGCACGAGCGGCGCATCCGTGGCCACCCGGTGCGAACCGAGCGTCGCGACATAGCCGATGGCCTCGACCAGGTTGGTCTTGCCGCGGCCGTTGCGCCCTACGAACGCGTTGACCCCGGGTTCGAGCTCCAGGTCGGCCGACGCATACGACCGGAAGTCCAGCAGGGAGAGGTGGGAGACGTACATCGGTAGGAGATCGTACGTCCCGGCCGCTACTCCGCCGACTTCACCGCGTGCCCGCCGAACTGCTGGCGGAGCGCGGCCACGGCCTTCATGGCCGGCGACTGCTCCTGGCGCGAGGCGAACCGCGCGAACAGGGCGGCGGAGATCACGGGGAGCGGCACGGCCAGGTCAATGCCCTCGTCCACGGTCCACCGGCCCTCGCCGGAGTCGTCGACCCAGTCGTCGAGCAGCGCGAGCTTCGGGTCCTCCTCCAGCGCCTTGACCATCAGGTCGAGGAGCCAGGAGCGCACGACGGTGCCGCGGCTCCAGGCCCGCACCGTGCCGTGCACGTCGGTGATGAGGTCGGACTTGGCCGCGAGCAGCTCGTAGCCCTCGGCGTAGGCCTGCATCAGGCCGTACTCGATGCCGTTGTGGACCATCTTGGCGTAGTGGCCCGCGCCGACGCCGCCGGCGTGCACGAAGCCCTCCTCACGGGGCCCCTCGGGGCGCAGCGCGTCGAAGACGGGCAGCACGCTCTCAACGTCCGCGGCCGCGCCGCCGACCATCAGGCCGTACCCGTTCTCGAGGCCCCAGACGCCACCGCTCACGCCGACGTCGAGGTAGCCGATCCCGTTCTTCGCGAGCTCGGCGGCACGCTCCTGGTCCTCGACGTAGTGCGAGTTGCCGCCCTCGATGACGATGTCGCCCTCGGAGAGGATCTCACCGAGCTGGTCGAGCACGCCGCGGGTGGGCTCGCCCGCCGGGACCATCACCCAGACGACCCGCTTGTCCTCGGGGAGCGCTGCGGCGAGGTCCGCGAGCGTCGCGACGTCGGACACCTCGGGCCGCGGGTCGAACCCGGTGACCTCGATGCCGCCCTTGCGCAGACGGGCCCGCATGTTGTTGCCCATCTTCCCCAGGCCGACCAGACCGATGTGGGTAACCATGTGCGTGAAATCCTCCTGGGTCGTTCGACGGGGTCGCTCGTGGCGGCCGTCCTTGGTGCTGGCTGACGTCGGGTTGCGGGCACGTCCCGTCGATCAGGACGGGGCGTAGAACGCGTCAGCCGGTGAAGCGGATCGGCACCAGCAGGTACCGGTAGGCGGAGTCGTCCTCGCCGTCCAGGCTGCCCTGGCCGGTGAACTCGACCGGCTTGTTCGGGTGCGTGAACGACAGGCGGACGAAGTCCGTGCCCAGGGCGCCCAGGCCGTCGAGGAGGAACTGCGGGTTGAACGCCACCGCGATGTCCTCACCGACCAGGACGGCCTCCAGCGCCTCGGACGCCTGCGCGTCGTCCCCCTGACCGGCATCCAGTACGACCTGCCCCTCGCTGAACGAGAGCCGGATCGGAGTGTTGCGCTCCGCGACGAGGCTCACGCGCTTCGCCGCCTCGATCAGCGGGGCGGTGGCGACGACGGCGTGGATGGGCGTGCTGTCCGGGAACAGGCGGCGGACGGCGGGATAGTCGCCGTCGACGAGCTGCGAGGTGGTCTGCCGGCCGCCGGCCTCGAACCCGACGAGGTCGAGGCCCTGGCCTGTGGACAGACCGACGTTCACGAGTCCGCCCGAGCCGAGCGACTTGGCGACGTCGTTGAGCGTGCGTGCCCGCACGAGCGCGACGGCGGAGAAGCCTGGCGTGGCCGGGGTCCACGTCAGCTCGCGGAGCGCGAGGCGGTAGCGGTCGGTGGACAGGAGGGTGATGCGCTCGCCCTCGATCTCGACGCGCACACCGGTCAGCAGGGGGAGCGTGTCGTCGCGGCTGGCCGCGACGGTCACCTGGGCGACGGCGTGGGTGAACGCGTCACCCGACACCGTGCCGCTGACCTCGGGCAGGCCCGGCAGCGCCGGGTACTCGTCCACAGGCATGGTGAGGAGCGTGAATCGGCTGGCGCCACAGGTGACGACGACCTTGCTGCCCTCGAGCGCCACGTCCACAGGCTTGTTCGGCAGCGCACGCGAGATCTCGGCGAGCAGACGGCCGGAGACCAGCACGGTGCCCGGCTCGGCCACCTCGGCGGGGATCTCGGAGCGCGCGGAGGTCTCGTAGTCGAAGCTCGCGAGGTTGATCACGCCCTGCGCGTTGGCCTCGATCCGGACCCCGGCAAGCACCGGTGCCGGCGGGCGCGTGGGGAGCGTGCGAGCGGTCCATGTCACGGCATCGGCGAGAACGTCGCGCTCGACCCTGAACTTCATGCCGTTACATCTCCTCTTGTTCCTGGGCTGTCGAGGGAAACCCTACGCGAGTTGGGGACCTGGCGGCACTCGATAGGCCGGGGCTGTGGATGGACTTCATGCCGGGTGTCGTACTAGTGTTCGAAGAGGTAGCCGAAGCGCTCGACCGGCTTATGAAGGCGTGTGGATTCCCCCTAATAGATAACTGTCGTAGTAGTAGTCGGTGTTGTGGAAACTGGGGAAATCGTGTCTTTCCGCAGGTCAGAGGCCATTTCCTCCTGTGGAGGAGCTGTGGGGCGATCTGTGCATGAACTGGGGACTGCTGTGGACGGCCAGTTTTTACACACAGGCTGTCCACCGATCGGGGTCCCGTCGCCCACAGAAAACAGCCGCTTGTCCACACCCGTCCACAGGCTTGTCCCCAGGTGTGTATCGGCTGGTCAGCGCGGCGCACCAAGTTCTGCACAGGTTGTGTCCACAGCGCTGGGGACAAGCGAAGCCGAGCCCAGGTAATCAGCCGTTCCGCGTGTGGACAGCCCTGTGGAGGTGCGTATACGCAACACCCCTGCGCACCGGTCTCGCTGTGCACAGGGGTGTTGAAAGATGTGGAAGTGGGTTCTATGCCCGGATTTTCGGGCAACGTGAAGCCAGGCAAGGCGGCACGTGTGAGGTGCGGCTCGTCAGCCGCGCTGCTGCTGCTTGATCCGGCTGGTGAGCTCGGTGACCTGGTTGTAGGTCGAGCGGCGCTCCGCCATCTGGCCGGCGATCTTCTTGTTCGCGTGCATGACCGTGGTGTGGTCGCGGCCGCCGAACTGCTGGCCGATCTTGGGGAGCGACAGGTCGGTGAGCTCACGGCACAGGTACATGGCGATCTGCCGGGCGGTGACGAGCACCCGGGACCGTGACGAGCCGCACAGGTCGTCGATGGTGAGGCCGAAGTAGGCGGCCGTCTGCGCGATCACGACGGCGGGTGTGATCTCCGCGGTGTCGTCGTCGTCGGTGATGAGGTCCTTCAGGACGATCTCGGCGAGTGCCAGGTCGACCTGCTGCCGGTTGAGGTTGGCGAACGCGGTGACCCGGATGAGCGCGCCCTCGAGCTCACGGATGTTCGTCGAGATCCGGGAGCCGATGTAGGAGAGGACGTCGGCCGGCACGGCGAGGTGCTCGCTCGCGGCCTTCTTGCGCATGATCGCGATCCGGGTCTCGAGGTCCGGAGGCTGGACGTCTGTGATGAGACCCCACTCGAAGCGGGAGCGCAGCCGGTCCTCGAAGCCGTTGAGCTGTTTGGGCGGGACGTCGGACGTGATGACGACCTGCTTGTTCGCGTTGTGCAGCGCGTTGAAGGTGTGGAAGAACTCCTCCATCGTCTGTTCCTTGCCCTGCAGGAACTGGATGTCGTCGATGAGGAGCACGTCGACGTCGCGGTACCGGCGCTGGAAGGCGCCCGCCTTGCCCTCGCCGATGCTGTTGATGAAGTCGTTCGTGAACTCCTCGGAGTTCACGTACCGCACGCGGATGTGTGGATAGAGGTTGTGGACGTAGTGCCCGATGGCGTGCAGCAGGTGGGTCTTGCCCAGTCCCGAGTCGCCGTAGATGAAGAGCGGGTTGTACGCCTTGGCCGGAGCCTCCGCCACGGCGACGGCCGCCGCGTGCGCGAACCGGTTGGACGAGCCGATGACGAACGTCTCGAAGATGTACTTCGGATTCAGCCGGGTGGGCTCGGCCGACGGCTTGGGCGCGGGCTGCGGCGCGATCGGCATCTGCGCCTGCTCGGGCTCCGGGGGCTCGTGCTCGAGGGAGAGCGCCGCCGGGCCGGAGATCTGGGACGGGCCGGCGAGCGTGCTGCTGCTCAGCTCGGGGTCCACGGTGATGCCGAAGCGGACGTCGCGTCCCAGGACCGACGACATCGCGGAGACCAGGTCGTCGCGGACGGCCGTCTCCAGATAGGTGCGCGTCTGCTCGTGCGGGACGGCGATGAAGACCATGTCGTCCAGCACGGCCATCGGCTTGGCGAGACGGATGAAGGCGAGCTGCCGGGGGCTCATGTCGGGCCGGGCCTCGAGCGCTGTCAGGGTCTGCGCCCAGACATCGCCGATGTTCTCGTCCGGGTTGGCCACTGGCTTTCCTTAGTCTCGTGCGTGGGGTGGTGCGCGACGCTGGGGGTGTGTTGGAGTCTGCCATGATGAGGCACCGTCCACACAGTTGTCCACAGGTTGTGGATGGCGCGGATCATGCCTGGGTAAGTGGTACGTAGCCAGGCAGGACGGCCCAGCCGGGAAGGCCGGCGAGGCGCGCGGTGTGGCGCGTCCGACACGCATGATCCTGCGGTTCTGGTTTGACCCGAGGGGCCCGCCCGGCGTAACGTCAGACAGCCGTTCCAGGTACTTCTGCGCGCCCATACACGGATTCGAGCCACGTCCTCCGACGTCGGCCAGGACCGATGGGCCAGGCCCCGGGTCGGCTCGGTCGATCGAACTTCTGAACGGCCACCATTCACTGCATCGTCGAGGACAGACGGTGTGCCTACCCCGACGTTCTTGGAGTACCTCGTGAGCAAGCGGACCTTCCAGCCGAACAACCGCCGTCGTGCGAAGACCCACGGCTTCCGGCTGCGCATGCGCACCCGTGCCGGCCGCGCCATCCTGGCAGCTCGCCGGCGTAAGGGTCGCGCCGAGCTCTCAGCCTGAGCCATGTTGCCCGCGGCGCACCGTTTGCGCCGTTCCGTCGACTTCGAGCGGACGGTGCGCCGCGGCACGCGCGTAGGTCGATCGACCTTGGTGGTTCACCTCCTGGTCCCGGACGAAAATGTCCCGGATCCAGGATCGGGAACTCCACAGGTCGGTTTTGTCGTTTCCAAGGCTGTGGGTAACTCCGTGCAGCGCAACCTGGTGAAGCGTCGGCTCCGTGCCGCCGCGGTCGGCCAGCTCTCCGTGCTGCCCAGCTCCGCTCGTGCGGTGGTGCGCGCGCTGCCGCCGTCTGCGGACGCGACCTACGCGGACCTCGACCGCGACCTCGACTCGTGCTTGCGGCGTGCTGTCGCGCGCGTCTCCGGAGACGGGAAGAGATGACCACCATCCCCGCCCCTGAGGGTGAGGCGCCGACGCGTGAGCCTTCGCTGATCGGCCGGCTCCCGGTGACCCTCCTTGTGGGGATGGTCCGGTTCTACCAGGCGTTCATCAGCCCGATGAGCCCCCCGAGCTGCAAGTACTACCCGTCCTGCTCGCAGTACGCCCTGATCGCGCTGCGTCGCCACGGTGCGCTGCGCGGGCTCGGTCTCGCGCTGTGGCGCCTGCTGCGGTGCAACCCGTGGAGTCTCGGCGGCGTCGACGACGTGCCGCCCGCGCGCGGCACGCACACTCACGCCGAGAGCTGACCTGCCTCGGCTCGTGCCGCCGTACACGACCCCCTCGCACCCACCGCAGACTTCGCGTCACCAACACTGGAGCTTCTTGACCGATGGACTTCTTCGCCTTCCTCTACCCCATCGAATGGGTCGTAGCCTGGATCATTTACGGCTCGCACTGGCTGTTCACGACGCTCGGGATGGCCAGCGGCCCCGGGACGGCGTGGGTGCTGTCGATCGTCGCCCTCGTGATCGTCATCCGCGTGCTGCTCATCCCGCTGTTCTTCAAGCAGATCAAGGCCTCGCGCGGGATGCAGATGATCCAGCCCGAGCTGCAGGCCGTGCAGAAGAAGTACAAGGGCAAGACGGACCCGGCGTCCCGCGAGAACATGACGCGCGAGACCATGGAGCTGTACCGGAAGCACGGGACGAACCCGTTCGCCTCCTGCATGCCGATCCTGCTGCAGTCGCCGATCTTCTTCGCTCTGTTCCGGGTGCTGAACAGCCTCAAGCAGATCTCCGAGGGCACGGCTGACCCCATCGGCCCGATCACCCGCGACGTCGCAGGTGACATCGAGTCGTCCACGCTGTTCGGTGCCCAGCTGAGCGACGTCTTCCTGCAGACGGACTCGATGACCTCGCGCATCGTGGTCATCGTGCTGATCGTCGCGATGAGCGTTACGACCTTCACCACGCAGCGCCAGCTGACGATGAAGAACATGCCGCCGTCGGCTCTCGAGGGCCCGATGGCGCAGACGCAGAAGCTGATGCTCTACATGCTTCCGATCGTCTTCGCGATCTCCGGCGTGAACTTCCCGGTCGGTGTGCTGATCTACTGGACCGTCACCAACCTGTGGTCCATGGGTCAGCAGTACTACACGATCAAGCGGATGCCGACGCCTGGCTCCGTCGCCGAGAAGCAGATGAAGGAGCGGCAGGCCGCGAAGGCCGCGCGCAAGGCTGCCCGGAACGGCGGGGTCGTCGAGGAGGACGTCCCGGTGGTCGAGGAGCCGAAGAGCGGCCAGCGTGTCCAGCCCAAGCGGAAGAACCGGCAGAAGAGCGGGACCCGCCCGGCGATCGCACAGGCCGCCCCGCAGGACGCCACCGCTGCAGTGGCCGACGCACCGGCCGATGCGCCGACCGACGGATCGACCGGCAAGCAGCAGGCCGGTACGTCGAAGCAGTCGGGCACGGCCAAGCAGTCGGGCACGCCGAAGCAGGCCGGCTCGCCCAAGCAAGCCGGCACGCAGCCCGGATCGAAGCCCAAGCAGTCCGGCACCGCGCCCGGGGCGACCCCGGCGTCGTCGGGCAAGCGCAAGCAGAAGAAGTAGGAGGAGACGCGATGAACGCGAGCACAGGCACGGCCGCACCCGATCCCGCGGCCACGGTCGCGGATCCGGAGGACCGCACCAAGCGCCTCGAGGAGGAGGGCGAGATCGCCGCCGACTACCTCGAGGAGTTCCTCGACATCGCCGACCTCGACGGCGACATCGACCTGGACATAAAGCACGACCGCGCGGCCGTCGAGGTGGTCGCTGACGACCCAGAGTCGCTCGCGCACCTGATCGGGCGTGAGGGCGAGGTGCTCGACGCGATGCAGGAGCTCACCCGCCTGGCGGTGCAGACCCGCACGGGGGACCGGAGCCGGCTGATGCTCGACATCGGTGGCTACCGTGCGGCGCGTCGTGTCGAGCTCACGCGGATCGCGGAGCGGGCAGTCGAGCAGGTGCAGGAGTCCGGCGCGGAGGTCGAGCTCGAGCCGCTCAACGCGTTCGAGCGCAAGGTCGTGCACGACGCCGTTGCAGCTGCGGGCCTGGTCAGCGATTCGCGCGGCGTCGAGCCGGAGCGGTACGTCGTGGTCCAGCCGGCCGGGACGGCTGCGGTCACCGACTGATCCGATGGTTTCGGCCGAGGGCCGGTGCGCGTCCCGAGGACGTGCACCGGCCCTCGGTGTGTTTGGCTTCTTTCGACAGCGAGTGGAGGGACGGGACGTGGAAGGTTCGGACGTGGCAGGGGATGCCAGCTCGACCGACGTCGAGATGTTCGACGGCGAGACGCTTGGTGCCAGTGATGCGGTCAAGGCGTACCTGGGCGACGCGTACGACGGTGTGGTGCGCTTCGCGGAGCTGCTCCGTGATCAGGGGGAGCTGCGCGGGCTGATCGGTCCCCGCGAGGTGCCGCGCATCTGGGAGCGGCACATCCTCAACTCCGCGGCGGTCGTCCCGTACCTTCCTACGGTCGGATCGGTCGCCGACATCGGATCGGGAGCTGGGCTGCCGGGCATCGTGATCGCAGTGATGCGGCCCGAGCTGCAGGTGCTCCTGGTCGAGCCGATGGAGCGACGAACGACGTGGCTGGCCGAGGTGGTGGCCGAGCTCGGCCTGGCGAACGTCGAGATCAAGCGCGGGCGAGCCGAGGAGTATCACGGTGCCTTCGAGGCGGACGCCGTCACCTCCCGGGCGGTCGCCGCACTGTCGAAGCTGGTCCGGCTGAGCATGCCCCTCGTCCGGGTGGGCGGCGAGCTGGTGATCCTCAAGGGGCGCAACGTGGCTCAGGAGGTCGAGCCCGCACGCAAGGTGCTGCGGAAGTACGCCACGGGCGATCCGGAGATTCTCGAGGGAGCCACGGTGGAGGGTGTCGAGACCACGACGATCGTCCGGGTGCACCGCGGGAAGTAGGACTCCCGGCAGTCATGTTTCACGTGGAACGGGAGCGGTCGCCTTGGGCGATCGCTCCCGTTCCTGGTTCTCGGATGGCCTCGTGCTGAGCGGGCGGGACGGCTTGCCGCTCTCAGCAGCCGCCGCAGTTGTAGTAGAGGATGTCCCAGTGGTTGCCCTCGTCGGTGTAGAGGTTCCCGGCGCCGGAGCGGTACTGGTAGCCCCAGCCGGAGATGTACCCGACGTACGTGAAGTTGTTGCTGATGTAGCTGTCGATGCAGGTGCTCTGCCGGGTGTCGAGCTTGTAGCCGTTCCAGTGGCTGTAGGTACCGCTGGAGTGTCCGGTCTCGGTGCCGCCGGTGATCGTGATGGCACATCCGCTTGCTGAGCGGAGCGTCTTGATTCCGTCGATCGTGGTCTGCCGCACCTGGTCGAAGGACGTGCAGGTGGCGACGTTGCGATTGCTGCATCCGCCGCTCGACGTCCAGGAGATGCCGGCCGCGCTGAGCTGGGCGGTTGCCTGTGCGTGAGTAAGGAACGTCGCGGCGCTGGCGGGGGCCGCGAAGGCGAGCACGAGCGCTGCTGTGAACGCGGTGATCAGTGCGGTGGCTCGGGTGATGGGTCTGGACAAGACGCCTCCCTGCGTGGAGTCAGACGTACCTGGGCGATTTGAGGATAGGTGGAGACGCGACGGGTCTGGGCATACCAGTTCTGACATAGCGGCGACGGACTGGCGTGGGTGTTGACCGGAGGCAGCGGCATTCTTGGAGTTGGGTCCGGTCCGTGCCGAGCTCTGCTGAACCTCGCTCCCGTTCGGTTCAGGTGGGTCGAGCCTGCGCTCTGCCGACCGTGAGGAAACGGCGAGCCGAGGTCAGGGGCCGGAGGTGTACGGGCTGCCAGTCGGCCGGTCCGGGCCTGGGCGGCGAGGCATCCGGGTGAGGTCCGTTTCACGTGAAACACGAAGCAGGTGTGAAACGGAGCCGAGCGCGCGTTGCGTTCGGTTGATCGCTTGGCTCCTCGCGAGAAGGCCCCTTGAGAAGGCAGAGGCGTTTCACGTGAAACCGAGCGGTAGCGTTCTGCGGGGGCGTGGATCGGCGGTGCGGAGAGGGAGCGGTGGTCGACTTACGCCTCCCGGGCGGCTGTGTTCCCACCTGACGTCGCGCACCCGGCGCGCCTCGGCCGGTCGAGGAGGATCTGATCGCCTCCGCGACGGCGTTTCGGCACGCCCGAACAGGCGCCCGACCGTAGCGTTACACGGGTGTGCTTCTTCAGACGAAAGTCCAAGCGAGCGGCGGCGGCTGCGGCTCTGGCGGCGTCCGCCGCGAAGGCAGATACGTCCGACTCGTCCGCTTCGGAACCGGTAGCGGCGGCTCACGATGCCCCACCGGTGGACTCCGCGTCGCGAGAGGCGCCATCGGTGGTGCCCTCCGCGGAGGGGCCGACCGATGGGCAGCCGGAGGAGGTCGAGCCGGACGAGGCGCCGGCACCCAGCACACCGTCGGCGGAATCCCCGGCCGAGGGCGCGACGGCAGTCGGAGTGGTCGCTGCGGGAGAACGGCCAGGCCAGGTCGCGGACGAGTCCCCGGAGGGATCGCCCGCTGCCGCCGTCCTCAACGGGGCCGCGAGCGACGCTCCTGACGACACCCCGTCCGGTGCCGCCCCGGACGGCGCCGGAAATGACGCCCAGTTCCGTGCCGCCCCGGACGGCGCCGGAAGCGCCGTCCCGCTCCGCGCCGGGGGTGGTGATGCTCTGAGCGATGCCAGGAGCAGCACCCAGCCCACCAAGATCGAGGCACAGGCTGAGGTAACGGCACAGGCACACGTCGCGGTGGCCGTCTCGGCCACCGCGATGGTGAGCGACGGTGTTCCGTCCGACATCTCGAGCGCGTCGGCCCACGAGGAGAAGCACGGCGACACCGCCGTTGAGCCGGCCCATGAGGGGATCGACGCGTCGACGCCCGCGGCGCCTTCCCTGGAGAGTCTGGGTGAGGCGCAGGCGCAGGAACTGTCGGAGGGTTCGGCGGAGCGCGCGAGCGTGCCGTCGTCCGAGGACATGGCCCCGCCGCCGGCCGAGATCGTGACCGGTCGTCCGCGTGACGAGGTGTGGGGCCAGGACAAGCCGGACCCCGAGGGGAAGAACGTGGCTGAGCTCAGCCAGCTGATCGAGTCCGTGACGAGGTCGGCCACGGCCGACGACGACGAGGCCACGCAGGTGGCAGAGGTTCTGGAGATCGACGAGATGACGGAAGTGCTGGAGCCGGTGCCGGATCGGGTCGAGGTGCCGTCCCCGTCAGAAGCGGTGGCTGACGACCCGGATCTGATGGAGGAGCTGCCCTCGCGACGTCCGATCCCGGCAGATGCGATCAAGCGGGCAAGTGAGGCACTCGACGCGGCGGTGAACGCCGCTCCCGCGGTGATCGGCTCCGCGACGATGACGTTCGAGGACGAAATGGTCGACTTCGTCGACGCCGAATTCACACATTTCGACGGAGAAACCGTCCCGGAGGCCAAGCCAGAAGCGGGGGCCAGCGATTACAGTGTCCGCGTGACGGATCCGATTCCTGTGCAGAGCCTCTCCGCTCCCGGTGTTTCACGTGAAACGACCGGGTCCGTGCAGACGCCCAATGGCACTCAGCAGCCCACGGGCGGCCCGCACGGTGGCGATGACGAGCGGCGATCGGCCCTCATCGCGACCGTCCCGGCCGTTGACGAGACGACTCCTGTCGCCGCCGAGCTCGCAATGGACGCTCGCCGACGCATCGAACTCCAGGGGCGGAAGTTCCCGCGCCCGCCGAAGACCCGCATCATCACGGTCGCCAACCAGAAGGGTGGCGTCGGCAAGACGACCACCACGGTCAACATCGCGGCCGGGCTCGCGCAATCCGGCCTCAATGTCCTCGTGATCGACAACGACCCCCAGGGCAATGCCTCGACGGCGCTCGGGATCGAGCACCGGGCGGGAACGCCCTCCGTCTACGAGATCCTCGTCGAGGGCGAGCCCCTGGCGAACACGATCCAGCAGTGCCCGGACATCCCCAACCTCTGGGGTGTCCCCGCGACGATCGATCTGTCGGGCTCTGAGATCGAGCTGATCTCCCTTGTTTCACGTGAAACGCGACTCCGTAAGGCGCTCGACAAGTACCTGGCCGACCGGGTCGCCGCAGGGGAGGAGCGCATCGACTACGTGCTCATCGACTGCCCGCCCAGCCTCGGCCTCCTTACCGTGAACGCGTTCGTCGCAGGCCGCGAGGTCTTCATCCCCGTGCAGTGCGAGTACTACGCGCTCGAGGGTCTGAGCCAGCTGCTCAAGACGATCGACCTGATCCGCTCCCACCTCAACCCGGAGCTCCGGGTCTCGTCCATCCTGTTGACGATGTACGACGGCCGGACCAACCTGGCGCAGCAGGTGGCGGGGGAGGTGCGGTCGCACTTTCCCGCGGAGACGTTCAAGACCACGATCCCGCGTTCGGTCCGGATCTCCGAGGCGCCGAGCTACGGCCAGACGGTGATGACCTACGACGCGACATCCACGGGGGCACTCGCGTATCTTCAGTCGTCCCGAGAGCTGGCCGAGCGTGGGCAGGGCGGATCGAGCCCGCGTCGCGCGATGAAGACGGAGTCGGTCGGAGCGCAGGACTGATGGTCGGCAGTGATGAACGGGACGCGTTGCATCCCGTGTTTGAGATGAAGCCCGTCCGCGCTCAGCGCTGGACCGGAACCTACGAGGAGACACGATGACTGCGAAGCGACGCGGGCTCGGGCGGGGCCTGGGCGCCCTGATCCCGACGGGTCCGGAGCTGGACGAGCGGGCTTCCGCAGCTGGAGAGTCGGACGGCGCGGACAGCGTGCTGGGCGGCTCGGTCGCAACCGTCGTCGAGGAGCGGCCCACTACTGCCGAGACTCCGACGGACGAGGTGCCCGCAGGCGCCGTCTCCGCGGACACGGTCGCGGAGCGGACTCCCGAGCAGGTCACGGAGAAGAAGGCCGCCCCCAAGAACACCGGGCCGCGGCCCAGCACGGTGAAGTGGGACTCCGCGATCGCCAGTGGCCGGCTGTCCGTCGCCAACGAGGCGAGCGAAGGCACGGGGGCGTCGGCCCTGGACGATGCGTTCTTCAGTCGGGAGGAGAGCGCACCCGAAGCTGTTTCACGTGAAACACCGGACCTTGTCCCCGTGCCCGGCGCGCGGTTCGCGGAGCTGCCGGTCACCGCCATCCGGCCGAACACCTGGCAGCCGCGCACGGTCTTCGACGAGGGCGACCTCGACGAGCTGGTCGACTCGATCAAGGAGATCGGCGTCCTCCAGCCGATCGTCGTCCGTCCGGACAAGGACCACCCGGGCGAGTACGAGCTCATCATGGGCGAGCGGCGCTGGCGCGCAACACAGGCCGCCGAGCTGGAGACCATCCCGGCGATCGTTCGCGAGACCGACGACGGCGACATGCTCCGGGACGCGCTGCTGGAGAACCTGCACCGCTCGAACCTGAACCCGCTCGAGGAGGCTGCCGCGTACCGTCAGCTGCTCGACGACTTCGACTGCACGCACGAGGAGCTGGCGAACCGGATCGCGCGCAGTCGTCCGCAGATCTCCAACACCCTCCGCCTGCTGCGGCTACCTCCGCTGGTGCAGCGCCGTGTCGCCGCCGGCGTGCTCTCGGCCGGCCACGCGCGCGCCCTGCTCGGTCTGAGCGACGGCGCGGAGATCGAGCGCCTCGCGCAGCGCATCGTGTCGGAAGGTCTCTCGGTCCGGGCGACCGAGGAGATCGTGATGCTCACGGAGTCCGACGGCAACGGCTCCAAGGCGCGCAAGGCGCCGCGGGCCGGTACGCGCAGCGAGGCGGTCGACGAGCTGGCGACCCGGCTCTCCGACCGTTTCGAGACGCGGGTCAAGGTGGCGCTCGGCAAGAACAAGGGCCGCATGACCGTCGAGTTCGCCTCGGTCGAGGACCTCAACCGCATCCTCAACGTCATGGCACCCGAGGAGCGCGGCCTGCTGCGGCCGCCGTCCGAGGACTGACGCGCACGTCCGCGGACAGGCGCAGGGCTCAGGGCCGGCACCCACGAGGGATGCCGGCCCTGAGCCTTTGTGCCGGGTCCTACCGTCGCGCCTCGGCAGGCCGGGGCGAACGCGAGCGATCTGCTACCGCGCGGACACCAGCGCCGTGTCGATGATCGCCCGGTACAGCGTCGACAGGTTGTGCCCGCTCGCGGCAACCGCCTGGGGCAGAAGCGACATCTCTGTCATACCTGGCGCGACGTTCACCTCGAGCACGTGCGCCGTGCCTGAGCGGTCGAGAATCATGTCGGTGCGCGAGAGATGCCGCAGGTGCAGTGCGCGATGTGCGCGCACGGCGACGTCCGACACCAGGTCGGCCTGCTGCGGGGTGAGCCGGGCGGGCGCGAAGAACTCGGTCTCGCCGGCCACGTAGCGTGCGGCGTAGTCGTACCCGCCGTCGGCCACGATCTCCACCGCGGGAAGGGCTTCGGGACCGTCGGCGCCCTCGATCACGCTGACCGCGAGCTCCACACCGTCGATCGCCCGCTCGACCAGCGCCGTCTCGCCGTACGCGAAGCACTCCACCATCGCCCGGGGCAGGTCCTCGGCGCGGGTCACGACCGTGACGCCGAGCGCGGAGCCGCCTTCCGTGGGCTTGACCACCAGGGGGAGGCCGATGCGCCGCAGGATCGTGTCGAGCACCGGCTGCGCGCCGAGGTCCCGGAACAGGCTCTGGGGGAGCGTCACGTAGTCGGGCGTCGCGAGCCCGGCGTCGAGCAGCGCGGCCTTGGAGATCGGCTTGTTCCAGACGACGCGGCTCGCGCGCGGGCCCGTGCCCACGTAGGGCAGGCCGGCCATGTCGAGCACGTCGCGGACGGAACCGTCCTCACCGGAGGCGCCGTGCAGCAGCGGCCAGACGACGTCGGGCCTGGTCGTGCGGAGGAACGACAGGAGGTCGGCGTCGACGTCGTGCACCAGGACCTCCAGGCCGGTGGAGCGCAACGCCTCGGCGACCCGGCGCCCGGACCGCAGCGAGACGTCCCGCTCGTGCGACAGGCCACCGGCGAGGACGACCACCAGGGGCGAGCGGCGCCCGCCGTCGTGCGGCGAGGGGTCGAGGGGAGCGCCTGGCGCGGCCGGCTCGGTCGGGACGGGGGCGGGACTGGTCATCGAGGGCTCACTCGGTCGAGATGGAGAACGGTCAGCTGCCATCGTGTCAGACCCGCGGATCACCGGGGTGACCTGCGCGTCCGTCGAGGGGAGGGGCTCACGCCAGGTCGGGGGCGGGGCCCTCGACGTCGTCCGTGTCCGTGCCGGGCTGCGCGGAGGTGCCGAAGATCTGCACCAGCTCGGACTCACCGTTGACAACGCCGGCCAGCCGTCGCACACCCTCCCGGATGCGCTCCGGGGTGGGGAAGCAGAACGACAGGCGCATGTGGTCGGAGCCGCTGCCGTCGTAGTAGAAGGCCGTGCCCGGGACGTACGCGACGCGGGCGGTGACCGCACGGGGCAGCATCGCCCGCGCGTCGAGGCCCTCCGGCAGCCGCACCCACACGAAGAAACCGCCGTGCGGCACGTTCCACGACGCGCGGGGCAGGTACTCGCCGAGCGCCCCCACGAGGGCGTCGCGCCGCTCGCGGTAGGTCTCGCGGTACGCCTTGATCTGGGCCTTCCAGTCGCACGTCTCCAGGTACGTCGCCACGGCGAGCTGGGAGGCGTTCGACGGCGACAGGACCGCGGACTCGCTGGCGAGCACGAGCTTGTCGCGCACCGCGTGCGGCGCGATGACGAAGCCGACGCGGTAGCCGGGGGCGAAGGTCTTGGAGAACGAGCCGAGGTACAGCACGCCGTCGGTGTCGTAGGAGCGCAGCGCGGGCATCGGCTCGGTGTCGAACCCGAGCAGCCCGTACGGGTTGTCCTCCACCACGAGCACGCCGTGCCGCCGGCAGATCTCCAGGACCTGGGGGCGCCGCTCGACCGAGAGCGAGACGCCGGCCGGGTTCTGGAAGGTCGGGACGGTGTAGAGGAACTTCACGCGCCGGCCCTCGGCCGCCAGGCGGGTCAGCGTGGCGTCGAGCGCCGCCGGGACCAGGCCGTCGGCGTCGAGCGGCACCTGGACGACGTCGGCCTGGTAGGACCGGAAGACCCCCAGCGCACCCACGTACGACGGCGCCTCCGCGAGGACCACGTCGCCCGGGTCCACGAAGATGCGGGTCACGAGGTCGAGCGCGGACTGCGAGCCGGTGGTCACCACGACGTCGTCGGGATGGGCGGAGACGCCCTCGAGCGCGACGACCTGGGTGATGTGCTCGCGGAGCACCTCCTCGCCCTGGCCCGAGCCGTACTGGAGCGCCGTCGTGCCCTTGGTGGCGATGAGGCGCTGCATCGCGTCGGCGATGACGTCGAGCGGCAGGCCTTCCAGGTACGGCATCCCGCCCGCCAGCGACACGACCTCGGGGCGGTTGGCCACCGAGAAGAGCGCTCGGATCTCCGAGGCGCGCATGCCGTGCGCTCGCGCCGCGTACGAACCGAACCACGGGTCGAGGCGGTTACCGGCAGTCTCGGGAAGCTCGTTCACGCACGCCAGTCTCGCACGCACCGTGTGCTCGACCCAGTACCCGTTCGTAGCGAAACGGTGAGACTACGCGGCTCTCGTGCCGCGGCCGCTCCCCGGACAAGTGCCCGGACCAGGGCGAACGAAGAGCGCGTGCCCGGTGCCGCACCCGGTGAGGGTGGGCCGGACACGCGCTCGATCACGCGGCAGGGAGGCAGGTCAGCCCGCGAGGACCTCGTCGATCTCCTCGGTCAGCGCGCGCTTCGGACGGGCGCCGATGATCGACTTCACGACCTCGCCGCCCTTGTAGACGTTGAGCGTCGGGATCGAGACGATGCCGTAGTCCATGGCGGTCTGCCGGTTCTCGTCGGTGTCGATCTTGACGATCTTGATCTTGCCCTCGTACTCGTCGGACAGCTCCTCGAGGATGGGCGCCACCATGCGGCACGGGCCGCACCAGGTAGCCCAGAAGTCCACGAAGACGGGAATGTCAGAGTCGAGGACCTCGCTCTTGAAGGTGTCGTCGGTGACCTTGATGGTGCTCATCCAGCATCTCCTTGTTCATGGCCCCGCAGGGGGCCCAGTGGGGCGCGGCCGGTGGCAGCCGGCCGGAGATCAGTCGTTCAGCGAGTCGAGGAACGCCTGGGCGTCGAGCGCCGCGGAGCAGCCCGAGCCGGCGGCCGTGATCGCCTGGCGGTAGGTGTGGTCGACGGCGTCGCCGCAGGCGAAGACGCCAGGAAGGTTGGTGCGGGTGCTCCGGCCCTCCACGAGGATGTAGCCGTTCTCGTCGAGGTCGACCTGGCCCTTGACCAGGTCGGTGCGGGGCTCGTGACCGATCGCGACGAACAGGCCGGTCGCGTCCAGATCCCGGATCTCGCCGGTGACGGTGTCACGCAGGCTGAGGCCGGAGACCTTGCTGTCACCCGTGATGCCGGCGATCTCGCTGTTCCACGCGAACTCGATCTTCGGGTCCGCGGTGGCGCGCTCCGCCATGATCTTCGAGGCGCGCAGGTCGTCGCGGCGGTGCACGACGGTCACCTTCGAGGCGAACCGGGTCAGGAACGTCGCCTCCTCCATCGCGGAGTCGCCGCCGCCGACGACGGCGATGTCCTGGTCGCGGAAGAAGAAGCCGTCACAGGTGGCGCACCACGAGACACCGCGGCCGGAGAGCCGCTTCTCGTCGGGCAGCCCCAGCTCGCGGTACGCCGAGCCCGTCGACAGGATCACGGAGCGGGCGCGGTAGGTGTCGCCGCCGCCCGTCACGATCGTCTTGATGTCGCCGGTCAGCTCGACCTGCTCCGCGTCGTCCCAGATGACCTTGGCGCCGAACTTCTCCGCCTGCTCCCGCATGGCGTCCATCAGGTCAGGACCCTGGATGCCGGCGGGGAAGCCGGGGAAGTTCTCGACCTCGGTGGTGTTCATGAGGGCGCCGCCCGCGGTGACCGAACCCGCGATGACCACGGGCGCGAAGCCGGCACGAGCCGCGTAGATGGCCGCGGTGTATCCCGCGGGACCGGACCCGATGATGACGACGTCGAGCACGGGGGCGTCGGTGGTGCCGGCGGCCGGAGCGGTGGTCTGTTCGGTCAAGGTGTTCTCCTCGAGTTCCATGGGCACACGCAACAACACGCGAGCGGGTCCCAGTGTTCCAGCCCTGGTCCCCTGGGGCTCGGTCGTGGACGTGAATCTCGCCACACAACATCGACATCCGTCGATGCGTTCGGTATCCGAGCCGATCCTGTCACGAAAGAACACCGGCGGGAACGAACCATCGACATGATGTGGTTCGTACCCGCCGGTGTTCCGGACTGGTCGTGAGCGCCGGCGGCCGTGAGGGCCGGCGACGACGGTCAGCTCAGCACGACCTCGCTCAGCTCGAGCCGGAAGCCGTCCGAGACCTGCGGCAGCTCGGTGACCCAGATCGTGAACGAGTCGCTCACGACGGGCTCCGGCAGCTCAAAGGTGGTGGTCTCCGCGAACGTGCCCTCGGCGAGCACCTCGCCGCCCTCGCCGCCCTTGAGGATCTGCACCTTGCCGCCAGGGGTGTTGGTGAGCAGCTCGATCTTGGAGACGGACGCCGGCTCGCGGAGCCGCAGCTCCATGCCCAGGAAGTCCTTGAACCCGCCGAACGCCGCCCGCTGGTAGGTGGTCGTGAAGTAGAACGTGGCCGGGTCGGTGTCGAAGGCACGCTCGACCGCCTCGGGGTGGTCGAGCGTGCTGCCCTCCCAGTCGAGCTCGCCCAGGAGCGTCCCGGAGTCGATCACCGGACGGGCCTCGGTCTCGGTGGGCGCCGACGGCTCGGTGCTGCCTCCGTCCGCACCGGCGGACGCGGAGGCCGTCGCCGACGGGGGCGCGTCGGCGATCACGTCCGGGGTCGGCGAGAGGACGGCGTTGATGGCCCAGATGAGCCCCGCCACGACTGCCACACCGACGAGGCCGAGCACGATCGGCGTCGGGTTGACCCCGCCGCGCTTGGGCGCGGGCTGGGTGGCGAACCCGCCGTCCTGCTCGTAGTAGCCGCCGGCGTTGGGGTCGTAGCCGCCCGGCGCGTAGGACTGCGGGGGGTACTGCTGCGGCTGCTGCTGCGCGTACTGCGCCTGGTCGTAGCCGGGCTGGGCCTGTGCGGCCGGCTGGCCGTACTGGTCGACGGGCTGGCCGTACTGGTCGTAGCCCACCGGCGGGTAGCCGGCCGGCGCCGCCTCGGGCGGCGGGGGCGGCACGGGCGCGTGCTGCCCGTAGGTCTGCGGTTCGTAGGTGTAGTCGTTCTGGGGCTCGGGATAGCCGGCGGGCACGTTGCCGCCCGCCCCCATGGCCATTGTCTCGTCGGTACGTGCGATCCGGCCGGTGACGGGGCGCCGCGCGGGCGGAGCTCCTTCGCCTCCGAAGGCGTCGGCGATGGACTGCCGCCGCGGCTCCTCCGGCTCGGGCTGCACGAATCCAGGCAGCGATGCCACTACGGAAACCTCTCCCCACGGCTGGAGAGCCGCGGTCACGTCGTCGGGGTTCTTCGGCCCGTCGGTGCCGCCGGACGTGTCGAACGTCCGGGCCACCAGGCCGTCGATCTCGGTGTCCACGTGCGGGACCAAGCTGGAAAGAGGCGCCACGGCGCCGGAGTCGTCGAGCTGCGCGGGCAGCGGGATCAGGGTGTCCTTCGCGATCCAGTCGGCCTCGAGGTCCTGGCCGGGCCAGCGCGCCGTCATCGCGTAGTAGAGGAGAGCGACGAGGCCCTGGGCGTCGAGCTCCGCCGGCTTGACGTTGAGCGTGTCGCCCGAGGCGAGCCCGCCGTCCAGCCCGAGGCCCGTCACGCGGACCTGGTGACCGTCGACCCGCACGGCTTCCGGGCGGAGCGCGGCGTGGTGCACGCCGCGGGCGTGCGCGACGGCGAGGGCGCCGGCCGCCTCACCGACGATCGCGCGGGCCTGCTGCTCGTCCACGAGGCCGCTCGAGATGATCTGGGTCAGCGTGGTGCCGGTGTAGGGCTCGGTCACCACGTACTTGCGGCCGTCGGCGTCGGATCCGGCGTCGAGCACGCGGACCAGACGGGGGTCCGTCACGAGTGCCGCGCGCCGGGCGGAGTCCAGGGCGTCACCGGTATAAGGCCCGGTCACGAGGGTGACGCGGACCTCACGGTCCAGGATCAGGTCGTGCGCCTCCCAGGCGGTCGCCGCAGCAAGGTCGGTGGACGCCTGCTGGCGCAGCCGGTATCTCTCGACCAGCACGGTGCCAGGTTCGACAGTGCTCACGCGGACCTCCTCGCTCGGTCGGGGGACATTAGCAGGTACGTGACCACGACCGTCACGCACCGTCGCCATGCTACGCGGAACCGCTGCCCACTCGCCGAGGCATCGTCCGTATGTACGAAAGCGCAGCCCACACGCGCGGGCTGCGCTTCCCGTACGACGGCGGGGCGAATCAGCGCCGCAGGCGCGCGAGGACTGGACCGAGCAGCCCGTTGAGCTCCTCGACGCGCAGCAGGCGCAGGAGCAGCACGTAGACGGCGAGCATCACCAGGCCGCAGAGCGCCGTCACCCAGAGGCCGCTGAGCATCGTGAACAACCAGCCGCTGCCGAAGGAGAGGACGTCGAACCCGCCGACCAGCTGGTAGACGCCCCACCCGGCGCCTCCGGCGACCACCGCGGCGAGCACCGCCTTGGCGTGCAGCACGAAGATGCGCCCGCCGTCGAGGCGCCCGCCGAGCTTCCGCTTGAGGCCACCGGTGCGCAGGAGCACCGTGATCCAGTTCGACAGGGCGTAGGCGCCACCGGCGGCGACGACCCAGAGCTCGATCGGCAGCCAGATCTGCGCCGCGACCAGGCCGGCCACGAGGGCGACCGTCGAGGGCACGGTGATCCAGAAGACGGAGCGGCCGTCCTCGTAGGCGTAGAAGACCCACTTCATGAGGGCCATGCCGCCGAGGGGCACCAGCCCGAACGACAGCGCGACCAGCACGGGCGCGATGACCGACGTACCCGTCTCGCCCGCGGTCGGGACGATGAACGCGGTGGCCGGCCCGGCGAGCACCACGAGCGCCGCGGTGGCGAACACGGTGAAGACGCCGATGGTGCGCAGCCCCAGGGACAGGTCGGACCGGACCCGGTCGGTGTCGCCCGCCTGCGCGGCCTTGCTGATGCCCGTGAACAGTGCGGTCGCGATGGAGACCGTCACGAGGGAGTGGGGCAGCAGGTAGATCAGGAGCGCCTGGGTGTAGGCACCGTTGCTGGCGACCAGGTCCGCGGAGACCCCCGCGGCGCCGGCCTCGGCCGCGGCCCCGGCCGCGGACGCGACCCGGGTCAGGTACAGCACGCCGGCCTGCTCCAGGACCACGGCCGCGAACGTCCACAGGGCGACGGCCCCGGCCGAGCGGAGGCCGATGCCCCGCAGGCCCAGGCGGAGGTTCCAGCGGAAGCCGGACCGCAGCAGGGGCACGAGCAGGACAAGCGCCTGCGCCACGATGCCGAGCGTGGCCGTGCCGGCCAGCAGGATCGTGCGCGGGGTGTCCCATTCGGAGAGGTCGTTGATGCCGGTGTCCGGCGCGCCGCCGAACACGACCAGGAACACGGCGAACCCGATGACGGAGACCACGTTGTTGGCCACCGGGGCCCACATGAAGGGGCCGAACTGCTCGCGGGCGTTCAGCACCTGGCCGAGCAGCGTGTACAGGCCGTAGAAGAAGAGCTGGGGGATGCACCAGTAGGCGAAGACGGTGCCCAGGGCCAGCTGCTCGGCCGACCAGCCGTCGGTGTACAGCATCACGACCCACGCGGCGGCGCCGGTGAGGATCGCGGTGATGGCCAGGATGCCGACAGCCGCGATCGTGAGCAGCTTGTCGACGCGCTCCTGCGCGTTGTGCGCGCGGAACGCCTTGACGATCTGCGGCACCAGGACGGCGTTCAGCATGCCGCCCGCCAGGATCGCGAACAGGACGTTGGGCAGCTTGTTCGCGACGTCGAACGCGTTCGCGACCGAGCCCACGGAGCCGATCGCGGCCACCAGCATCATGTTGCGGACCAGGCCACCGAGACGGGACGCGGCCGTGCCGGCCGCCATCACGATCGAGTTGCGTCCCAGGCTGCTGGTCGACGACGGCGGCGCCGCGGGCGAACTCGGCCCGCCCGCGGCCTCGGCGCTGGGATCCGACGCGGGGTCGGTCGGTGCGGTCACGGCGTTCTCCTGGGTCAAGCGACTACTCCCGTGGTCTGGGCCCCTGCCCGGCGCTGTTCGACAGACGTGTGCGGCGGCCGAAACACTACTCTGCCCGGGCGGCCACGGAGTCCGCTTTCGCCGCTGCGGCCGGCTCCGGCGCCTCGGCGGCCACACCGGTCGCCTCCTCGACGTCCTTGCTGGTGGCACGGTACGGGGAACGGCCGCGACGCACGGTGCGCCAGATCCCGGACAGGAACAGCAGCGCGACGAGGCCGGCGGCGATCCAGGTGCCGAGCTCTTCCCAGCCCGCGCGGACGCGGACCTGGAACGACGAGTCGTCGCTGATCTTGGCGCCGGTCGGGGTGAGCACCTGGGCGGTCACGCCGACGTCGCCCGAGCCGATGGCCCGCACGGGCACCTGCACGTCGATCTCCTGGCCCGCGGGGATGACCTCGGTGCTGCGTGCGTCGACGGTCAGGCGCGGGTGGTCGGGGCGCAGCACCACCGTGACCGTCGCGTCCACGCCGAGCGTGTTGCGCACGCGCACCGGGATGTTGCCCTTGTCCGTGATGAAGTTGACGTCCTGGCGCGGCACCACGGACACGGACTGCTGCGTGAGCGCGTTCGACGCCTCCAGCGTCTGCTTGACGAGCGCCTCCCGGAGCCCGGTGTCGGCGCGGTGCGCGACGGCGAGCGGGGCGATCAGGCGGGTCACGCCCGGACGCCAGATCTGGGAGGAGTGGTCGACGGCGACCGACGAGAACGTGACGACGGCGTCGCGCGCGCGCTCCAGGGCCGCGACGTTCGTCGCGCCGAGCTCGGCCTTGGCCACGGTGCGCTTGGAGAGGGCGGTGCGGGAGACGTCCGGGGCGTCCTGCGCGAACAGCGTGTCGATGGTCGTGACGTCGACCCAGCCCGCCTCGTCGAGCTCGTTCAGGATCTTGCTCGCGCCCTCGGCGTCGGGCGTCCAGGTCCGCGGCGCGACGATGGTCAGCGACGGCGGGTCGGCCGGCGTCTGGGTGACGACGGCGGCGGTCTCGGCGAGGAGGCGCTGCGCGCCCTCGGTCGGGGTGGACGCGGTGGTGGCGGCATTCGTCGAGGCGGAGCTCTCCGTGGACGTCACGTCGACCGCGGCCGACAGGTCGGTGGCGGCGAGGAAGGCCCGCGTGAGGTCGGTGTCGGCCACCACCGCGCGTGCCGTGCCGGACGGCGTGCGGACGTCCGCTCGGCCGGTCACGGTGCCGGCGCCCTCGTAGGCGAGCCCGCCGCTGCCGACCACGAGGTGCCCGCGCTTCGCGGCGACCCCGAGGCCGACGGTCGCGACGTCGGGCACGACGCCGTCCGCGGGCCAGGCGATGTTCTTCTGCCACGACTCCGGAACCTCCCAGTTCCCCTTGCGGGGCGCCTGGAGGAAGCTGCGCGCGCCCGTGGTGCGCACGTTCGCGTGGGCGAGCGCCGCGAGGTCGGGGTCGTGGCTGGGGAGGGCGTACGTGGCGGTGCTCGCGGCGGCCGCCGTCATGCGCTCGGACCACTCGATGAGCGCCGGGTCGTCCGACGCCGCGGCCACGCCGATGGTGTCGGGGTCGATCGCCAACGACAGCTTGGTGTTCTCCGCGACCTCCAGCACGCCGTCGAGCCGCTGGCCGGAGGCGGCCTGCTGGGCCAGCTCCAGCTCCGTGGTGGTCGGGTCGGCCGGGTCGACGGCGGGGCTCGTGACCGCGGCCAGGACGCTGACCTGCATGGGCTCGCGCTCCAGGCCGTCGGCGTCGTACACGAGGAACGTACGCGCGATGCCGAGGCGACCCGTGGCGTCGCCGGCGGCGACGGCGAGTCTGCGCGCGCCGAAGCCCTTGAAGGTCTCGGCGCCCGGGTCGTAGGTGAACGAGACGTTCTTGGACGCGCCCGGCGCGAGATCGCCGATCGTCTTCGAGATGGGCTTGCCCCGGACCTGGTCGAGCAGGTCTGCCGTGACCCACTCCTCGATCTCGGTGCGCGTGGTGATCGCCACGTAGTCGATGGTGAGCTGGGCCACCGCGTCGGACACCGGGGCGTCGCTCGTATTGGTGACCTTCGCGCGGATGGTCACCTCGTCCCCCGGGTGCGAGACGGGGTGCGAGATGTCGGTGACCGCGACGTCGAGCGAGCCGGCGGCGGCGGAAGTCGTGGCGAGCGGCTGGGTGACGGCGGCGTCCGCGGTGGTGCGGGCCGCCGCCGGACCGGTGGCCCAGGCCGCGGGCAGCGCGGACCCGACGAGCAGCGCGCCCGCCAGGAGCACGGCGCCGAGCGCGCCGGTACGGCGGGCCGCCCGGTTGCGGGCGGGACTGCGGGAGAAGTCGGCGTGCTGCGTCATGGCAGGTCTGGGCGCTCCGTGGGGAAGGCGTCGGCGCGCAGTGCGTCCCGGAGGTTCCTCGACGAGACGAGGAGATCCAGGGCGGCCGCGGCCAGTCGCTGCTCGTTCGGGTACGACAAACGCTCGGCGAGCTCGTCGACCCTGACCCAGAGAGCGTCCTCGGCTTCGCCGTCCGGATCGTTCTCCACGGTCAGGTGACCGCCTTCCGCGCGCAAGAGGTAATGGTGCACCACCTTGTGCACCCGCCGGTCCTCACCGGTGAACCAGTAGTCGATCACGCCGAGCTCGGCCTGGATCGAGCCGCGGATCCCGGTCTCCTCGCGGATCTCGCGGATCGCGGCCTCCTGCGGCGTCTCGCGGCCCTCGAGGTGCCCCTTGGGGAGGCACCACTCCAGGCGGCCCGTGCGGTTGCGGCGCAGCAGCACCGCCGCGCTGAACTCCTCGGGCCGGTCGGACTCGGCGCGCAGGACTAGCCCGCCGGCCGACGTCTCGTCCACGATCGGCAGATGTACCGGGGCGGTCGTCGCGGCGGCACGCCGGGCAGGATTCACCCGCAGCGGCGCCCCGCCGGGCGGCGTGGGCACCTCCGGGCGACCGTCTGGACGGTCGCTCGCCGGAACAGGGGTGGACATGCCCCAACACTACCGACTGACCACCGTTGATCTGGTCAGGCGCGGTGCGCGGGCGGTTTCGGGCACCGGGTCGCCCCGGCACGTCCGCACCTTGTCCGCATGAGGGTGCGGTGGGCCCGCGCGCGGGCTTCGCCCGGGTCTCGCGCGGGCCTCGCGGGTGCCCGTGCGCCTCGGTGAGTAAGGCCGCGCCGGGTCTGGGAGAATCTTGGGCTGTGTCTACCCCTGAACAGGATCTGTTGCGTCGTGCGCTCGGCGTGCTGACCGAGATGGCGCCCGCCGCGCTCGAGCTGGGCGAGCAGTTCCGTGCCGCCGGGCACGAGCTGTCGCTCGTGGGCGGTCCGGTCCGCGACGCCTTCCTCGGCAGGACGAGCAACGACCTCGACTTCGCGACGTCGGCCTCGCCCGACCAGACGCAGCGGATCCTCGCCCGGTGGGGCGACGCGCACTGGGACATCGGCAAGGAGTTCGGCACGATCGGCGCGCGCCGGGGCGACGTCGTGGTCGAGGTGACGACGTACCGCACCGACAAGTACGACCCGGCGTCCCGCAAGCCGCTCGTGGAGTTCGGCGACAACCTCGACGGCGACCTGTCCCGGCGTGACTTCACCGTCAACGCGATGGCGGTCCGCGTGCCCGACCTGACCTTCGTCGACCCGTACAACGGGCTGGGTGACCTCGCCGCCGGGGTGCTCCGTACCCCGATCGCGCCCGAGCGCTCGTTCGACGACGACCCGCTGCGCATGATGCGCGCCGCGCGGTTCGCGGCCCAGCTCTCGTTTCACGTGGAACCAGGGACGCTCGCCGCGCTGGTCGCGATGGCCGAGCGGATCGAGATCGTCTCGGCGGAGCGGGTCCAGGCGGAGATCACCAAGCTGATCCTCAGCGACAACCCGCGCGCGGGCCTCGAGGTGCTGGTCGACACCGGCCTCGCCGAGCAGGTGCTGCCCGAGCTGCCGGCCCTCCAGCTCGAGATCGACGAGCACCACCGGCACAAGGACGTCTACCAGCACTCGCTCACCGTTCTCGACCAGGCGATCGCGCAGGAGACCGGAGCGGACGGCGCGGTGCCCGCGCCGGACCTGGTGCTTCGCCTCGCCGCCCTGCTGCACGACATCGGCAAGCCGGCCACGCGCCGCTTCGAGTCCGGCGGCGGCGTGAGCTTCCACCACCACGAGGTGGTCGGCGCCAAGCTCACCACCAAGCGGCTCCGCGCGCTCAAGTACGAGAAGCAGGTGGTGAAGGACGTGTCGCGGCTCGTCGAGCTGCACCTGCGGTTCCACGGGTACGGCGACGGCGCGTGGACCGACTCCGCCGTCCGGCGGTACGTGACCGACGCCGGCCCGCTCCTCGAGCGGCTGCACCGCCTCACCCGCGCCGACTCGACCACGCGCAACAAGCGCAAGGCCAAGCGCCTGTCCGACGCGTACACCGACCTGGAGAACCGCATCGCGGTGCTGCGCGAGCAGGAGGAGATCGACGCGATCCGGCCGGACCTCGACGGGACCCAGATCATGGAGATCCTCGGCATCTCGCCGTCGCGCGCCGTCGGCGAGGCCTACAAGTACCTGTTGGGCCTGCGCATGGAGCGCGGACCGCTGGGCGAGGACGTCGCGGCCGAGGAGCTCAAGAAGTGGTGGGCCGAGCGGGCCTAGACGTGGGTCGGGTCGAAGAGGGCGCTGACCGACTCGCCGCTGTGGATCCGGCGAACCGCCTCGGCGAAGGCCGGGGCGACGCTGATCACGGACAGCTTGTCGTGCGCCAGCAGCCCGGTCGACGGCACCGTGTTGGTGGTGACGATCTCGACGACGTCGGGGTCGGCCGCGATGCGGTGTGCGGCGTCGTTGGCGAAGATGCCGTGCGTGCACGCGATCCGGACGCTGCGCGCGCCGTGCTCACGGAGCAGATCGAGGATCGCCAGGATCGTGGACCCGTTGGCGATCTCGTCGTCGAGCACGATGATGTCGCGGCCGGTGACGTCGCCGATCAGTGACGTGATCTCGACCCGGTCGCCGTCGAACCGCTCCTTCGCGGCCGCCGCGACCGGGACCCCGAGCATCTTCGCGAACGCCGAAGCGCTCTTCGCGTTGCCCAGGTCGGGGGAGACCACCGTCGCCTTCGAGAGGTCGCTCGGCAGGAAGTGCGCCGCGAGCTCCCGCAGCGCGTTGAGCTGGTCGGTCGGCACCCGGAAGAACGCGTGCACCTGCGGTGCGTGCAGCGTCATCGTGAGGATGCGGTTCACGCCCGCCGTCTCCAGCAGGTCCGCGACGAGGCGGCCGCCGACCGAGATGCGCGGCGCGTCCTTCTTGTCCGAGCGCGCGTACGCGAAGTGCGGCATGACGGCGGTGATCCGGGCGGCCGACGCGCCCTTGGCGGCGTCGATCATCAGCAGGAGCTCCATCAGGCTCTCCTGGGCGGGACGCACCACGGGCTGCACGAGATAGACGTCGCGCTCGCGGCAGTTCTCCAGGAGCTGGACCTGCAGGCAGTCGTTCGCGAAGCGCTGGATGTTGATCGGGCTCAGCGGGACGTCGAGATCGGCACACATCTCCCGAGCGAAACGCTGACCACCGGTACCGGCAAAGACCCTCACCTCGGCCATGGCTGGAGTCTACGGAACGTCGAGCCGACACGCCCAGCAGGAGCAGGCATCATGTGGATCGTGAGCCTCACCGAGTGGCAGACCTGGGAACCGTTCGTCGACGCGTTGCGCAGGTCGGCACCGCCCGGGACGGACGTCAGCGAGTTCGCCGGCACGGTCGGTCGCGGCGCGTGGGACGGTTCCTACCTGGACGACGGCGACGCCGACGCCCGCCGTGCGCATTACCGCGAGGCCGCGCGGGAGGCCGCCCGGACCGGTGGGCGCGGGCCCAAGGCCGAGCTCGACGACGCGCTGAACGCGATCGCCGGCCTGCTGCCCGACACCGAGCAGGTCGTCCGCGTCGTCGCCGGCGCCCGGCCCGGCGACGACGCGGTCGAGCTCGTCACGCTCCCGCCCGCGGTCGTGCCGGGGCCGGTCACGCCGGTGCTCGAGGTGGTGCTGGAGCCCGGTGCGCTCCCCGCGCAGTACGAGGCGACGATCGCGCCGCCGCCGGACGGCGCACCGGCGGCATCGGCCGATCCCGACGCCGTGGCCCGGCTGGTCGCGGAACGGATGCCGGACGCCGTCGGGGCGCCGCCCGCGGAGATCGACGAGGCCGAGGCCGAGCTTCCCGCCGGCTCGCGGCTGCCCGACGAGGTGCGGGCGTTCTACGGTGCGGCGGCGGCGGGCAACCTGGAGCTCGCGGAGGAGGAGGGCCGGTTCGCGGGGTTCGAGATCGTGCCGCTGCGCGGGAGCTTTCTCCGTGAGGCGTTCCTGCCCGCGGCCCGCTTCGACACCTGGAGCGCGGACGCCGACACGCTCGCCCCGACCGACCCGGCGGGCCGGGTGCAGGCGGCGATCGGGTCGCCGCTCTGGTTCCCCGTGGGGACCGACGGCGCCGGGAACGTCTACGCCGCCGACCTCGCGCCCGGGCCGAACGGGCACGTGGGCCAGATCGTGCTGCTCGACCATGAGCAGCATGCCGGGGCGGCCTACCGGGCGGAGAGTCTCGCGGCCCTGCTCGTGAAGCGAGTGTCCGGGGCCGGCGACGCCGTTCCGGACGGCTCCGGTCGAGCGGGCTCCGGCCGGACGGCGGACGGGCCGGACGGGCCGGACGGCAACAAGGCCGGCCCGCGCTCGTCGTCGGACACCGAGTTCCTGAACCTCGAGCCGGCAGCATGGGCCGAGCGGCTCGACGCCGGAACCGTGCCGACCGGCCTGAAGGCTGCCGGGCTCGTGCCTGACCGCGCGAACCCGCCGGCCCTGTCCGAGGCGATCGCGGTGGCGAACCGCCTGCTGGAGCTGCGCGGTCAGGCTCTGATCGAGGTCACGCGACTGACGCGCCCGGAGGGGGCCGACCTTCCGGAGCGTCCGAAGTCGCCGGAGTCCGCGGAGGAAGCGGAGCGCCCGCGTCGCAAGGGTCTGCTCGGGCGCCTCCTTGATCGTTGACGGGTTCCGCCCTTCGGCAGGGGTCGTACTTCGCCGGGGGGTGCCAGTCCTGCTGAACTTCGTTCGGCACGGGACCGGTTGATTCACCTGCGCTGAACAGTCCGGTACAGCCGGAGATGACGCGTCAGGCCCGGACGAAGTACAGCAGGGCCGGCAGGAGCCGATCGGGTGCACCCCGCGCCTCGGGGCCTCGGGGCCTCGGGGCCTCGGGCGCCCGGCCGCCGGACGCGACGAGGGCGGGAACCCGGATGGATTCCCGCCCTCGTCATGCTTCCGACCGGCCGATCGGTTCAGTACCTTCCGTACGGGTCAGTGCCCGCCGTGGAACTCGCCGTCGGTCTCGGGCCGCTTGATCAGCGCGGCCAGAGCGATGGTCAGCGCCATCACCCCGGCGCCGATCCCGAACGCCAGGCTCGCACCTGACGTCAGCGCGTCGGCGGCGGACTCCCCGGCGGCGGTCAGCGTGTCGGAGCGGAGCGTCATGATCGCGATGAACAGCGCGATGCCCGCGGCACCCGCGACCTGCTGCACCGTGTTGATCGTGGCCGAGCCGTGCGAGTACTGGTGCGGCTTGAGCACGCCGAGCGCCGCGCTGAACAGCGGCGTGAACACCGCGGCCAGGCCCAGGCTCAGCAGGATGTGCGCGGCGAGCACGTAGAACGGCGAGATGCCGGGGTGCAGGAACGCGAGCATGCCGATGCCGAGGGTCACGAGCACCGTGCCGGGCACGAGGATCGGACGCGGTCCGACCCGGTCGTACCACCGGCCGACGACCGGGCCCAGGAGGCCCATCGCGAGCGCGCCGGGCAGCACGATCAGCCCGGACTGGAGCGGCGTCAGGCCCATGGCCTCCTGCAGCACCAGCGGCAGGACGATCAGGGTGCCGAGCATCGCGAGCATCGCGACCGCCATGATGCCGATCGCCACCCGGAAGTTGGGCTCGAGGAAGGTCCGCAGGTCCAGCAGCGCCGAGTCGGTCCGCTGCCGCACGATCTGCCGCCAGACGAACAGACCGAGGAACACCAGACCCGCACCCAGCGGGATCCACGGGTTCAGCGTGCCGCTGCTCGCGTGCGCGCCCTCACCCAGCCCGGACAGGCCCCACACCAGACCGCCGAATGCGACGAGCGTGAGCAGGAGGGACAGGGGGTCGAGCGTGTGGTGCTCCTTCTCGTTGACGTCGCGGATCCAGAGCACGCCGGCGACCAGTGCCAGCACCGAGATCGGCAGGACGACGCCGAACACGCCGCGCCAGCCGAGCGGCTCCAGGATCGCGCCGGACAGCGTGGGGCCGAGCGCGGGAGCTGCCGCGATGACCAGACCGACGTTACCCATGACCCGGCCGCGCATGTGCGGGGGCACGATGGTCATGATCGTGGTCATCAGCAGCGGCATCATGATGGCCGTGCCGGTCGCCTGCACCACGCGGCCCGTCACCAGGACCCCGAACCCCGGCGCGATCATCGCCAGGGCGGTGCCCGCGGTGAACAGGGACATCGCCAGCAGGTACGCGCCGCGCGTGCCGAGCCGGTTGATGAGGAACCCGGTCGCCGGGATGACGACCGCCATCGTCAGCAGGAACGCCGTGGTGAGCCACTGGCCGACCGTCGGGGTCACGCCCAGCTCGTCCATGATCGGCGGCAGCGCCACCGACATGGTCGTCTCGTTGAGGATCACGGTGAAGGCGCTCGCCATCAGCAGCGCGATGGCACGGAAGTGGCCGGGGGCGAGCTTGTCGGCGCGCGCCGGTGCGGGCGCAGGTGCGTCGACGCTGCCCGACGGCGGTCGGGTGGCCGGACGGTCGTCCAGCGGATCAGCAGTGTCAAGAATTTCGGTCGTCATGGGGTATGCCCTCTCGGTACGGAACGCGGGCCGAGATCGAGGGCGACATTGCACACGACCTACGTCTAACGACGCCGGATCATCGTGCGGTATTCCCGATGACGATCGCGACCTGTTTTTGTCGACGTCTGCGGTGAGCAGAAATCATCGGTCAGTTCGCCGAGGCGTCCGTGCCGTCCGACCGGTCCGACCCGTCCGGGGAGACGGGCTCGGTGACCGGCGTCGCGACGCCGAGCGTCACGCCCTGGCCCGCCATGAAGGGTTCCGGGTCCACGGCCTGGCCGTTCATCCGGACCTCGTAGTGCAGGTGGCAGCCCGACGACGTGCCGGCGCCCGCCGGGTCGATGCGCGAGTCGCCGCCCATCGACGCGATCTGCTGGCCCGCCTGCACCGTCTGGCCCACACGCACCAGGTTGGTGCCGGTGAGCAGGTGCCCGTAGGTCGAGTCGAGGCCCATGCCGTGCTCGATGCGGATCGTGTTGCCGGTGCCCCAGCCGGTCGCGCCGGAGATCACCACGCGCCCGGCCGCGGCCGCGTAGACCTGGGTGCCGCAGGACGCCGCGATGTCCTGGCCCATGTGGTAGGTCGACGCCCCGGCGATACCGGTGTTGCGAGGCCCGAACCCGGACGCCTTGGACCCGACCGCAGGGTTGGCCCAGCCGCCCGCGCTGACGGCGGCCTGCCCGATGGAGCCGGACATGCAGGGCGCGGCGGCCGCGGAGCCCTGGATGGACTGCGACAGCGCGTCGAGGTCCGCCGCGTCGGCGCCGCTGACCAGCTGGATCACCTGGAGCGCCTGGTCCCAATACTGCTGGTAGTGGTACGGGTCGGCGTTCCGCTGCGCCTTGTGGGCGGCGATCGTCGGCTCCAGGGTCTCCCAGCCGGTGACGGCGAGCAGCCGGTCGTAGAACCGGCCGGACGACTGCACGGGGTCGAGACGCTCCTCGACCGTGCCGTACCACTTCTGCTCCTGGAACATGCCGATCGAGGAGGTCAGCGAGCCGTCGGGGTTGCGCACGCCGAACCGGTCGTCGCCGTAGTTCAGGTTGCGCATGCCGGACTCGCCGAGCGCCGTCATCACCGCGACGGCCTGTGCGCGGGCCGGGACCCCGCGCTCCTGGCCCACCTGCAGGATCACCGCGGCGTTCTGCAGCTGCTCACCCGTGAAGCCGCCGGCCGCCGGCAGCTGGCCGCCCGCGGGCACCACCGACGCCGACATGCTGCAGCCGTTCTGCGACTGGTTCTCGCTCACGGCGCCACCCACCAGCACGACCATCGCGACCACCGCCGCGGGCACCGCCAGGACGGCTGCGACCAGGACGGCCAGCACGAGCACCGCGCGCCGGGTCCCGTCGTCCTTCTTCCTGCCGTTGCCGGAGCGCGAGGACCGGGCCGCCTGCGACACGACCCGCGTCGCGAGCCCGACGGTGTCCCGCCCGCTCACGACCCCTCCGGCGGCCTGATCTGCTCGGCCAGCCAGGGCGCCCCGCCGTCGGCCCGGGTCAGGAGCACCGTGTACGCGCCGACGTCGGTGGGCACCGCGACCTCCGCGAGCAGGGTGGACGTCTCGTCGGTGACCTCCGGGTCACCGGTCACGTCGGTGACCGGCACGAGGCGCGGGTCGACGTCCTGGTAGACGGGCTGCGCCTGCGGCGTCAGCAGCGGCTTCAGGCCGTCCCACCAGGCGTCCTCGGCCTGGTCGGTGGCGGCGAACGCGCTGATCGTCGCGACGGCGGCGTCCCGCGCGGCCTGCCGGACGGTCTCGTCCCAGGTCGCCTCGACGGGCTCGGCGGGCGCGGCCTCGTCGAACTCCGGCTCGGCCGTCACCTCGACCGCGGGATCCCCGGCCGCCGGGTCGCCGTCGACCGCCTCGGTGGCGGCCGCGTCGTCGGTGTCGTCCGACGTGCCCACGGGGTTGTCGAAGTCGTCCTGGCTCCCCGGGGCGACGGCGCCCGGGTTCACCTCCGTCGTCGGGTCGGCTGCGGGACCGCCCTCGCGGGGCCAGCCGATCCAGGTCCCGATCGCGAGGGCGACCACCGTGAGCACCACGATCACCGTGCGTTTCATCAGCGGCCCAGCTCTCGCATCTGACGCCGTCCCGGGTTGTGCACGATGGCAGAGGGCTGCGGCCCGACGCCCGGCGCCGCACCGCCCTGGCGTGCGGCGTTGAGGGACTGGGCGAGCCGCGCCGCGCTCTGCGACCGCTCGCCCCGCCGCCCGAGGCCGCGCACCGCCCCCAGGACCTGCTTGGCCTGTCCCGCCTTGCGGACGACGGTGAGCGCCTTGGAGGCCCCGGCCGCCGCGGCGGACGTGCCGCCGCTCGCGACCATCGCACCCGCCTGCAGCGCGATCGACGTCCCCGCACGGCCCGCGCTGCCCAGCCGGTCGCTGAGCCGTTCGCCGGCGGTCGGCGGCAGGTGGGGAGACGGCTCGTTCCCCGCCTTCTCGCCGACGTTCGTCGCGTCGGGCACCTGGTCGCCGGCCCCGCGTACGCCGTCGGGCGAACCGTCCTGGACGGTCCGGGCGGCGGTGCTCCAGGCGTTGCCGCCGCCGTTCCCGCTCCCCGGCCCGCCGTCCGGTCCGCCGTCGTAGCCGGAACCGTCGACCGGGATGGGCATGGTGCGGTTGTCGTCGCCGGCTGCGCGCCCCGCGACCGCTCCTGCGGCGGCTCCTGCCGCGGCACCGCCGACCGTGCCACCGCCGGGGGCGCCGTCCATGGCGGACGGACCCGCGGCCGGGGCGTCGTCGCCGTCGATCTGCACCGCGTTGTCGTTCGGCTGCACCGGGGCCGGGCCGAGGCCGACACCCGCCCAGGACTTGGCCTTGTTGTACCGGTCGCGCCACTTCGCGGTGCCGTCCCACGGCATCGCGGCCGGTTCGCCGATCTGGGAGGGCACACCGGCGGCCGCGAGCTTGTCGGCCAGCGCCCGCAGGCCCTGCCGCACGCTCGCGCCCATGAGCACGTAGAACACGGCGCCCGCGACGACCAGGGTGTTGAAGAGGTACAGGCGCACGAGGAACGGCAGGCCGCTCGTCGCGTCGTAGAAGCCGAGCAGCATCTTCATCCAGGCGACGAGGAACATCGTGGCCATCGCGACGAGGATGCAGCCGAAGCCCACGCTCGCGAACGTGCGGAAGAGCTGCGCCCGCGTGCCGCTGGAGATGACGCCGACCGGTAGCTGCCAGAGCAGCTTGATGGCCGACCAGCCCAGCAGCAGCACCGCGAAGATGGTGCCGCCCACGATCACCACGGACAGCAGCAGGAACACGAACCCGGTGGTGAGCAGGCTGAGCGTCGAGACGACCGTGCCGGCGTCGACCGTGGACGCCGCCTCCTTGTAGGCCGCGTCGCAACCGCCGATCTCGTCGACGGCGTTCTCCCGGCCCACGTTCTCGGTGTAGGCGTCCTCGCAGCCGGTGCCGTCGATGACCGACCCGTAGTTGATGATCTGGTGCGGCGCGCGCAGCAGCGTGTCCACGAGCTGGCCCTTGAGGCCGTCCCGGATCACGGTGGAGTCCCGCTCGAACGACGCACCCTCCGTGGCGAAGCCCGTGGCGATGTCCATGCCGGCGTCGCGGGACTGCATGATGACGCCCTGCTCACCGCCGATGGTCGCCATGGGGTTCGCGAGGAACCCGGTGGCCAGCGCGGCGATGACGCAGCCGATGAGCAGCTCCATGAAACCGCCCGCGTACCGGCCCTTGAGCAGCCAGAACCCCACGACGAACGCCAGGATGATGAGCATCAGGTTGAGCAGGCCGATCTGCGCGACCATGCCCTGCACGATGATGCTCAGCCCGGCCAGCGGCGCCAGGATGTAGCCGAGCCAGTCCATGCCGAGGACCCAGTCGAGCACCCAGATCTGCACCGCGACCATGTCGCGGTACCAGACCCAGAACATGCCGGCGAGGGTCGAGAAGATCTCGGAGTCGACGTTCAGCGGGTTCCACGGCGAGCCCGTGTCCCACTGGAGCATGAACCGGTCGACGGCCACGCCGTGCGTGTCCTCCAGGTTCAGCCCACCCTGCGGGTCGGCGAACGGGAGGGGCGCCAGCCCGATCATGCCCCGATCACCGCACCGGTCGAGCTCGTCGGCGTGGTCTTGACCGTCTGGGCGCGCTTCTCCACGAGCGGCGCCATGACCTTCGCCCGGCCGTACCGGGCCTGGAAGTCGCGGATGAGGCACTCGCCGCGGCGCTCCTCGACCACGCCGACGGCGGCGTCCGTCACCGGGGCGGTGCCCTCGGTGACCAGCTTGACCAGGCCCTCGTCCACGGGGGCGTCGGTCGGCAGGCCGTGCAGCCAGCGCAAGCCTCTGCGGGCGAGGTTGGAGTCGCGGTGGCGCAGCAGCACACGGAAGGGGATCAGACCGCGGACCACCTCGTTGCCGAAGTCCTCCTCGGCGTCGTGGCTGCCGAGCAGCAGCGCGGCCTTGTGCTTACGGCCGTCGCGGATGAACGTGCCGATCTCCTCGGCCGCCTCGGGCGACGACATGGTCTTGGACGCCTCGTCGGCGGCGAAGATGTCGAGCCGTGAGCGGTCCGCGAAGCAGCGGTAGCGGGCGAGGGCCGCGATGAGCGCGAACGTGGCGCGGCCGAACACCTTCTCCGCCTTGAGCTCGGCGAACAGGTGGCCGTGCTCCATGTCCGCGCGGGAGGGCAGCTGCATCTTGTGCGTGTGCAGCACGATCGCGGGCGAGCTCAGGTCGAGCGGCGGCAGCGTGTCGTCGAAGAGGGCGCGGCCGAAGTCGAGCTCGGAGAAGATCCGCATCTCGTCGGCCAGCATCCGGGCACCCGGGAACTCGCACTCCTCCTCGAGGTGCCGGGCGAGCGAGCCGAGCGACGTGATCTTGTTGCGCCACATGTACTCGGTCTGCAGCACCTTGGACAGCAGCACGTTCTGCTCGGACTTGGTCTGCACCGACAGCAGCACCGTGAGGAAGGCGCGGGCGACCCGCGGTGCCTGCGCGGGCGGCAGGATCCGCAGCGGGTCCATCGACACCGTCGCGTCCTCGGAGATCTCCACGACCTGCGAGCCGGGGATCTCCGAGACGGCGATACCCCACTCGCCCATCTCGGTGTGGTCCACCGCCATGAGCGTGGCGCCCATGTCCACGTTGTCCATGGCCACGGTCTTCATGCTCACCGACTTGCCCGAGCCCAGCTCGCCCACGAAGCCCATGGCGAGCGCGACGTCCAGCTTGTCGGTGGCGCCCGCCAGGTTGACGAACACCGGGTTGGGCCGGGCCGCGCCGTTCGAGATCTCCAGGGCGAACAGCGCGCCGGAGGTGTCGCCGAGCTCGGTCGTCGCGAAGGGCACGGCGGCGGAGAAGGCCCGCGCCGTCGTGATCTGCGAGTACTCCCGCACCGCGCGCGGCGTGGGCATGCCCGGCAGGGTGGCCTCGAAGAGGGTCGGCTGGATCGTGGGGTCCGTCCGCAGCGAGAACTGCATGGCGGCGAAGTACTTGGTCAGGTCGCGGGCGTCGTCCAGGGCCTGCTCCGGGGTGTGGCCCGAGACCGTGAACATCGTGGTGGCGTCGACCTCGACCTCGAGCTCGTCGGCGTCCATGACCGCCTGGTACTCGCCCAGCGCACGTGCCGTCGTGTCCAGGGACGACCCGGCCCGCTCCTCCTCGGAGCGCTGGTCGAACTGGTCGTTGAGGGTCCGCACCGCGCGCCGGTTGCGGTTGGTCACCTCGTCGCGCGAGCGCACGGTCATGCGGATGGCCCAGTCGCAGGGCACGCCCGACTCGTCGACGCGACCGATCCACTCGCACCCCGGGTAGACGATCCCGCCGGACGGCGTGTCGCTCACCACAAGCGTCGTCTGGTACGACGCGAGCTCGGGGTTGGTCGGGTCGAGCACCTTCACGTAAGGCCGCTTCAGGATCTGCAGCGGCCCGAGCTTCTTCTCCGAGTCCGTCTGCCCGGCCGGGTCCACGAGCGCGGACGGCAGGACCGAGGGACCGGACAGGTGCATCTCGGCGTCCAGCGACCCGTCGACCGGGACCGCCGTGTCGAGCCCGAGGCCGCGCTGCATCGCGTGGCCGAACATCCAGGCCATCTCGGCCACCGACGCCGGCTGGGGGTCGAACGCCGAGGGCATCTCCTTGCGCAGCGCCTCCGCCTGGGCGGCCCGCTCGCCGATCGCGTGCCGGCCCGGCACGGACCGCGGCATCATCAGCGTGTCCTGGAGCGTGGTCCAGCTCGCGTGCAGCGGCTCCATGAACGCCTTGGCGCCCGGGTTCGCGAGCGGCGCGGCGATCCAGTGGACGCGGCGCCCGATCGGGATCTGCTCCAGGAAGTCGAGGGTGGCCTCGCACTCGGCGGCCCAGGCCTCGCGCTCGGACAGGTCGACGCCCTCGATCATCGAGAGCACCACCGACGCCGGGTCGGTGGCCGCGGTCAGGCCGAGGTGCAGGGACTCGCCGCGCAGCGCGCGGTACAGCGCGGTGTGGTGCCGCCGGGCGGCGTGCTTCTTGTCGTCCGGCTGGAAGGCGTAGGGAACGGGTGACACGCGCCAGACCGCCCACACGGTCCCGGTGCGGGTCCACATGAGGCCGTCCGTCAGGGCCGAGATGTGGCTCAGCATGGGGGCTCAGTCCTCTCGCGGGGTGGTCGGTGCGGGGCGGTCGGTGTTCTTCGGCTTCCCGGCCAGCAGCTGGCCGACGCCGGTGAGGTCGGCGTTCCTGCGGTCCGCCGCCGCGGTCGCGGCTGCTGCCGCCCAGTCCGCGGGCGAGCGTCTGCCGGGTGGCGCGGCGGGTTGTGCGGCGGGTTGCGGGTCCGGTTGCCGTCCTGGTTGGCGGCCGGTCTGCGGGCCAGGTCCCGGGTCGAGCCGGCGGCCCTCGAACGTCGCGTCCGCGGGACCGCGGCTGGTCAGCTCCGGCAGCAGCTCGGTCGGTACCGGCTGCACGACGACGGGTCGCGTCGTCCCGACCGGCACGGCGGGTGCGACGGGGCGCGGCGTCGGCTCGGCGAGCCGCTCGCTCCGGACCGCGGCGCCCGGCACCACGACCATGACGCGGTGCGTCAGCAGGCGCGGCTTGGGCAGGGACACCTGCCCGCCCACGAGGCGGCCCGGGCTCGACGTCAGGTTCATCGCGTCCATGACGAACGCGACCGGGTTGCGCCCGGAGCTCGGCAGCTTGCCGGTGGCCCAGACCACCCCGACGACGACACCGACGGCGACCACGATGTTCATGAAACCGCCGAGCTGCGCCCACAGGGGGGCGGTCTTCCACAGGGCGAACGCCACCACGGCGCCCGCTCCCACCTGGGTGATCGTGTACGGACCACCCCAGATGCGCCCGCCGCTGGGCAGCTTCCCCACGAGCATGGGGATGCGTCGGGCCTTCGTGTAGAACTTCGCGGTCTCGGTCACCGGACACCCTCCTCACCACACGCCGGGCGCACGGATGCGCCCGTCCGACCAACCCTGTGCCTTGCCCCCAGCGCCATGCCCATGTTCCTGACCTGCAGCCCTGCTCCCGCGACCGTCAGAGGACGGTCTGCGTGTTCACGATCGCCGGAGCGGAGTCGAACTCGTCCTTGGCGAGCTCGGAGGTGACGTTGATGCCACCGTTCACGAGCCACAGGACGATCCCGCCCACGATCGCGGACATCAGGATGGCCGCGATCGACATCTTGGTCTTCACCGCGGTGATGACGACCATGAGGATGACGACCACGAAGGTCACGGACTCGATCGCGCTCTTGACCTCCTCGGACTTCACGGTGATGAGGTCGAGGAAGCCGTCGGCCATAACGATCTCGCTGATCATGGTTCTCTCCTTCGTTACTCCCCGGCGGTGCCGGGGTCGGTCGTGCCGGTTGGCGTCGTGTCGATACGGACAGCCGGCTCAACGCCGGCAACCTCCCAGCGGCCGTCCCGCGCGACGAGCGTGAGGACGTACTGGGCGGTCGTCTTGTTGCCGTCGAGCCGCGTGAGCTCGACGGTGGTCAGGGCGTGCGTCCCGTCGCCGTCGGCCGGGTTCTCCGTGACCTCGTGGGAGCCCTTGATGCCCGTCACGGCCACGGCCGTGTACGGGGCCGGGGTCACGGCCGAGACGGAGGTGCCGGGGCGCAGGTAGCGCGTGATCTCGCCGTCGCCCGCGACCATGGCCGCGAGGAACCCGGCCACGGACTGGCCCGCCGGCGACGTCGGGGAGATGGTCTCGGAGTAGCCGAGGTCCGGAGCCTCTGCGACGGCCGCCGGTCCGGGGACGGGCGACGGCAGCGCGAGGGCCGTGACCGCGAGGTCCGGTCCGGAGTACCTGGTGTCCGTGCGCTGCACGAGCACCGGCACCTGGAAGTAGCGACGCACCCACACGAGCGGGACCTCGGCCTGCTCGCCCTCCTTCGCCTGGCCGTCCGCGGGCGGGGGCGTCGAACCCGGGGCGGGCTCGGCGACGTCGACGCCGACCGTCACGGACCAGACGTCGTTCTCCGCCTCCTCGACCTGTGCCACCGACGAGTCGCGGATGGTCTGGCCCTCCTGGGGGAGAGTTCCGACCGGGGCGTTCGTCAGGGAGGCGATGAGCTGCTTGTCGTTGCTGTCGGCCCGCAGCCAGGTCTCCACGAGCTCGACCGCGCGCTCGGTCGCGGCGGCGGACTGCGCGGTGCTCGCCGCACCGGCGACCGCGGTGACGGGGGCCGGCGCGGGCCGCAGCGCGGTCCACACCAGGGCCGCGGGACCGGCGAGCAGCGCCAGCGCGAGCAGCGCCCCCCAGGCCTTGGTGGCCAGGGCGGGGCCGTTGGACCACTCCACGACGGCGGGCGGCGGGTCGTCGTCCGCACCTCCGCCGCCCGACGACGCGGGCGTCGCGGGCCGGTCGGGACCGCCCGCCCAGGGGGAGGCGGTGCCGGTGACGCCGTCGGCGGGGCCGGGCAGCTCGGCCGGCTTGGCGGCCTTCTTGCCCCGACGGCGCACGAGGAGCGAGCTCATCGCGTGTGCACCTCGTTCTGCAGGTCCGCCCGGATGCGCGCGCGGGCCTCGCGTGCGCTGCGCACACGGGGGCTGTCGAGCGCCTCGGTCAGGCGGATCGTCGTGTCGTTCTCACCGAGGGGGTCCTCGGCGAGCGATGCGATGAGGTCGCGCACCACGGGCGCCACCTCACCGCGTGCGGCGTGCACCTCGGCGGTGTCCCGGAGCAGCGACCACGTGTGGTCGAAGGCCGTCGGACCGGGGTCCGCGGCCTGCAGGTCCGTACTGCTCAGGTCGGTGCTGCCGAGTCCGGCGCCGGGCGCCTGGTCGAGCTCGTCCTTGCTCATCTCGCCTCTCCCGTTGATCCGTCAGTTGCGTCTGCTCAGCACAAATGGCTGGTGATGTGTTCGTGTGACATCGGTCGAGCAGGGGTTTTGGCCGAGTGTGACGCAGGTCACAGGGACTCGGAGGGAGCGGGCAACAGTGGCGGGCAACACCTTCCCGATGGACTCGGGGCAGACGGAGGGGGGAACCGCCATGCCTGCACGTACACCGGCGCCGGCATCAGGAACGCTGATGCGAGAGCTTGACCACGACTGGGCAGACCTGGTCCGTACGCGATCGTTCGCCACCGAGATCGACCGCTTCGTCGCACGCTTCCCCCGGCTCGCGGGACTGCGGCGGGGCGAGCCCGTGCGGCTCGCGCCCGACGAGGCGGACGAGGTGCTGTACGCGCTCATCGTCGAGCACGCGAGCGGCAGCTTCGCCGCAGGGCGCGCGGTGCTGCAGTGCATGCTGCCCGCGGTCCGCACCATCGTGCGCCGGTCGCGCCGGCACTACCCGGACGTGCAGGACCTCGAGCAGGAGGCCGCCGCCGCGATGTGGGACGCGATCACCCACTACGACCTCGAGCGCAGCAGCCGGGTCGCGATGCGGCTGCAGGGGCACACCCTGACGCGCGTCGTCGGTGACCAGGCCCCGCACGCCCGGGGCGGCCGGGCGAGCCGCGGTCCCCAGGTGGCGGAGATCCCCACCGACACGGACATGCTGACCGTCCTCGAGCGGCCGACCGTGCCCGAGCCCGGCCCCGACGCGGTCTACTCGCTCGCGAGCCTGTCCCTGGGCCCGACGGGCGAGGTCCTCGACGTCATCGCGTGGGGGCTGGACAAGGACGTCCTCACGCGGGACGAGTCAGCACTTCTGGCGCGGCTCTACGCGCCGGACCCCGATCTCCCGGAGTACGCCGAGCTCGGCTCGGGTCGCGGGAACTATCAGCGGCGGGTGGCCCACGAGCTGGGCATCTCGCACGCAGCCTTGCGCCAGCGGGCGAGTCGCGCAGTGCGACGGCTGGCGGAAGCCGTTCAGTCCGGTGGTCTGTCTGGGGGACAACCGGGCGAACGGGATGGTGAGGGACGACGACGGCCGACGGGCTGAGCACTGGGGGGTGCGTGATGCCCTGAAGTCGTCCGAAGTTCGCCTCATCGCGAGAGGGTCCCACCGCCAGCGGGGCCCTCTCGTTCTGTCCTCGACACTGGCAGAGACTCGCTATCTCATGCCTGACCTGCAGAGTCAATGCCACAACTGTGGTTCTGACGTGCCATCGAAGGATTGTCTGAGGGTCACTCAATATTCAAGCCATCTCCACACTTTTGAAGTCTCCTTGACCTAGCGAGCACCCGGAACGCTGATTAGCGTTCAACCTGCCGGGTCCGCCCGTCTGGATGAGGATTACCTGCGGTGACACGCGTGTGACACCGCAGGAGCCCTCGACAGCACGGGCGGGAGCACGGTGGAGACAGGCGCAGGCATGGGATCCTCGACGGGTTCCGCTCCGGGAAGACCCCTGGCGGACTTTGTCGATGGGCTCGGAGGAGACGGCACGGTGAGCAGTGGCACGAAGGTCGCGAACCAGGAACAGCAGGCCCGGTCCGCGACAAGACCCCAGCGACCCGCACCCCCCGGGCCGCTCAAACCCACGCGCGCCCGACGCCGGCCCGCCCTCATCGCCCTGGGTCTCGCGCTCGTGGCACTGAGCGTGCTGGCGAGTCTCTACCTGGCGACCACACTCGGCAAGACGTACCAGGTCCTGGCCGTGAACACGGACATCCCGCGCGGCGCCGCCATCACGGCGGGCGACATCGTGACAGCCGAGCTGCCCACGGGGCCGACCTCGCTCGACGCGGTCTCGGCCGACAAGTTCGACCAGGTCGTGGACAAGATCGCGACGGCCGACCTCAAGCCGGGGCAGCTCCTGACGTCCACGAGCTTCACGGACGAGCTCGCGCCCCCGTCGGGCCAGTCCATCGTGGGCATCGCGCTGACGCCCAGCCAGATGCCGACCAGCCAGCTGCACGCCGGCGACTCCGTGCGCGTCGTCGAGACGCCCGCGACCGGCGGCGAGCCGCCGGTGGAAGCGCCGTTCGCCATCGCCGCCACGGTGATCGGGGTCTCGGGCGACGCCGCACTCGGCGACCAGACCGTCGTCGACGTGCAGGTGGCCTCAGGCAACGCGGCGGCTCTCGCGGCCCGCGCCGCGACGGGCCGGGTCGCCATCGTCATCGACGCCGTCGGGGCCGGGTGATCCGGTGGCTCTCATCGCCCTGGCCAACGCGAAGGGTTCGCCGGGCACGACGACGGCGGCCCTCGTGCTGGCGCTCCAGTGGCCCCGCCCGGTGCTGCTCGTCGAGGCCGACCTCGCCGGGTCGTCGATCCTGGCCGGCTACTTCCGCGGCCAGCTCCCGCACGACCGTGGCCTGCAGCCCCTCGCGATCGCGCACTCCCACGGAGATCTCGAGGCAGCGTTCTGGGAGCAGACGATTCCCCTCGTTCGAAACGATCCGGACAAGAAGCTGCTCCCCGGCATCGTCAGCCCGCACACCGCACCCGCCGTCGCGAACCTCTGGGGGCCGCTGGCCAACCAGCTCGTGGCGCTGGAGCGCGGGGGCATCGACGTGCTGGTCGACCTCGGCCGGCTCGGCACCGGCGGTGCCGTGCGTGAGGACCGCGAGCCGATCGTCCGTCTCGCGGACCAGGTGCTGATCACCACCGGGTCGCGCCTGCCCGATATCGCGGTGACGCGCGAGCTCGTCAAGTCCCGCACGTCCGTCGTCGACGCCGCGGCGCGCGACCTCACCAACCTCACGGCCCTGACCATCGGTCCCGGCCGGCCCTATGACGCGAACGAGATCGCGCGGACGCTCGGCCTGGGCACCGTCGGCTCGCTCGCCTGGGACCCGGTGAACGCCGAAGTGCTGTCGGTGGGCTCGCCCGCCGGACGGCGGTACTCGACGTCCCCGCTCGTCCGTTCTGCCGCCCCGGTCATCTCCCGCCTCCAGGACCGGACCGAGAAGCGGCGCGCCCGGTTCTCCACCGGGCCGCGCGAGGCCGGCCGGGGGACCGGCCCGCGACGTCCGCCCGAGCAGTCCGGCACGAGCGCCCGCTCCGCGTCATGGAGCGTGCAGGGCGCCGCACCGTGGCAGGGCGACGGAAGGGGTGACGCGTGAGCACACCCGAGTTCCCCGACCTCTCCTCCCTGCCGATCTTCCACGACGCGGACGACCGGGCCCCGGCCCTCCCGCGTCGTGCCCCTGCCACCGATGCGGAGACCATGCCGGGCCGACGCCCTGCCGCCGTGCAGAACACCTGGACCCCGCCGGCCGCGGAGCCGGGCAACGGCGGGACCCGCATCGTCGACCCCGGGGGCCCCGGGCCCGCACGACCCGCGGGAGGCACACCGCCGTCGTCGGGCGGCGGGACCTCGCCCTGGGTCGGGGCGCTGGCCCGGGCCGAACGGGAGTACCACGGCCAGCCCGGCAACCCGCGGCTGCGCGACTCCGAGTTCTGGCGCCAGGTCAACAGCCTGCGCGGCGAGGTGTCCTCGCGGCTGACGACGGCGCTCGCGGCGCGCGAGCTGGACGAGGAGCAGCGCGAGGCCCTGGGCCAGGAGCTGATCCAGCAGGTGGTGCGCGACCACAACGACGCCCTGCTGTCGGGCGGCCAGCGCAACTGGACCACCGAGTACCAGGTCGAGGTGACGCGTGCACTGTTCGACGCGCTGTTCCGCCTGGGCCGGCTGCAGCCGCTCATCGACACGCCCGACGTGGAGAACATCGAGATCACGGGTACCGCACCCGTGCTGCTGCTGATGGGCGACGGGCACCGCATGTACGCGGAGCCCATCGCGGACTCCGACGCGGAGCTCATCGACTTCCTGCAGTTCCTCGCGGCGCGCGACCCGGCGAACGAGCGGTCGTTCACGCGGGCCAACCCGTTCCTCAACCTGGATCTGCCCGGGCGCGTGCGGCTGGCCGCCGTCGGCTGGGTGGTCCCGTGGCCGCGCGTCACCATCCGCCTGCAGCGCCTGCAGTCGGTCGACCTGGACCTGCTGCGCGAGAACCACACCATCGACGCCGTGCTGGTCGAGTTCCTCACGGCGGCGGTGCGCGCGCGCAAGTCGATCGTGGTGTCCGGCCAGGGCCAGGGCAGCGGCAAGACCACGCTGCTGCGCGCGCTCTGCGCCGGGCTGGACCCGTGGGAGTCGATCGCGACGATCGAGACCGACTACGAGCTCTACCTGCACCTCGAGCCCGACAAGCACAAGCGCGTGGTCGCGCTGCGCACGCGCGAGGGCTCGGGCGAGATGAACACGTCGGGCCGCCGCGTGGGCGAGATCAACACGAACGTCAACGTGTACGAGTCCCTGCGGCACAACATCTCCCGCGTCATCGTCGGCGAGGTGCGTGGGCCCGAGATCGTGTCCATGTTCCAGGCCATGCAGATGGGTAACGGCTCGCTGTCCACGGTGCACGCCGACGGTGCGCGCGACGTCGTCGAGCGCCTGGTCGGTATGGCCGTGCAGGACTCGACGCTCTCGGAGACGTACGCGTACCGGCAGGTCGCGCAGTCGATCGACCTCATCGTCTTCCTCCGGGTCGACTCCGAGGGCGACGGGCGACGGGTCCGCTACGTCTCCGAGGTGATCGAGGTGACGCGCGGCGAGGCCGGCAACCCGGTGGCGATCACGGACGTGTTCGAACCGGGGCCGGGCGGTCGCGCGGTGCCCAAGGTGACGCCGTCGTTCCTCGCCGACCTGGAGGCCGAGGGTTTCGACGCGAGCCTGCTGAACTACCGCGACGGGCTCTGGGAGACCGCATGACCACCCTGATCGCGGTGCTGACCGGCCTCGGTCTGGGGCTCGGGGTGTGGTTCGTCGTCGTCGGCACGCAGCGGTACGAGCCGACGCCGAGACCGAAGCGCACCACCCCACCGTTCCACGGGCTGCTCCGCCTGCTGGGCCTGACCAAGGGCGGGCCGCTCCACCCGCAGCGCAAGATCCTGGGCATCGGCGCGGCCGTGGGACTGGTGGTCGGGATCGTCACCGGCTGGTGGTCGCTCGTGCTCATCGTGCCCGTGCTGATCGTGGGTCTGCCGTCGCTGTTCCGCACCACCACCCAGTCCAACGAGGTGGAGAAGCTGACCGACCTGACCGCCTGGGTGCGGTCGCTGATCGGCGTGCTGTCGGGCGGCGCCGTCGGGCTGGAGCAGGGGATCGCCGCGACGCTGCACAGCGCCGCCCCGTCCGTACGGCCCTCGCTCGCGCGCCTGGTGGCGCGCCTGGAGGCACGCCAGCCGATCAAGCCCGCCCTGTACCGCTGGGCGGAGGAGATGGACGACTACTCGGCCGACATGATCGCGTCGGCCATGATCCTGGAGTCGGACAACCGGACCGGCGCCGTGGCGCCCGCGCTCCGGCAGCTCGCCGAGTCCCTGTCGGCGCAGGCCAAGGCGCGGCGCGAGATCGAGACCGAGCGCGCGACCGGCCGGGCGACGGTGCGCTGGGTGACCATCGTGACCCTCGTGGTGCTGGTCGCCACGGCGATGTCCGGGTACCTGAGCGGGTACGACTCGCCGCTGGGCCAGGTCGTGGCCGTGGTGCTGTTCTGCGCGTACGTGGTCTGCCTGCTGTGGATGCGCAAGATCAGCCTCGGCCAGCCGATCCCGCGGTTCCTGCCGCACGAGCGGGAGGTCTGACATGTGGCCCTGGGCAATCGGCAGCGGCCTGGTCGCGGGACTCGGCCTGTTCCTCGTGGTGCGGGAGCTGCTCCCGTCGACCCCGCGGCTCCAGTCCGCGCTCGACCGGATGAGCGGCGACGACAAGGTCGAGCCCATCACGGTGTCCGACGGCACCGAGCTCACCGCGACCCAGCGGTACACGCAGGTGTTCGGGGCGTGGGCGCAGCGCCGGCTCCCGCTCTCCCTGCTCGGGCGTGGCGGCCCGACCCGGGCCGACCTGGACCTGATCGGCAAGACCGCCACCGACCACTACGGCGAGAAGGCGCTCGGCACCGTGATCGTGCTGGTGGCGGTGCCCTTCCTCGGGCTGTGCGTCGGGCTGCTCAACCTCGGCATGCCGGTCTCGGTGCCGTTCGGGGCGGCGGTCGTGCTCGCGCTCGGCGCGTGGTTCCTGCCCGACCTCGACGCGCGGTCGAAGGCCAGGCGGGCCCGGCAGGAGTTCGCGCGGGCCGTCTCGACCTACCTCGAGCTGCTCGCGATCGAGCGGGTCTCCGGGGCCGGCGCCACCCAGGCGACGTTCGCCGCGGCGCAGGTCGCGGAGTCGTGGCCGTTCCGGCGGATCTCCGCGGCGCTCGAACGCAGCCGCTGGGAGGGCCAGGCGCCCTGGGTGGCGCTGCGCGAGCTGGGCGAGGAGGTCGAGGTGGACGCGCTGGGCGAGGTCGCCTCGATCGTGGAGCTCGCGGGTACCCAGGGCTCGGCGATCCACGACCAGCTGCAGTCCAAGGCGGCCGCGATGCGGGACGCGCAGCTCGACGTCGAGCAGCAGCTCGCGCACGACGCGACGGTCCGGATGACCGTCCCTGGGACACTTACCGTATTTGTGTACTTTTTGATGCTCATCTTTCCAATCGGGGTCACTATGTTTCAGACTGCACCCTGAGCCGGCTCGCCCCCCGGCGGCGTCGCGGTGTCACACGAGCCGCTTCTTACCCATTTGTTGAAGTCGACATCACCCCAGGAGTCACCATGAACCAGCACCTGAGCCAGGGCCGGACGGCGGCGTCGCGAGTCGCCGCGCGGGCGTCGTTGCGCGCGGCCGCGGCGCGCGGTCGCGTCGACGCTCTCAACGCCCGCTTCGCCGAGCGCTCGGCCGAGCTCCGTCGTCGGCTGTCCGCCGGTCGTGCGGGCGAGCCCGACGACGCCGGTCTGGAGTCCATCGAGGTGGTCGTGCTGTCCGTCGTGGGTCTCGGCATCGCCATCGCGCTGGGTGCGGCGATCAAGGGCCTCGTCGACGAGTACATGTCTCAGCTCTAGGGATGTAGCGGATGAACGAGCGCGGTGCCGCCTCCCTGCAGACCGTCCTGACCTACCCGATCGTGCTGATGCTCATCTTCGGGATGGTGCAGGGGGTGCTCTACTTCCACGCGCAGAACACGGCGCAGTCCGTGGCCAACGGTGCGGTGCAGGCCGCGCGCGTGGAGGGCGGCAGCGTCGACTCGGGATATGCGGAGGCCGCCTCGCGGCTCGCGCGCGGGGGCGATGCGTTCGCCTCGGTCCGGGTCTCCGTGACGCGTGGCGAGGAGATGGCCACCGCGACGGTGACCGGACTGGCGCCGTCGATCGTGCCGGGTTTCCGCGGGCTGCGGGTGGAGCAGTCGGCGACGGGGCCCGTGGAGCGGTTCACGTCGGCGGTGAACGGCTGATGAGCGGGTCCGGCGGGGGCTCGGACGAGCGCGGCAACGTGGCGATCAACACCGCCGTGATCTTTCCCGTGCTGCTCCTGATCGGGCTGCTGCTCATCATGGCGGGCCGGATCGTGCTGGCCGAGGGCGTGGTGCAGTCGGCCGCGAACGAGGCCGCGCGGGCGGCGTCGATCAGCCGGACGGCGGCCGTGGCCGGGGTGCAGGCGACGTCGACGGCGACGTCGACGCTGGTGAACTCCGGGGTGAGGTGCTCGTCGACGTCGGTCCGGCCGGCGACGGACGCGTTCGACCTGCCGCTGGGGACGGTCGGGACCATCACGGTGCGGGTGGAGTGCGTGGTGCCGCTCCGCGACCTCGGGCTGCCGGGCGCGCCCGGTTCGCGGACGATCAGTGCGACCGGGACGTCGGTGCTCGACGCCTATCGGGGGCGGTCATGACCAGGGGGGCTGGGCGTATGTGGGTACGGCGTGGGCGGACGGCGGCGACGCCGGCGGGAGCGCGGCGGGTGCGGGAGCGGGGCGAGATCAACATCCTCGCGGCCGGCATGGTGCCGGCGCTCATCATCGCGATCGGTCTCGTGGTCGACGGCGGCGGGCGACTGCACGCCGAGGACGAGGCCGAGTACGCGGCGGACCAGGCGGCCCGGGCCGCCGCACAGCAGATCCGGATCGACCGCGCGCAGATGGGACTGCCCCCTGAGGTGGATCCCGCGCGCGCGACACAGGCTGCCGCCGACACGCTCGGCGCGCTGGGAGTGCAGGGCGGGCTGACCGGCGTGAACGGCGCCACCGTCACCGTGGGCACTCAGGTCACCTACAAGACGACGTTCCTGACGTTGATCGGAATCAGCTCGCTCCGTGTCACGGCCGATGCCGAGGCGCGGGCGGTCCGCGGCATAGGACAGGAGGAATCCTGATGAGCACCTCGACAGTCCAGGGTCGTGCGGTGACCGGTGAGCCCGGTGGACCGCGGCGGGGTACCGGCGCGCGTGTGCTGAGGGGGCTGGGCGCGGCACTGCTCCTGTGCGCGCTCGTCGTCGGGATCCCGGTGGGCCTGTGGGTGCTCGGCGGGCCGATCTGGACCGGACCGGTCAGCGTGGGCCAGATCATCTCGATCCTGAGCAGCCCCGACGTGACCGGTTCGGTGCTGATCGGGCTGATCAAGATCGTCGGCTGGCTCGCGTGGCTGACCTTCGCGATCGCGGTGGTGGTCGAGGTGGTCGCGGCGCTGCGGGGACGCCGGTCGCCGCACGTGCGCGGGCTCGGCGCGCAGCAGCGCGCGGCGGCGGTGCTCGTGGGTGCGGTGATCACGATGCTGGTCGCTGCACCGTCCGTGTCGCCCGCCATGGCGGCGACGACGCCGGTGGAGGTCGCCGAGACCGGGACCGTCGTGACGGCGCCGGTCACGTCGGAGGCCGTTGTCCCGGCGGATGTCGCCACGGGAGCGACGGAGAAGTCGACCGGTGCGGACGAGGCACCGGCGCCCACCTACACCGTGCAGCCCGGCGACTCGCTGTGGCGGATCGCGGAGCAGACCCTGGGCGACGGCGCGCGGTTCAAGCAGATCGCCGACCTGAACTACGGCGTGCCGCAGGCCGACGGCAACGCGCTCGACGCCGGCAACTGGATCGAGCCGGGCTGGGTGCTGCGGCTGCCCGCGGAGGCCGCCGGAGGCGCCGACGTCGTCCTCACCGGCGCGGACGGCGACGATCCCGTCGGGATCGGTCCCTCGAAGGCGGGCGCGGACGACGGGGACGCCGTCGACGTGACCAACTCCGGGAAGGCCGCGGCCGAGGTGGTCGTGGAGCCGGGCGACACCCTGTGGGGCATCGCCGAGGAGGAGCTCGGCGACGGCACGAAGTACCCGGAGGTCTTCGAGGCGTCACGTGCCACGGACCAGCCGGGCGGGGAGCGGCTCACCGACCCCGACCTCATCTACCCGGGCTGGACCGTGACCGTCCCGGGCGCCGGGGAGGCCGCGCCGGACGAGGCGGCCGAGGGCACGCGCGGCGACGGCGCCGCGCAGCCGACACCGGACGACACCGACGAGTCGGCGTCCGATGGGGAGTCCGCGGACGCGGGTGCGGAGCAGCCGGCCGGGTCGGACGCCGGGTCGGACGCCGCGGACGATGCCGCGGGGTCGGATGCCGCGACGCCGGGCGAGACCGGGTCCGCGCCGGAGGCCGACGGCCCGGGCGACGAGGCCCAGGCCGACGGCGGCGTGTCGGAAGCGGTCGGCGCCACGAGGATCGGCCAGCGTGCCGGCGCGAAAGAGCCCGCCCCCGAGCCGGCCACGCCCTCCACCGAGGTGACGCCCGAGGGCACGGTCGAGGTCGAGCCCGAGGACATCGAGGAGCCGGGCGGCGCGGGGAACGACGTCGTGCAGGACGAGCAGACGCCGTCGGACGAGCGACCCGCCGGCGAGCAGCCGGCCGGGGAGGCCCCGGCCGCCGACGAGCCGAACCGTGCCGGTCAGAACGCCGCCCCGCGGTCGCCGGCCGACGGCGCAGCCGGCGAGCGGCGGGACGACGCGGGCCGGGACGGTGCCGACCAGCCCGACCCTGCCGACGTCGCGACCGGTACGGCCGGTATCGGCGGCCGGGACGCCGCCACGGAAGACGCGGGCAACGGCGACGCGGGCAAGGGCGACGCCGGCACCGACGGTGACAAGCCCGAACCGAAGCCCGAGCAGACCGCCGAGGGCAACCTCGTCCCGCAGGCCCCGCCCGCACCGCAGGAGACCGAGGGGCCCCAGTACGACGAGGTCACGCCCGAGGACCTCGAGAACGATCCGAACCTCGAGCCGGACCAGTCGGCGCCGCAGGGCCGCTCGCTCGACGAGTCCATCCCCGGCAGCGGGCTGATCGCCGACGAGCTCCTTCCGCAGGACCAGGGCGACGAGCCGGCCACCGACGGCTCGGCCGCCGACGAGCCGGCCGCGGAGGAGACGTCGTCCGGGGACGGTACGACCTGGGACGGCGACCCGGCGTCCGAGGACCAGCCGGCGACGGGCAACGCGCTGGAGGGCGTGATCGAGGAGCCCGCCCCGCTCGTCCCGGAGGACGAGGTGGAGCCGACCACGGTCGGGGGCGTGGGCATCGACTCGCCCCAGGGTGCGGACGACGTGCTGCCCGAGGACATCGCGAGCGACGAGCCCGTCGCGGAGGAGTCCGTTCCCGAGGTCGCCGTCGAGTCGTCGCCGCCCGTCGAGGCGGAGGCACCGGTGGAGGCCGGTGCTCCTGCGGAGCCGGACGCCGAGTCCGGCGGCGCCGCGGCGGCGGGGACGACGGTGGCGGGCGCCACCACCGCTGCCGCGAGCGACCTGTCACTCCTGGAATCGGCGAGCGATGTCGCCTCCGACCTCGTGGATGACATCGACGAGTCAGTGGGTGTGCGCACCGCGGCCGGCGTCGGCGGCCTGCTGGCCGCAGGGCTGCTCGCCCTGGTCGCCGTGAAGCGGCGCCGGGTGCGCAAGGGTCGCGAACCCGGCGAGACCGTCGTCGTACCCGGGCCGGAGACGCCGGCGGGGGCGCTGGAGCGCGACCTGCACGGCGTCGAGGACCCCTTCGGACGTGACCAGGTGGACCGCGCGCTGCGCAGCCTCGCGGCGTGGCACCGCGAGCGTGGCCTGCCGCTGCCGGGGGTGCGCATCGCGCGGCTGAGGAGCGGTGAGTTCGTCGAGCTCTACCTCGACCGCGCCTCCGACCTGCCCGAACCCTGGGCGAGCACGACCGACCGGTTCATCTGGCAGCTCGCGGCGGGCGACGCGGAGGCGGCCGCGCAGGTCGGTTCTGCGGGAGCCACCGCAACCGAGGAGGGCGAGGCGCCCTACCCGGCCCTCGTCACCGTCGGCCACGACGACGAGGACGCGCACCTCATGCTCGACCTCGAGAACCTCGCGTGCCTCGACATCCGCGGCACGGACGCCGCCGCGCAGGCCACCCTCGCGGCGCTCGCGGTCGAGCTGGCCACGAGCCTGTGGGCGGACGACCTGCAGATCACCGTGGTCGGCACGCTCGGCGACCTGCCGGGCGTGGTCGACACGGGCCGGGTGCGGCACGTCGCGGGCCTCGCGGAGATCGTGCGCGAGCTCGAGGCGCGCGCTGCCGACGTCGACCGTACGCTGGCGCAGGTCGGAGCGACCTCCGTGGCCGAGGCGCGCGGCCGTGGGCTGGCGACCGATGCCTGGACGCCGGAGATCCTGCTCGTCGGCGAACGGCTCGGCCTGACCGATCGGGCCAGGCTGGAGAGTCTCGTCGAGCGCGTGCCGAGCGTCGGGATCGCGGCCGTGACGTCCAGCGCGGAGGTGGGGGACTGGGTGCTCGACCTGACCGGCGACCTGACCAACGGCGACACCACCCGCGGCATCCTCATGCCGGCCTACATCGCGGTGCGCCCGCAACAGCTCGACGCCGAGACCTACGCACAGGCCCTGGCCCTGCTGGCCGAGCCCGAGACCGCGCCCGGCCCCGAGTGGAGCCGTTCGATCGACCGCACCGAACCGACGCTCGAGGAGATCCCTGTGGAAGCTGTCCGCGCTGGTGCCGCGGATTCGGACGTGGCGGTCGGCGAGGCGACGGCGCTAGCGCCGTCCGCCTACGGCACGGGGACGGCGGCCGGACCGGCGGTCCCGGCGACCCACGGCAGGCTGCCCGAGAGCTTCTCGCCGTGGGCGCGGGCCGCGGTCAGCGTGGCGACCCCGCCGCTGGGGACGCCCGTCGTCGGGACGGGTGGGTCGGCCGAGACCTCGGGGCCGGCCGAACCGGCGCCGGAGCCGCTCGTGGTCGAGCCGCCGATCGTGCGGGTGCTGGGGAACGTCGAGCTCGCCAGGACGACGGGTGTGGAGCTGCCCTCCACACACCAGCGGCAGGCGACCGAGCTGATCGCGTTCCTGGCGTTCAACCCGGGTTCGCGCGGTTCGGACATCTCGAAGGCGCTGTGGCCCTCGCGCGAGCCGAACCTGGCGACCCGGCGTTCCGCCGTGTCGCGCGCGCGGCGCTGGCTGGGCACCGACCCGAGCGGCTTCGAGTACCTGCCGCGCTACTGGTCCGCGGACGACGGCGGTCAGGCCGACGTCGAGTCCGCCGGCTACCGCCTGCGCGGGGTCGCCACGGACTGGCACAAGTTCTGCGACCTGGTCGGCCCGGACCTCACGCAGACGCCGACGTCGGACCTGCTCGCCGCGCTGGACATGGTGCGGGGCAAGCCGTTCGAGGGCGTGCCGCTGCGCAAGTACGTGTGGGCCGAGCAGCTGATGCACACGATCTCGTCGGGTGTGGTGGACGTGTCCCACGAGGTGGCCCGTCGCGCGCTCCTGGAGGGCGACGTGGCGACCGCGCGGCACGCGTCCCAGGTGGGGCGGCTCGCCGACCCGGTGGACGAGCGGTCGTGGCGCAACGGGATCCGCGCGGAGATCGCCTCCGGACGACGGGACGCGGTGGGCCGGCTCGTGGACCGGCTGCGCGATCACCTGGAGCAGCTCGCCATGGAGCCCGAGCCGGACACCGAGGAGCTGCTTGCGCAGGTGGACGAGCAGGAGCGGCGTCGGGAGCGCACCGGGGGCTGACGTCGGGCCGGCGTTGCCGCAGGGGCGGAGACACGGACAGCAGACAACGTCTGCTGTCCGTGTCTCGTTGCGCTCAGTCGAATCCGCCCGGGCCGGGGATCGGCGCGAGGTCGATCGCGAAGCTCTCGGCGTCCTCACCGGTGAGCCTGGCGAGCAGGGTGCGGAGGGCGGCCTCGGCGTCGTCCAGGAAGACCGCCTGGCTGACGGCGCCGGGGACGCCGACCGCGCGCAGCGTCCAACGCTGGTCGTCGCGGTACGCGACCACGGTGTACCTGTTCATTCCGGGCTCGCTGGCCGCGGCGCGGTGATGTCGACGCGATGAGATGTCATGGTGGCAAGCCTGTAGAGGAACAATGCGATCCGCTACTTGAAACTCATATTGGCCACCTATTAGCGGTGATATCAATATAAATGTCGGGGTACGGGGCGCCCTTCCTGTGGGCCGTGATGCGCACTGTCCCCAAGGTTTTCCACAGGGCCCACTTTCCGGATCCCGGGGCCCCGGCTAGCGTCATTCCCGGCCGTTGCGGATACGCAACGGCGTGGCCGAGGGGCGGGGTGCGGGGATGAGCGGCATGGTGATGCGCGCGGCCGGGCTGATAGTGACGGCCGGATTGGCGCTGACGGGGTGCACGGGCTCGCCGCCGGATCCTGAGGCTTCTTCGGCCCCTTCTGGCGTTTCAACGCCTGCGGCCAGCGCGAGCCCTTCCCCGTCGTTGCCGGCCAAGCCGGAGCGTCCCGAGGCGATGAAGCGCAAGGACGCGGAGGGGGCGGCGGCTGCGGCGGAGTACTTCATCGAGCTCTACCCGTACGTGATGGCCACGGGGGACACGGAGGAGTTCGAGGCGATGTCGCACCGGGCTTGCGGGTTCTGCGAGCAGGCGATCAAAGATGCTGAACGGATTCAGGATCAAGATCGACTCTTCCAAGGTGGAACGACGGAGGTGAAGATTCTTGATCGCTTTGCGCAGGATGATCTGACCGGCATCTACCCGCTTGACGTAGAAGTACACCAGGCGCTGTCTGAGACGCTAGCGGCCGATGGGTCCGTCGTCTCGTCTGCCGAGGCGCAGGTGTCTGCTCATCGTGTTGAGGTTGGTCGCAAGGATGGTCATTGGGTGGTTGTCGCGATCGCGCCGAGGCCGAAGTCGTGAGCGGGATCAGTGTGGTACTCCTGGCCAGCGCGATGGTTTTTGCGGTGCCTCAGGCCAATGAACAACCAACCTTTAGTGGAACGTCGGAACACGATCAGGTCTCGGTCGAAGCAATCACACCAATAGGAGCCGCGAGGGCTCCGATCGAGGCCGCAGGCGATCGCGGGCGTCCGTCGCTCGCGCCGCCCGTCCGCCAGTGGCGCGTCACTCCCGCGCTGTGCTTCCTGCGTGACCTCGGTGGGGCTACCGTGCTCGCAGAGTCGTGCGACGAAGGCCACCGGCTCGCCTATGAGGGCATCGAGTGCGAGGACGACGAACAAGCGGTCGGCGCCCTGTTCGAGCAGCGTCAGCTGTCGGGCGAGTGGTCGGACGCCGCGCTGGTCGAGGATGAGTCATGCCTGGCCGAGCGGCGTCGTCAGGTCGACATTCCCGCCGCCGCGGCACGAGCGTTCCAGGAGATGCAGATCGCGCCGTCGGAGGTGAACGTGCAGCCGCCGGACGGCTGGACGCTCGTCAACGCCGACACCATCGCCTTCACTGATCGGGAACCCCGAACCGTCAGCACCGAACTGTTCGGCATCCCCGTGGATATCCGTGCGGTCCCGAGCAGCTACTCCTGGGACTTCGGCGACGGCACAGCTCCGCTGAGCACCACCGACCCGGGTGCCCCCTATCCCGCCCACACCATCGCGCACGCCTATGCGAAACAGGGCACGGCGACCATCTCGCTCACCACCACCTGGAGTGGTCAGTTCCGCCTGGCTGGTGAGCCCACCTGGCGCGGCGTGCCGGGGGAGGCGACCACGGCGTCGTCGTCGGGCAGCCTGGAGATCCTGGAGGCGAGGGCGCGTCTGGTGGAGGACCTCTACGGCGGCTGACGCCGACCGCGCTCTCGACGCTCACGACATCGCGTGCTTGGCGGTCGTGGTGTCGAGGCAGCGATCGACGAGCGCGGTGAGCTCGAGCGGGAGCGGCAGATCCGCCTGTTCTACGTCGGGCAGTTCGTCGTACAGGGTGACGGCGACCGGGCCTGCCATCTGGTCGGCCGGCGCGTCGGTGCAGAGCAGGATCCCGACCGTGGGGCGGTGCGTCTCGGGGATGCGTACAAGGTCGTCCACCAGCGACACCGTGTATCGGGTGCGGCCGATCAGGACAGGGTTGAAGCGACCGACGTGAACTTGGATCGCTATGTAACGCAGCTGGGTCACATGGAATAGCAGCAGGTCCACGGAGTAGTCGCGCTCGTCCTCCATCAGCTCCATGTGCCGGTCCACCACGCACATGTGGCGGTCCGGCAGGGCGAGGAGATCCTCCAGATGGTCGACGACGATGCCGGTGAAGGTGCGGCGGATTGACTCGGTGATCTCGTCGATGACGTCCTCGAACCCCTCGGGGCCGGACTCGGTGCGCCGGAACATGTTCATCGCTCACCGGTCCGGCGGATGGGCTCGGCTCGGGCAGTCAGAAGGTTCATGGCTCAAGCCTGTAGAGGCATTGCAACATTCGCCACCTGAGTTGCGTATACGCAACGAATCGCCACGAGGACAACCTCAGCCAAGGTCGGGGCATGGCAAGTTGGTGGCTCGTTCTTGCCCAGTGTTGGCGAGATGTTGTGAATTATCACGGAGGCGCCTTGCCGGGAAGACGGATGTAGCGCACCCTTGTTCCGGCCGTGTTCACTGAGTTGTGCCCGAAGTTGAGGGAGTCGCCGATGGTCTCGTCCGCCATCACGCCCAAGCGCACCATCGCCGTCCTCATCGGGGTCGCAGTCATAGCGGTGGCGGCATTCGCGGTCGTGCGATCGGGTGTGTTCGAGCCGGAGACAGTCCAGGGCGCGATCCCCGGACCGGGATCATCGTCCCCCTCGGCGTCGGCTTCCGCGAGTCCTTCCGCGACGCCGGCTCCAGAGCCGTCCGCATCGCCGACGACGCCGGAGCAGGTCAAGGCCAAGAACATCGCAGACGCGAAGGCGCGGCTCGTAAAGTACTACGAGACGACGGCCCAAGTAGCGAACAACAGCTACAAGGACTGGGAACGTAAGTTGGTTCCGTTCTGGGGTAGTTTCGAAATCCGAGACTCGATGGGAGTCGCCTACGCCCAAAGTCTGGACGCGGGCCAGTACACTACAGGCGTTGCGAGGATCGAGTCGGTTCGGCCCACGGGCTATAAGGCACCTGAGCCGGATTACGAGCGGGTGAATTTCGAAGTTTGTGTCGACTTTTCCGACGTCCAAACGTTCGAAGAGAACGGTGCGAAAATTGAGCGCCAGGCTGGTGTCCCTACGCGCTATTACCTTCAGTATGAGATGCGGCACCATGGTGCCGATCGGGGCTGGGCAATCGACCTCGAAGAGCGGCAAGTGGAGCGCGCATGCTGACCGGACGCAGATCTGCTGCATGGACATTGCGGATTGGGCTATTCGTGATGGTGGCCTTGACCGCGGTCATATTGGTCAGGCCTCCACTTGCAGCGGCAGAATGCCGAGAGGTCCTGCTGCCAGACGGCACGGTGAAGACGATCTGCGAAGACGATGACGACAGCGGCGAACCAGGCGACGGTGGCGGAGACGACAATGGTGGAGGCAATCAGAATCCCCGAACCTGCGAGTTAGAAGGACACGAGATCCCGTGTACTAGTGAGTTTGGCGTCTGGGATGGTTACTGCTATATCCGTGTTGCCACTGATGACCCAAATGTGCACAAGGACCTCTGGGGAGAACACACGGATGGCGTAATCCTTGAGTGCAGTCCCTACGACTGCATTGGCGGACCGGATCCATGCCCAGGTGCGTCGCTGGACTGGGCCCCGGGTCCCCCTGCTCCGGTTGGCCCGTCTGTCGAAGAACTCGCACGCCGTGCCGTTACCAGCATGCAGCTTACGATGGGCCAGATAGGCTCCACCCCGCCAGCATCTGCACGGGAGGATGTGGTGGGTGCGATAGGTCTGCCCATCTGGCTATGGGTTGCCAATCGCGCAGAGAACACGATTGGACCTATCACCCGTACCGCGAGTGATGGCGGTCTGACTGTGAGTGCGACCGGCACGCTGAACCGTGTCGAGTGGACGCTTGTCGATGCGAACGGCAACACGGTTGGCACTATTACCTGCGACGGAGTTAATGCTCCAGGGACGCCGTACGACGGTCGGAACAGCGCGGAGCCGTCGCCTACGTGTGGATTTGGCGCGGACCTCAACAGCAGCCCAGGCACACTGACCCTTACCGGTACGGCCTACTGGTCCGTTGAGTGGCAGGGCGGCAATCAGTCCGGTCAGATTGATGTTCCTGCGCAGAGCAACACCACGCAGATCCGGATCGGCGAGCTCCAGGCGCTTCTCCGGAACTGAAACACCGACGATCGAATCTCTGCGTTCCCCGATACAGGGCGGCGGAGAGTTCACCCCACCATCGGCACTATTGCCCTCTGATCTGGCCATTGCCGCCGATACAGTCCTCGTGACGCCGCACCCATGACCTGAGCCGGCGGGCCAATGGAGGACACGCACCAATGGTTTCTGCCGAGGTTCCTGCGCGCCCGTTCGGGCGTGGCGCGACCGTCTGGATGGCTTCCTTGGCCGCGACGACGCTGCTCGCGGTGGGCCTGGTGCCCGCACACCAGGCGGCAGCCAGTCCCGCGCCGAGCAGCATGGAACTGGGCAGGTTGTCCACGACGTCGGACGCAGTGCCCGTGCCGTCCGCCCTGTTGGCGGCCGCAGGAGAGCTGCCCGCCGCCGCGCAGGCCGTGGCGCTGGCCGGCTCTGTGGTCTTCGTGCAGGTCACGGGAGAGGCCGGCCCGCGAGTGCTATGGCGCGAGCAGGACGGTGGCGGATGGTCTTCCACATGGGGCGGCGTCGAGCTGGCGGGCGAGCTCATCGCGGCGGAGAACGACGTCGTGCACCTGCGGCAGGGTGAGATCGAGATTCTCGTGTGGACGCGGGACGGCGGTGGAAGCCGGACGGTGCCGAGCGGGACACGGCTGGGGCGAGGCGCGCAGTACATCGCGTACCTCAACGACCGTCCCTATGTGGCAGTACAGACCGTGACCACCGACCAGGACCTGCCGCTGCCTGCGCAGGGAGCGGGGGACGGCAGGGAAGGTTTTGCCGTCGTGGGAGACGACGTCGCATTCATGCGCAGTAACGGCGTCCGGTTCTTCGACATCCCGACGGTGCGGGTGGTCGCCTTCGAGGTCCCGTGCCCGTACACGGTCGGGCGCGACGCGGCTCTCGCTGGTGTCGGGTCCCGGATGGTGCTCGCCTCGTGTGGACCGGACGATGCCATCGGGGCAGCAGATCTCGGCGGAATCTACACCCCACTCACGCCCGTCGGGTCGTTGCAGCGGGGGTTCGTCGCCGGGGAGTCCTTCGCGCTCGGCCGGTCCACCGTGACCGGTGACCTGACCGTCGTTCCCGTGCTGAACGGGATCGGTGGTGAGAGCACCGGAACGCTCGGCGCGACGACGGACTTCGACCTGGGTGACGACGCAACGACCGTGGCCTTCATCGACGGTGCCGGCGACATCCGTGCTGCGGATCTCGACGGCTGGTCCTCCGACCTCGCAACGGAGATCGTCGATTCGGCGCCCCCGTCCTCGCCCGCGGACATCTCCGGAACGCGGAGCGTCGACGGTTCGGTCCTGATCAGACGCGACTACTCGGTGTTCGTGGACTCGAGAGACGCGGGGACATCACCCTTCGAACCGATCGGAGTGGCGACCGAGGAGCTTCGGTATCGGCAGAAGCTCGCTGGTCAGAGCTCCTTCGGCGGCTACGTCGGCATTGACTCCGGATCGACGTCCGTCACGCATCCCGTCGGATCCACCACCTGCTGGTCCGGTCGGGCCGTCGATCACGCGGGCAACCAGAGCGCCTGGAGCGGGGAGACCTGCGGGACGATTGACGGCACCCGTCCGACCGTCACCACCACGGCGCTCCCCGTGCGGATCAAAGCGACGGCGACGGCAACGCCCGTGACGTTCAAGTATTCGGCGACCGACAACGGGCGGATCGGCTCGTTCGACGTCCGCTATCACAAGGACAAGGGCGGCAAGCAGATTGGCCCGTGGGTGTACCCGACGTCGGGCACGGGGATCACCGCGCGCTCGTTCACCGTGGGCACCGGGAAGTCATACCGCGTCTGCTTTTCCGTCCGCGCACGGGACACCGCCGGAAACACCACCGGGTGGTCGAGCTCGCGCTGCACCTACGTCGACGGCGCTGCACCGAAGTTCACCAAGGTGGAGATGTCCACGCGCTGGCTCGCACCGATTCCGAGCGGCCTGCTCAAGTGGACCCCCCGACTCACGTACGCGGCGTCGGACGACCAGGCCGTCGCCGCCTACCAGGTCCAGGAGCGGACGGCGGGCATGTTCGGCGGGCTGCCGTCCACGCCGTCGACCTACCCGTGGAAGACGGCCCGAAGCATGGAGAACTTCCTCGATCCGGGCGATCAGGCGTGCGCGAGGGTGCGCGCCAAGGACAGCGTCGGGAACGTGAGCGCCTGGTCACCGTGGCGCTGCGTCAACGCGCCCTTCATGAACGGGACGGGGCACATCGACGGCGCCAACAACGGAATCTGGGGGTTCACCGTCTACGACAGGGGGCCGGCGTCGACCGCGAGGACCGTCGCCGTGCGTTCCGTCCGGGTGAAGGTCCAGACGGGGCCCAGCTACGGGTCGATGAAGGTCTACGCAGGATCGGAGTACCTGGGCACGGTCAACGCTCACTCGGCGACGAGCGGCACGAGGTGGGCGACGCTCACCACGTCGTCGGCCACGGTGAAGGCCGTGAAGGTTCGGTTCGTCGCGACGAGCTCGAAGGACGTGCGGGTCAAGACGCTTTACTTCGTGCGTTGACGGTTCGACTTCGCTAGCCCGGTTCAGGCGGTCGACCCACTCATCAGGTCCGGACCCCGAACTGCTCGTATCGCCATGCCAGGAATTCGGCGCTCGGACGGTCGGCACTGCGCTGCGGAAGTTGGATGGTCCGGCCGTGCATCTCCTGCAACCCGTGCCTCAGCATCGGTCCATCGACCTTTTCCAGGATGTCGCGGGAGATGCGCACCTCGTAGTCCGGCGTCACACCGAGCATGTTCTGGTCGTACGCAGCGTGGTGGATCTTGCACAGCGCGAGGCCGTTGTTCACCGTGGGAACTCCACGCTCATGTGAATCCGGGATGATGTGCGCTGCGTCGAGCAGCGATCCGTACTTCAACTCGCAGATCGCGCACTGCGTGCCGTACGCGATGATGACGCGCGTGCGAAAGGCCGGCTGATGCAGCCGCTCCTTCGCGAGTCGCAGTGCGTAGATTCGCTCAGGCTCCGGCATGTGTCGTACGTCGTGCACAAAGTTGAAGGACTCGTCGAGAGCGATGATGAAGGTGCGCTCCTCCGGATAGTCCTCGACGACGTAGACGGGCGCCACGGGCGTGTAGATGTTGGGCACCTCCTTCCGGAACAGGATCAGCGGAGCGCCCGTGGCCATCGCGTTGCGGAGCTTTCGATTGTCGCCCGACCAGGGGTCTCCCTCGCGGTAGGCATAGTGGAGGAGACCATCTTCGGACTCGGTGTCGTCGTAGGGCCCGTCGGTGGCACTGACGATGGACAGAGTGGACTCGAATGACGCGGGATTTCGGATTCCTCGCGAGTAGTCGATGATCGGGAGCTTCTGGCCGTCGATGTGGAAGTCGAGCAGTTCGGCGCGATTGAGAAAGCCGCCGTTCGCCTCGGCGCGCTCCTGAACCCAGGAGATGATGCGTGGGCGCAATGCCTTCTCGAACGCAGATTCCATGTGCACACCTCACCAGATCTCATCGGCTGGGGGAAGCCATGAGCACGCTGGGGCGCAGTCGCACCACACCGTGGTGACCAGCATGAACTGTCAAGCGTCGGATCCTCCGTGTGGGATGCCCGGTCGCAGCGTGGAGTCCAGGATGGACCCCATGGCATCCACCTCCTCCGTCCTCCGCGGTATCGGCCAGGTCGCTCTTGGCGCCGCACTGCTCACGGCCGGCATCAGCCACCTGACCACGGCCCGCAAGGAGTTCCAGGCCCAGGTACCCAGCTGGTTCCCGGCCGATCCCGACACCGTCGTGGTCGGGTCCGGCATCGTCGAGATCGGCCTCGGCACCGCCCTGGTGGCCACCTGGAAGCAGCCGGTCCGACGGCGCTTGGGGGCGCTGGTCGCCGCGTTCTTCGTCGCGGTCTTCCCTGGGAACATCGCGCAGTACGCGGGGCGTCGAGACGGGTTCGGGCTGAACACGGATCGCAAGCGCGCGCTACGGCTCCTCGGCCAGCCTGTCCTTGTCGCGTGGGCGCTCGCGTCGACGCGGAACCGTGCCACCAAGGCCGGGAGCTGACACCGAGCGGCCGGGCGTCAGACGCCCTGGAGCATTCCCAGCTTGCTCGCGAAGTCGACCAGCTCGAACGTCGAGCCCGTCACCAGGGTCGCGCCCGCGGCTCGCGCCACGTCGGAGACGGGCTCGACGTTCCCGTAGAGAACGAACGGCAGGTGAGCGTCCGCCGCGCGGACCTCGGCGAGAAAGCGGAGTCCGGCGTCGGGTACGTCCACGCCGGACTCGTGCCGGCCCATGTCCGAGATCACCAGCCCGTACCGCCGACTCCCGAGAAGGCGCATCGCCTCGGCCGTCGAGCGCGCGGTGTCGACCTCGGCGCCCTCGCGCCGCCACGACTCCGTGACCATCGCGTTGTTCTCGGGGTGGTCGTCGACCCAGAGGATCGGGAGGCTCGCGGGGACCGTGACCCGTCGCTCCTGTTCCTGCGACATCCAGGCGGTCTCGTCGGGATGCGGGATCGCACCCTGGGACTGCCCGGTGGCCCCGGTCTCGGTGTTCGGCACGACGCCGTCGAGCTGCCGCTTGAGCAGCGCCACCTCGCGCTGCAGATCGGTGATCATGTCGGACTGCTGGTCCGTCGCCTGCTTGAGGTTGAGCCGCTGCCCGCCGATCTCCAGCGTGACGTCGTCGGAGTTGCGCAGCTTCGACAGGAGCTGTCGGCCGAACACCAGCAGCACGACGATGACGAGCAAGGGCCACAGGAGGCTGGCGACAGCCCCGATCAGGTCGGCAACGGGAGTCACGGGGGCAAACGTACCGGTCAGAGCCGTGGAGCGGGACAGGGCACCAGGGCTCAGCCCTCCAGCAGCCCCCGGATGTCCTCCGCTCCCAGCGCCCCCGCGAACGCGCCCGCGTCGTCGCTCAGCACCGCGTCGAACAGCCGGGCCTTGCGCTCCTTGAGCGCCATCACCTTGTCCTCGATCGTGTTCTCGGACACCAGCCGGAACACCATCACGTTCTGCGTCTGCCCGATGCGGTGCGTCCGGTCGATCGCCTGCGCTTCCGTCGCCGGGTTCCACCACGGGTCGAGGAGATAGACGTAGTCGGCCTCGGTCAGGTTGAGCCCGAACCCCCCGGCCTTGAGGCTGATCAGGAACACCGGTGCCGAACCCTCCTTGAACCGGCCGATCACCTCCGGCCTCCGCCGCGTGGACCCGTCCAGGTACTCGTACGGGATCCCTAGCTCCTGGCACAGCTCGGCCGCCTTGGTCAGGAACGACGTGAACTGGGAGAACACCAGCGCGCGGTGCCCCTCTGCCGCGACCTCCGCCAGCTGCTCCGCGAGCAGGTCCAGCTTGGCCGACCCGACACCCTCGTACTCCGGGTCCACCAGCGAGGCGTCCAGCGCCAGGCGCCGCAGGGTGGTCAGCGCGCGGAACACCGCCACCCGGTTCTCGTCGAAGCTGTCCAGCAGACCCAGCAGGCGGGACCGTTCGCGCTGCAGGTGGGTGTCGTAGATCCGGCGGTGCCGGGGGTCGAGGGTGACGCGGAGCACCTGCTCCTGCCGTTCGGGCAGCTCGGGCGCCACCTGGCCCTTGGTCCGGCGCAGCATGAGCGGCTTGATCCGACGGCGGAGCCGGTTCAGCAGCGGCCCGGAGTCGCCCTCGCCCGCGACCGGCTTGACGTAGTCCTCCCGGAACTTCATCGCCGACCCGTAGAGCCCCGGCGCGACGATCGCGAGCATCGCCCACAGCTCCATGAGGTTGTTCTCCATGGGCGTGCCGGTGATGGCCAGCTTGAACGGCGTCCGCAGGCGGCGCGCGGACTCGTTGGCGCGCGTCTGGTGGTTCTTCGCGAACTGCGCCTCGTCAAGGATCAGGCCGCTCCATTCGACCTCGGCGAACGCGTCGAAGTCCAGCCGGAAGATCGCGTACGACGTCACGACGATGTCGGCCCCCGCGGCGACGTCCGCCACCGAGGTGCCCGCCTTCCGCGCGGTCGTCGGGAGTGTCACCACCTTGAGGTCCGGGGTGAAGCGCGCGGCCTCGGCGGCCCAGTTGCTCACCACCGAGGCCGGCGCGATCACGAGGAACGGCGGGCGGGCGCCCTCCTGGCGGGCCTGGGCGACGAAGGCGAGGGTCTGGATGGTCTTGCCCAGTCCCATGTCGTCGGCGAGGATCCCGCCGAGCCCGTGCCGCCACAGGAAGGTGAGCCACTCGAAACCGTGCTGCTGGTACGGCCGCAGCTCGGCCTTGAGGCCGACGGGTGGCGGCAGCGGCTCGGGCCCGTCGACGCCGTCGGCGGTCAGCGCGACCAGGTCGCTCACCGAGCGCCGCCACCGGTCGGACTGCTCGACGACGTCGGCGACGTCCTCCAGCTCGGCCCACAGGCCGGCGTTGAACCGGCTGATCCGCAGCTTGCCCGGCTGGTCGGAGAGCCGTTGCGCCTCCTCGATCAGGGCCCGGAGCTGCGCGAACACCGGCAGGTCGGTACGCAGCCAGGTGCCGTCGGTCAGCATGAACCGCTTCTGGTTGCGGGCCAGCGCGTCGAACAGCGACCCGAACGGGATCTCGCGCCCGTTGACCGTGACCGTGACACCCAGCTCGAACCAGTCCATGTCGCCGCTGTCGGTGGCGCGCATGCTGACGACGGGTGCGGCCTCCAGGCCGTGGTACTCGGGCAGCTCGTCGCTCTCCACCCGGACGTCCGGCAGGGCGCGGAGCGCGGGCAGCGCCGTGGTGGCGAAGTCCATCGCCTGCAGCCCGCGGAACACCTCGGGCGCCACCCGGAAGTGGCCGAAGCCGGGCACCTCGCGCACCGCGGCGACGGCCCGGCCGAGGGTCGCGGCCTCTGCCGCGAGATCGCGCAGGTCGGAGCCCGGTTCCAGCGCCGTGGTCAGCGGGTACTCCTTGTCTGACGGCGGATACGCCCACCGCCACGTCACCCGGACCTCTGCCGCCGAGACCGCCTCGACGGACACGACGAGCTCTGGACGGGGAAGCTCCGGCAGCTCGACGCCGGCGTCCGCCCGGACCCGCACCTCACGGCGCAGGAGCGGCAGGTAGTCCGCGAGGAACTCGTCGACCGCGTCGGCGGGGATCGCGACGTCGGCCAGGTGGACCGCGGCGCGCTCCTGGTCGGTGAGCAGCGCCGCGGTCGGGCCGAGGGTGATGGTGCGGCCCGAGGAGGACTCCTCCACCGCGAACAGGCCGTGATGGCCGAGCGGGCCGACCGAGGACGTGCCCGTGACCACGCCGTCGAAGGCGACGGTCCGCTCGAGGCGCGCGCCGCCGTCGGGCAGCGAGAGGTCCAGCGCGACGGACGCCTCGTGGGCCAGGCGCACCGACTCGCGCCTCGACTTGCCGACGAGCTCGATCCCGAGCTCGGCGGCGTCGGCGAGGTGGTGCCAGAACGGGCGAGGCAGCACGTCGTCCAGGCTGATCCAGTCGCCCGTGCTGAGGTACCCGTAGCCGCGCGGGCTCGTCGCGCGGAGGGCGTCGAGCGTGGTGAACCACTCCCGGACGGCGGGGTCGACGCCGCGGAGGAAGCCGTTGCGGATATAGCTCCACGAGGCGTTGCCGCCGACCCAGGCTCCGCGGTCGTTGCGCTGCACCGGCCGCATCGACAGGGAGAGGGTGTGTGCGGCGGCGGAGCCGTCGATCCGCAGCTGCAACGCCAGCGTCGTCTCGGTGTCGGCCGTCGGACCGGCCGGCGGGGTCGCCGGAGCCGTGGGCACGAGCTGCTGGACGACCGCCTTCCACTCCGGCACCTGCGGGGCCCGGTTCAGCGACGAGGCGGGCCGGACCATCGAGGCCAGACCGTCCGTCCCGGACTCGAGGAGCGTCGCCGCCACGTGCTTGCAGGCGGACCGGACCGGGCAGGTGCAGTCCGAGCCGACGACGACCGGCGGGCCGGGCGGGTCCGCCTTGAACTCGATGGAGCACGAATACGTGCTGCGGCCGCTGCCGCGCACCCAGGAGATGAGCAGCAGGTCGTCCGGCAGCCATTCCCACGAGATGACCCGGCCTTGCTGCTGGTAATCCTCGCCGCGCTGGAACGCGCCGCTGCCCACCAGCAGCCTGATGGCTGCGGGGAGGACGCGAGGAGCGGGGATCGGCGTGGGCACCCGTCCATGGTTCCACGGCGTGCGGACCGTCAGGCCGAGTTATCCACAGCGTGCCGCACATCACGAGTGTCGGTGGTCTCTGCGATGGTGTCCCCATGAACCAGTTGCCCGACGCCGGCCGCCGGCCCGCCGCGCTCAGCATCCTCGCCCTCGCCGCAGGGGCGTGGACGGCCGTGCCGCTGCGCCTGGTGATCCCCGGCACCGAGCTCGACCTCGGGTTCACCCTGAACAACGCGGTCTTCGTCGTGGAGAACGCGGCGACGGCCGGAACGGTCCTGCTGGCGCTGGGATCGGCGGCGCTCCGCGCCCGGCGGCTCCTGATCGGCGCCGTGGTCGTGGTCGGCGTGCACCTGCTGCTCCAGGTCGGCACGGCGGTCGTGCAGCTCGTGCTCGGCGCCCGCCCCGACCTGCTCCTGGGCACCCTGGCGGAGATCTTCGTGCTGCTCGTCGTCGGAACGGGGGCGCTGCTCGCCCTGCTCGTCCCCGACCCGCGGTCGGCTCGCCGCGCCGGCGTGGTCGTCGTCCTGGTGGGGGCGGTCATCCACACCCTGTGGACGAGCGTGCTGCTCCCGGTCGTGTCGATGCTGTCCTTCGGCGGTCTGCCGCCGGGGATGATCGGATCCCTGCTCCTGAGCACCGCGATCGGCCTGCTCGTCGTCGCGGCCGCCGTGCTGTGCGGCTGGGCGGCGCCGACGACGCGGCGCATCGGTGCGCTGCTGGCGGCGGTGGTCGCCGTGCTCGGCCTCCTGGCCGCTGCCGGCTCCTTCGAGATGCTCGGCGTCGGCTATGCCGGGGTGCAGATCCTGCAGGGGGTGCTGACACTGGCCGCCGTACCGTGCGCCGTCGTCGCGGCCCGGCGCCTGGCGGTGGCCGTTACCCCTGATCCGGCCACCGTCAAGACATAGAACGTGTACTACTTCGCGGAGCTGGCTCGAATCTCTTCCAGCGCCACGACCTCGAGGATCTGCTTGACGATGATCGGGCCGACCGACTCCCACGAGAGCATCTCGGCGATCACCATGTACGACAGGTCGTCCCCGGTGAAGCAGCCGCCGCGGTGCAGTGCGTTGAGCAGCCGGTGCTTGGGCCAGGTCAGGTCGTCGAGCCGCTCGACCCGCCGCACTGCGGGGTAGAGCCGGCCGACGGGGAGCGGCTTGAGCCGCGTCACCGCGGCGTCGGCCAGGCGGGTGACGCCGACATCGGTCTTGTTGTCGACCTTGCCGACGTACCAGGCGTCGTCTTCGGCCATGACCTCACGAAACCAGGGGAAAACCTCTCCCCAGGTTGGCGTCGGTGTGACGGCGGGTGCGTCGGACATGAACTAGAACCTCCAGTCCCTGTAGGTAACTAGTCTCAATCCTTGCACCGTTCGACCGGCAAAACAGGCATGTTCGCCCCAAAAGACCGGACCTCATCCATAAATTCACCCGCTTACCGGTTGCCGCACCAGCGCCGCCGTGCGAGTGCCACGCATCCCGAACAGGAGCGCCGCCGCGACGTACCCCACGGAGAGGGCGACGAAGAGGCCGGGCGACCAGCCGGCGTCCGGCACCAGGAAGGCCGCGAGGGCCGCCGCTCCCACGAACGCGGCGTTGTACAGCACGTCGTAGAAGGCGAACGCGCGGCCGCGATAGGCGTCCTCGGAGTCGCGCTGCACGATCGTGTCGACCGCGATCTTGGCGCCCTGCGCCGCGAGGCCCAGCAGCCCGGCGGCCGTGACCACCGTGGCGAAGCCCGGTTCGGGCACCAGGATGAGCTGCGAGACGCCCGCGACCAGGAGCATCACGGCGATCCAGGACTGCGGGGCCATGCGCCGGGCCAGCACGGCGGTGAGCAGGATCGCGAGCCCGCCACCGATGCCGGTCGCGGCGATCACGGTCGCGAAGGTCGCGAGACCGGCGGTCGGGTCGTCGGGGTCGGCCAGCAGGTTGCGGGACATCAGGATCGACGCGATGAACACCACCCCGTACAGGAAGCGGTGCAGCGCCATGACGAGCAGCGCCTGGCCGGGGGTGCGGCGTGCGGCGAGGTAGCGGGCGCCGTCCACCAGACCGCGGACGACCAGCGCCAGCTCGTTGCGGATCGAGCCGGCGGCGGGTTCCTCCGGACCCAGCAGCGTGCGCGACATGCGCAGCCCCAGCAGCGAGGCGCACCCCATGACGACGCACGCGCAGGCCAGCGCGGTGGCGTCGTGCACCCGGCCGGACGGCATCGCGAGGCTCAGCACGAAGCTCAGGCCGCCTCCGAGGAAGGCCGCCCCCGCGCCGAGTGTCGGGGTGAGGGCGTTGGCCGTGAGCAGCAGGTCGCCCTGGACCACGCGCGGCAGGCCAGCAGAGAGGCCGGCGAGCAGGAACCGGTTGACGCTCAGGGCGGCGAGGCCCAGCACGTAGATCGCCGGCGTGACGCCCTGGGTGAGCATGAGCACCGCCATCGTTCCGGTGATCAGCACACGCACCGCGTTGCCGAACACCAGGACCTGACGCCGCTGCCACCGGTCCAGGAACACCCCGGCGAACGGGCCCACGATCGTGAACGGCGCCAGCATCACCGCGAACGCGCCCGCGATCGCGGAGGCGGACCCCTGCGACTCCGGGCTGAAGAACAGAAGGTTCGCGAGCCCCACCTGGAACATGCCGTCGCCGGCCTGGGACACGAGGCGCACCGCGAACAGCTTGCGGAACCCGGGAAGGCGCAGCAGCGCACGTAGCTCGGCAAGGACGGTCACGCCATCGAGCCTATCCGCGCGGGTCGGGTACCACCCGGCCCGGGCGACCGGAAGTTCACCTGCGGGACACCCCGGGGCCAGCCCGCGGTCCTCCCACCGACACCAGATCGCGCGACGGTGCCGAGCGTGTCTCCTCACCGCCGCCATGCGGCCTTCATCGCTTCCGGCGCGGTTCTCGCGCTCGGTCTGAGCACGTTCCCGGCCTTCGCCGCCGGCCAGCATGTCCCGACCGGATCGACCGGATCGTTCGGCGGGACCAGCGCACGCGAGACGTTCCACCGCCTCGCCACCTACCCCGTCTTCGAGAACGTCCCCGCGGGCACGGACCCGGCCGACGCGACGGTCGCCGAGATCTCCGCGGTCAGCGAGGACGGCCGGACCCTCGTCCACACCGACGCCGCCGCGCGCCGCATCGGCTTCGTCGACATCAGCGACCCCGCGAAGCCGCGGGGGCTGGGCACCCTGTCGCTCGCCGAGCTCGGCTCGGAGCACGACGAGCCGACCTCCGTCGCGATCGTCGGCGACCACGTGCTCGTCGTCGTCGACAGCTCGACGTCGTTCACCGCGCCGTCCGGCCGCCTCGACGTCGTCGACCTCGCGACGCGCACCCTGGTGCGCTCGATCGACCTGGGCGGCCAGCCCGACTCGATCGCCGTCACGCACGACGGCGCCCACGCCGTCATCGCGATGGAGAACCAGCGCGACGAGGACGCGCCGCCCGACACGGGCGAGGGCGAGGAGGGCGACCTCCCGCAGGCTCCCGCCGGGTTCCTGCAGTTCGTCGACCTGCCGGGCACCGACCCCGCGGCCTGGCAGGTCCGGCCGGTCGCGCTCGACGAGGCGGCGCTCGCGGCCGCGGGCCTGGACACCCCGCAGGACCCGGAGCCCGAGTACGTCTCGATCAACCCGTCCGACACCAGGGTCGCGGTGACGCTGCAGGAGAACAACGGCGTCGCCGTGCTGGACGTCGAGTCCGGCGAGCTGGAGAACGTGTTCTCCGCGGGGTCCGTCGCGCTGGAGGGCGTGGACGCCGAGGACGACGGGGCGATCGACCAGACCGGTTCCGTCGAGGCGGCCCCGCGCGAGCCCGACGCGATCGGCTGGATCGACGACGAGCACGTCGCCACCGCGAACGAGGGCGACTGGAAGGGCGGCACGCGCGGCTGGACGGTCTTCGAGGCCGCGACCGGCGACGTCGTCTGGGACGCGGGGTCCTCGGTGGAGGAGCTCGCCGTCCGCGTCGGCCTGCACAACGAGGACCGCGCCGGCAAGAAGGGCGTGGAGATGGAGGGCCTTGCGGTCGCGACGCTCGACGGCGTCCGCTACGCGTTCGTCGGCTCGGAGCGGTCCAACTTCGTGGCCGTGTACGACGTGTCGCGCCCGGCGAAGCCGCGGTTCGTGCAGGTGCTGGCCACGACGAACGGCCCGGAGGGGATCCTGCCGGTCCCGTCGCGGAACCTGCTCGTCGTCTCCTCCGAGGAGGACGCGGCCGAGGACGGCGTCCGGGCCTCGGTCTCGCTGTTCGGCAAGGGTCAGCGATACGCCCGGGCGGCCGGTCCGGCTCTGCTCGATGCCGCGGCTTTGCGGGGCTCGCAAGCTCACTCCTCAGCCGCGGGCTTCCCGACGATCGTCTCGGCCGACGCCAGGACAGCGGCGGGCACGAAGAAGCCGATCGGCTGGACCGCCCTCGGCGCGCTCTCGGCCGACCCGGCCGAGCGCGACCGCCTGTGGACCGTGACCGACGCCGCGAAGTCGCCGACGTCGATCCTCTCCGTCTCGACCGCGGGCTCGCGCGGTTCGAAGAACGGCCCCGCCGCGATCGACCGCGAGATCGTCGTCACGGAGAACGGCGAGCCGGTGGGCCTGGACGCCGAGGGCATCTGGGCACGACCGTCGGTCCGCGGTAAGTCGGGCGGGTTCTGGCTCGGCGTCGAGGGCGCGACCGGTCCGGAGAACGCGCTGGTGCGCGTCTCGGCGTCGGGCCGCGTACAGGAGCGCGTCAGCCTGCCTGCCGACGTCGCCGCCGGCCTCGGCAAGTGGGGCATCGAGGGCGTGACCGGCACCGTGGACCGCGACGGCGAGCACCTGTTCGTCGCGCTCCAGCGGGGCCTGACCACCGACGACGGTGTGGGCGGCTACGCCCGCATCGGTCGCTACGACGTCGGGACGGGGGAGTGGACCTGGTTCGGCTACGAGCTGTCCGATCCGTCCGCCGACGGCGACTGGGTGGGCCTGTCCGAGATCACCGTCGTGGACCGCGACACCCTCGCCGTGATCGAGCGCGACAAGCTCAACGGGCCCGCGGCGAAGCTCAAGGCCGTGTACACGGTGGACCTGCCGAAGCGTGACCCACGGCCGGGGACGGTGCCGGTGCTGCGCAAGAAGCTCGCGATCGACGTCCTGCCCGCGCTCCGGGCCACCAACGGCTGGACGCAGGAGAAGCTCGAGGGCCTCACGATCGGCGGGGACGGCCGCGTGTACGCGATCACCGACAACGACGGCGTGCAGGACGCGACCGGCGAGACGGTGTTCCTCGACCTGGGCAGCGCCCGCAAGTTCTTCCGCTGAGCCCCGATTGCTGAGTGCTGGGCATTCGTCCTTCTGGCACAGCAAAAAGGGCGAATACCCAGCACTCAGCGATCGTCGTTGTGTGGGTGCGGGTCAGCCGCGCGCGCCCACGTGGATCGCCAGGGCGCCGTACGCCGGGACCGAGGCGGTGAACCAGCCGTTGCCGTCCACGGTGCGCTTCACCGAGCAGTTCGATGCGGCGACGACGTCGCAGTACGTGCCGGCGGGGAGCGAGGTCTGGAACGAGCGCTGCACGGCCGACGCGGTGTTGTTCAGCACCACGTAGCCCTTGGTGCCGCGGCCGTAGGAGACGAGGTTGCCGCCGTCGTCCCACCAGTTGGTGACCTCGGTGCCGGACACCTCGTTGTGGAAGCCGACCATGCCGCGGATCTCCGTCCAGCGCTGCGTGCAGGTCCACCGCCCGGAACCACAGGTCGCGTCGGGGACCGTGGTGTCGGTGGCGCCGGGCGCCCCGGCGTCGTTGTTCGAGAACTCGTAGCCCGAGTAGACCGACGGCGAGCCGTACGGCCACGACAGCAGGAACGTGTTTGCCAGGACGTACTTGGCGCCCCACTTGTAGTTCATCGACTCGCCGTTGCGCTCCGTGTCGTGGTTGTCCACGAACACGCCCGCGCGGTCGTACGGCAGCTTGCCGTCGCCGATGAACCGCAGGTTCTTGATCTGCCCGTCGAAGTCGGACTTGAGCTGGCGCGCGTAGTTGAACTCGTGCGAGTCGCCGCTGCCCAGGTACTCCGACGGCTGGATCGGCTCGCCGGCGCCGCCGATCACCTCGTGCACCCAGAACACGTTCGGGTTGCCCATCCGGGCCTTGATCGCCGCGAGGTCGGACGCCGGGATGTGCTTCGCGGCGTCGATCCGGAACCCGTCGACGCCGAGGGACACCAGGTCGTCGAAGTACGCGGCCAGCCGGCCGCGCACGTAGTCGGAGCCGGTGCGCAGGTCCTGGAGCGAGACCAGGCGGCAGTTCTGCACCTGGTAGCGGTCGGAGTAGTCCGCGATGTTGCTGCGGCAGTCGTTGAAGTCGGCCGCGCTGTACGTCCCGGCGAAGTTGTCGTCCGAGAACTGCGTGCCCGCCACACCGGTGCCGGACTGGCCGGCGCCCGCCATGTGGTTCACGACGGCGTCCGCGATCACGCCGACCCCGGCGGCGTCGCACGCGGCGACCATGCTCGCGAACTCGGCGCGGGTGCCCAGCTTGGACTCGATCTTGTAGCTCACGGGCTGGTACGACGTCCACCACTGCGAGCCGCGGATGTGCTCCATCGGCGGGGAGACCTGCACGTAGCCGAACCCGGCGGGCCCGACGACGTCCCTGCACTCCGCGGCGACGGAGTCCCAGGTCCACTGGAACATGTTCAGGATGACGTCCCCGTCGCCGTGCTCCGGGGTCGCTGCCCGGGCCGGCTCGGCGGCGGGTGTGGCGGCGCTCGCGACCAGGCCCAGCGTGAGCGCGGTGGCGAACGTCGTCAGGGTGGCTAGCAGGCGGCGGGGCACGTTCGGATGACGCGTCATGGCGGCTCCTTGCGGCGTCGTCCCGGCTGAGGCGCATGCGGCGTTGCACGGCCGTTTCCGGATCTTGCTGCAAGCCTTGCAGAAACGTGCGACGACACGCCAGAGGCCCGGGTGAAAAACCCGGGCCTGGCGTGTCGGGGGAGACGGGAGCGGGGTCAGTCCTCGTTCGGCATGAGGATCCAGAACGCGATGTACGCGAGGAACTGGGGCCCCGGGATGAAGATCGAGGCGACGGCGAGGACCCGGACGAGCGTCGGGTCCCAGCCGAAACGGCGGGCGATGCCGGCGCAGACACCGGCGATCATGCGCCCCTGGCGCGGACGGGAAAGTGTCTGTGTGGTCATGTCTTCGACGGTACGTGGGGCCCGGGCCGCCGGGTATCCGGTGATCCCCCGGACCGTCCCTGAACCGGCCCTGGGAATCGTCGGGGTGAAGTTCCGCCGGGCCTGAGGGTGGCAGAACGCGTCACGCGTACGCTGGCACCCGGTCGTGGCGGTCCACCGGGGAGGTCAGCGTTGGGGTACGTCCAACGGACGCCGGCGTGGGCCGGCCCCCTGGGTGCGAAGGACCGGACGACCTACTGGGGCGTGGTCCCGCTGCGGCCGGAGGGGCCGGATCGCAGTCTCCCGCCGCACCCGGACGACGTCCCGCCCGCCGGTACCTTCGGGGACTGGTACGACGTCGCGTGCGGGTACCTCTGGCGTGCGGAGCAGGTGGACCTGTCGCTGGCCCGCCTGTGCGCCGGCGGCCTCCTGGTGCTCCTCCAGCTCGTCGGCCTGCTGCCCCTCGTGCAGCTCGCCGCCTCGGCGCTGCCGGGGCTGTCGGTGGCGGCTCCCGCCCCGTGGGCGGCGCTCGCGGGCGCGATCCTGCTCGCCGTCGTCTGGACCGGCTGGGCCGTGTACCGGCGCCGGTGGAACCGGGCCTGGGTGCTGCGCAAGGCCTGGTCGTGGGCGATCGACGACCCCCGGGTGCTGGCCCTGCCCGCGCGTCCGCTCGCCCCGGGCGAGGAGCGTGACGTCGACACGGACCCGGAGATGGCTCATCCGTACCGGGCGCGGTCGCACGTCTGGATCGAGGACCGTCCGTTCGCCGCGCTGATGGTCGGCGGCGCGTTCACCGACCGGGTGCGCAGGAGAGAGGTTGCCCGCCTGTACCTGCTGGTGGTGGTCCCCTTCATGGCGACGGTCGGTGTCGCGATCGCCGGGGGACAGCTCTGGTGGGAGCCGGGCCCCGGGCAGTACGTCGTGCTGATCGTCGCCTGGCTGCTCGCGCTGCTGCCTCCTGTGGTCGGGGCGTTCGTCCGCTTCTTCCGGCGGATCTCCCTCTCCTCGGCCCTTGCCCGGGCGGAGACGGAGGAGCGGCACCGCTGGATGGGCTGGCAGCAGCTCCACGGGGTGGTGGGTTCGGACGCGCCGGCTCGGGAGGACGGTCTCGGTGGGTCGACGAGGCCGCGGGACGCGCGCCGTCGTCCGCCCGTGAGCCCGCGCGCCCTGCGCGCGGACGAGAAAGGGGCGCGGACGGTCGTCATCTTCGGTGCCGCACTCGGCTTCGGGATCTTCGGCCTGGTGGCGGTGCTCGCCGCGCTGACCGAGCCCGGCAAGGCGCTCACGTTCGCGGGCGGCCTCGCGCTCGTCGCGCTGGTCTGCGGGGCCCTGGTGCTGTGGCACCGGTCGGGGCGGCAGCCCGTCGGACGGGCGGGCGGCGGCTTCGTGGTCCGGGTCGAGGTCCCGGACCTCTCTCCCGTACTGATGACCACCGCTGTGCCGCAGGGGGACGCGACCCTGACCTTCTCGGACGGCCGTGCCCACCTGTTCCCTCTGGTGGGTGACGTCCTGGAGGTGGAGGTGCCCGTGAAGGCGCTGATCAGCGGTGTCGGTGTGCAGATGCGCGACGGGAAGCAGTGGTTCGTGCTGCCCGACGACAGCCAGGTGGCCGTCACGTGCTCCGACTACGTCGGCCTGCGGGACGCGGCGGCCGACGCCGGGATCGCCGTGGTGCTGCCCGGCCCGCAGCCGCTCTGACCCCGCCCGGCGTCAGGCTGCCTGGCGCTCGTTCGGGATGACGGCCCAGCAGATGAGGTAGGCGAGGAACTGCGGGCCCGGGATGAGGACCGAGGCGACGGCGACGACCCGTACCACGGTGGGGTTCCAGTCGAATCGGCGGGCGATGCCGGCGCAGACGCCGCCGATCATGCGGCCCTGACGGGGACGGTAGATGGTCTGTGTGCTCATGTTCTCGACGGTACGTGCGCCGCGGGGACGGCGGCATCCGGGCTGCCCCGGAGATCGCCCCTGATCGAGGGTCGGGTGTCCCTGAGAACGGGCACGGGTGATTTTCCTCGAAACGGTCCGGTCGGGCTTCCGGCGACGCCTAGTCTTGGCCCGCTCGATCGACGACCGGAGGCCGTGGTGGTTGTTGCTGTTCCTGTCTTTCCCATGAGGCTCCGGCGGGCGGCGGTACGTGCCGCAGCGGCCTTCGCCGGTGGTGCGCTTGTCGCGTCCTCGGTACTGGTTCCTGCTGTCCCCGCCATCGCATCGGCGGCGGACCTGCTGGCGCTCTCCGGCGTCACGGTGGGCGGACAGGCTTGCGGGGCGGACCCGGTAACCGTCGTCCGCGACCGCCAGGGCTCCGACCTGCTGCCGTTCACCGCCGAACTCGACGTCGAGCCCTATGCGGGGGTCAGCCGTGTGATGGTGGTCGCCCTCGACGCACTCGACGACGTCGTCGCCACCCTCACGTACGAGACCTACGACAAGGTCGTGGACGGGTCACTCGGTGCGGACGTCCTCACCGACAACGCCGTCAACACGCTGCGGGTCAGCGTGCTGGCCGACGACGGTACGAACGGCCCGGCAGTCGAGTGCACGTTCCTGTTCCGCCACGGTCCCCTCGCCCAGCTGTCGATCGTCCCGGTACTCGGTGCCGAGACCGTCTACACCTCCTGGCGCGCCCGGGGAGGCGTGGGCGTGCCTGGTGCGTTCGCGGTCGTCGCACCCCGGTCCCCGGACACCGTCGCCTTCGCGTACGGCTACACCGCGGAGGTCACCGCGGAGCCTGCGGTCTGGACCACCGTGCCCGCGACGCAGCACGCCGTCATCCCGTTCGTCCCGACAGCCGCGGGAAAGCAGGTGATCAAGGTGGCCGAGGTCGACGAGACGGGTCTCGTCGGCGTAGCGACCAACCAGGAGGTCGTCGTCGCGCGCCCGGACAACGCCAACGCGGTCCCGCCTGCCGTCACCGCTCGGAAGCTCACGGACACCGACCCGGCCGACGACCTGGTGACGGTCCGCCTCACCCTCACGGACGATCTCGTGGCGGTGGCGGGGCAGGCAGTGCTGTACGACGGTGCCACTGAGCTCGGTCGGACGACGTTCGACACACGCGTCAAGGACGTGGTGTTGCGGCGGAGCCAGATCGGCCCCGGCCATCGCGATCTCCGTGTCGAGTACGAGCAGTTCGCCGGCGCTCCGACCGTGACGACAACGCTGCGGGTCTGCGTCGCATCGTGCCCGTTCACCGGTGGGTCTGCCACGGTCCGGGCGACCTGGTCGTCGGGAACCAGCTCCGATCCCGGCTACAGCAGCTCCTACGAGGCAGTGGCCCAGGGCTTCAGCCCGGCACCGGCGTCCTACACGTATCAGTGGCTCCGGAACGGTGCAGCCATCAAGAACGCGACGAGCAAGCAGTATCTGAGCTCACCGGCCGACATCGGACACAGCATCTCCGTCCGCATCACGGCACAGGGGCCCACCATGAGCCCGCGTTCGGTCACCTCGACACCGTTCACGGTCAAGCCACGCGACACGATGCACGTCAACTACGACCTCAGCCCCGTCGGCTCCTCGTTGTCGAGCAGCTACTGCTACTGCACCGCCAGTGACGGCCAGAGCACTGGCCGGGCGGGCATGGGAAGGTCGGCGCAGGCTCTGGTCGCCTTCCCGTCGTCGGAGTCGTACACGACAGGTCTCGTGCCGCCGACCAGTGCCGAGAGCGAGATGCCGGCGGTCTTCTGGTTCGAGACGGAGGGTTACGTCCAGGATCGGGGATGGGTCGGTCCGAAGTCCAAGAACGGTATCTACTACGTCGGCAGCGTTGGGGAGCAGCGCCGTCTCGAGGCCTTCCGGATCACGCCCGGAGGACCGCACGCTCCGTTCTACGACGTCTGGTACCGCGCGTACGTGCCGAAGTTCGGATGGCTCGGCTGGGCCAAGAACGGCGAGGCGGCGGGTACCACCGGACTTGGCTACGGCATCGAGGACGTCCAGATCCGGGTGCTGCCCAAGGGCAAGGCACCGACGGCGTCCGGCACCGGGAACGCGCCCTTCTACGACAAGGCGACCCAGAACCAGGTCACCGTCCAGCCCTACCTGCGGCCGGCGGGCTGGAAGTCCGTCGTCCACGGCGGCTCGACCGCCGGGCTCACCAGCACATCGCAGCGCCTGAACGCCGTGCGCGTCGACGTCAACGGCCAGAGGTACTCGGGCGGTGTCCAGGTGTCGGCGAAGGTCGAGGGCGACGGCTGGCGGTCCTGGGTGGGCGACACCAAGGTCGCGGGGACGTACCACCGGACCGACCGCACGTCCGCGTACCGGATGCGGCTCACCGGCGAGATGGCCAAGCAGTACGACATCTACTACCGCGTCCACGTGGCCGGCACCGGCTGGCTCGGCTGGGCGAAGAACGGCGCGGGCGCCGGCACCGAGTCGTACAAGTACCGCAACACTGCCGTGCAGGTGGTGCTCGTCAAGAAGGGCGAGCGCCCGCTGATGAGCGGCTACGGCCGGGCGGCCTACAGGCGCTGAGTGCTGGACGACGGAGGGGCGGGGTGCGGACAGCCGCACCCCGCCCCTCCGCCGTCGCGCCGGCCTTACCAGCCGCCGGGCGCCAGCACTTTCCGGATCCGCTTCTCGCTGACCGGGCCGTCCGTGCCGAGCTGCTGCGCGAACAGCGAGACGCGCAGCTCCTCCAGCATCCAGCGCACCTCGGCGAGCTCGGCGGCGCGTGCGGCGTCGGGGGCGCCCGCCGCGTACGTGGCCTGCGCCTTCTCGTAGGCGGCGGTCACGTCGCCGATCCGCCAGGCGAGGTCCGAGTCGCGCGCCGGGTTCTCCGTCGCCTTCGTCAGCCGGTGCGAGTCCGCCCGCAGGTAGCGCGCCAGGTGCGGCAGCCGCCGCGGCGGCGTCGCCGACACGAACCCGTCGTGGATCAGGCTCGCGCGGTGCTCGCGGAGGTCCTGCAGCGTGTTGAGCAGCGCGAGGCTGCCCGACGCGCGGACCTCCGCCTCGAGCGTCCGGCTCGCCGACAGCGCGGCGACGACGTGCCCGACGACGCGGTGCACCTCGTCCTCCAGGTGCTTCCGCACGAACGCGAGCGCGTCCCCGTAAGCCGCCGCCGACCGCACGGTTGCCGCGTCGATCCCGCCCGGCGGCGTGTCGTACCGCGCCTCGTCCGTTGCCGACGTCAGCGAGACGACGGCCGCCAGCTGCAGGTCCGCCACGAGTGCCTCGGTGCTCGGGTACGGCGACGCCGCGAGCGTCAGCGACTGCGTCCCGGTCCACCGCGACGTGATCCGCCCGGTCCCGAGCGCAGCCTCCGACACCAGCAGCCGTCGCACGCCGGCCGCGTGCGCACTGGCCTGAGCGTTCTCGTCGGCCAGGATCCGCAAGGCCACGCCAACACTGCGCGCCTGCCCCTTCACCTTGGGCGCGACCTCCTCGACGAGCGCCGGGAACCCCCGCACCACGACCCCGGCCCCCACATCGGTAGCCACGGACCCAGGCAACACCCCGCCGTCGGGCAGCCCACCAGGCCAGGTAGTCAGCCCACTCTGCTCCCCGACAACACTCCCACCAGCAAGCCCGTCAACACCAACACCCCCGTTACCCACCCCACCGCGGGGACCGCGTCCACCCACCACAGAAGGCGACGCCCCTACGGAGGGCGCGGAAGACGAAGACCCCCGCGCGGACGTATCCCTTCCCGAAGTGGAGGGCCCCCTGGGGCCCGTGAACGCGTCCGCGCGGGGGTCTTCGCCTTCCGCGCCCGCCCCGACCGAAGCAGCACCAGCACCGCCAGCAACAGCAGCAGCCCGAGCCTCAGCCAGAGCACGCCCCACAGCACCCTTCACAGCCGAACGCACAGCCGCTTCAGCACGCCCAGCCAACTTCCGCTGCAGCAGCACCAGGTCCTTCGACTCGTCCAGCACCACGGCGGACGCCGACCGCCCCCGCCCGCGCTCCTCGACGACCCGGAACGTGACCCGGAGGTGCCGCGGCAGCCGCGAGACCCGCTCGTCGTCCCACACCTCGGCCGGCACCACGACGTCGCGCAGCGCGCGCACCGCCCGGGTGAACGCCGCGGTGTACGGCTCGGCCATGTCGCCGGCCCGCGCGATGTCCTCCCAGGCCGGGGCCTCGGCGCGCAGCCAGGCGACGACGTCGCGCGCCACGTCGGGCGCCGGAACCAGCTCGCGCCGCACGGTCTTGGGCAGCGACTTGATGGTGGCGACCGTCAGCTCCTCGAGGAGCCCCGGCACCATCCAGTCGAACCCGTCCGGCACGACGCGGGCGAGCACTGCCACGGGGATGTGCACGGTGACGCCGTCGGCGTCGGACCCGGGCTGGAACTGGTAGGTGAGCGGCAGGGAGAGCTCGCCCTGCGGCCACGTCTCGGGGAACTGGGCGGTGTCCACGGAGGCGTCGCCGACGAGCTGCTCCATGGTGAAGGTGAGCAGGTCCGGCGTCTCCTTGCGCGCCTGCGACCACCAGCGGTCGAAGTGCGCCGCGGACACGACCGAGTCGGGGACGCGCTCGTCGTAGAAGGCGAAGAGGTCGTCCTCGTCCGCGACGAGGCCGCGCTGCCGGGAGCGGGCCTCGAGCTCGCCCGCCTCCTCCAGGAGCGCACGGTTGTCGTGGAAGAACCGGTGGTGCGTGGTCCACTCGCCCTGCACGAGCGCGTGCCGCACGAACATCTCGCGCGCCGCCTCGGGGTCGACCTTCGCCCAGAGCACGCGGCGGTCGGACACGATGGGCACCCCGTACAGCAGCACCTTCTCCGTGCACATCGCGGCGCCCTGCTTGCTGGACCAGTGCGGGTCGGAGTAGGTGCGCTTCGCCAGCGGCCCGGCGAGCTCCTCGGCCCACTCCGGCTGGACCCGGGCGACGTCGCGCGCCCACAGGCGGCTGGTCTCCACGAGCTCGCCCGCCATGATCCACACGGGCGGCTTCTTGGACAGCGGCGACCCGGGGAAGATCGCGAACCGCGCCCCACGGGCGCCGATGTACTCGTTGCGGGCCTGCTTCTTCGCGCGCTTCAGCGCGATCTCGCGCTGGGCCCCGCGCAGGTGCGCGACGGCGGAGGCCTTGACCTCCCCGGTGTCCTGCATGCCGAGCTGCGACAGGAGCCCGGCCAGCAGCGACCGGTGGATCGTGTCGTCGTCCCAGGTCTGCCGGTACGACGTCGGCTCGGGCTCGGCGTCGTCCTGCACAGGTACCGGACGCTCGGCGCCGGCGGGACGCCGGTGCTTCGGCTGGAACGACATCTCTATGCCCAGGGGCTTGGCCATCTCGCGGAGCTGTGCCACGACGTCCTGCCACTCGCGGATGCGCAGAAAGTTGAGGTACTCGGCCTTGCACTGGCGCCGGAACGCGGAGCTGGACAGCAGGTGCTGCTGCTCCCGCACGTACTCCCAGAGGTTGAGGTAGGTGAGGAAGTCGGAGCGGGGGTCGGCGAACCGGGCGTGCAGCTGGTCGGCCTGCGCGCGCTGCTCGGCGGGGCGCTCGCGGGGGTCCTGGATCGACAGCGCGGCCGCCACGATGGCGACCTCGCGGGCGACGCCGTGCTTCGAGCCCTCGATGACCATGCGCGCCAGGCGCGGGTCCATCGGGAGCTGCGCGAGCGTGCGGCCCACCTCGGTGAGCCGCGTGACGCCGTCGACCTCCTCCAGCGCGCCCAGCTCGGTGAGGAGCTGCACGCCGTCGCGGATCGCGCGCGTGTCCGGCGGTTCGACGAAGGGGAACCGGGCGACGTCGTCGGGCGTGCTGACCACGCCGACCGAGATCATCTGCAGCAGCACCGACGCCAGCGAGGTGCGCAGGATCTCGGGCTCGGTGAACTCGGGCCGCCCGTCGAAGTCCTCCTGCGAGTAGAGGCGGATCGCGATGCCGTCGGCCACCCGGCCGGAGCGGCCGCTGCGCTGGTTGGCGGAGGCCTGCGACACCGGCTCGATCGGCAGCCGCTGCACCTTGGTCTGCTTGGAGTAGCGGCTGATGCGCGCGGTGCCGGGGTCCACGACGTAGTGGATGCCCGGGACGGTCAGCGACGTCTCGGCGACGTTCGTGGCCAGCACGATGCGCCGCGAGGCGTGCTGCTGGAAGACGCGGTGCTGCTCCGCGCTCGACAGCCGCGCATACAGCGGCAGGATCTCGACGTGCTGCGGGTGCTTCGGGTCGCGGGCGCGTTCCTTGAGGTGGCCGGCGAGGCCGTCGGCGGCGTCGTGGATCTCACGCTCGCCGGAGAGGAAGACGAGGATGTCGCCGCTGCCCTCCCGCATCAGCTCGTCGCAGGCATCGATGATGCCGGTGACCAGGTCCTTCTCCTCGTCGCCGCGCGCCTTGCCCTTCTTCTTCGGGCCGCCCTGGTCGCGGCCCGACGACGCCGGCCGGTCGCCGTCCGTACCCGTCTCGCCCTCGTCCGGCGAGAGCGGCCGGTACCGGATCTCGACCGGGAACGTGCGGCCGGAGACCTCGACTATCGGGGCGAGGTCCGGCAGCACGTCGGTGACGTACTCGGGCGCGCCGCCCCGCCCGGCCAGGGCCGCGGGGGAGAAGTGGCCGGCGAACCGCTCGGAGTCGATGGTGGCCGACGTGATGATCAGCTTGAGGTCGGGCCGCTGGGGCAGCAGCCGCGACAGGTAGCCGAGCAGGAAGTCGATGTTGAGGGACCGCTCGTGCGCCTCGTCGATGATGATCGTGTCGTAGGCGAGCAGCTGCGGGTCGCGCTGGATCTGGGCGAGCAGGATGCCGTCGGTCATGACCTTGACCAGCGTCTCGTCGCTGGACTGGTCGGTGAACCGGACCTGGTAGCCGACCACGCCGCCGAGCTGGGTGCCGAGCTCCTCGGCGATGCGCTCCGCGACGGTGCGCGCGGCCAGGCGGCGGGGCTGGGTGTGGCCGATCTGGCCCGTCCGGCCGCGCCCCAGCTCCAGCGCGATCTTGGGGATCTGCGTCGTCTTGCCCGAGCCGGTCTCGCCGGCGACGATCACGACCTGGTTGTCCCGGATCGCCGCGGCGATGTCCTCGCGCCGGGCCGAGACGGGCAGCTGCGCCGGGTAGGTGATGGGCGGCATCTCGACGGCGGCGCGCTTGGCGGCCGCCGCCTCGAGCTGTGCGGTGGTGACGCGCTGCGGCCCGGAGCGGCGCGGGCGGCGGCCCTGGTTGTCCGACCGCCTGCCCGAGCCGCGCCGACGGTTCCGCCCTCCGCCCGGGCGACCGCGATCGCCGTCGGACACGGGGGAGGAGGAAGGCTCGGTACTCACAACCCCCCATTCTCCCAGGAACGGCAAGATGATTTGCCGCGCGGTCCGCTCTAGCCGGCCTCCGCCGCGTTCAGCAGGTCCAGCGCGCCCTGCTGGCAGCCGTGTCCCGTCGCGGGCCGCACGAGCGGCCCGGCCCAGTGCGGGCCGTACATGCCGAGCGCGTCGCGGTCGTTCCCGTACGCCGCGTCGGCCTGCCGGTCGAGGTAGGCGCCGTACGGTCGGTCGGCCAGGTAGGCGTTGAGCTTGCCCAGGCCGCGCACGTAGGCGCCCTTGAACGAGGCGCCGTCGCTGTTGCAGTCGTCGCCCTCGTTCACCTCGCGGAGGATCCCGCCGGGGTTGAGGTACGAGGACGTGGTCGAGGCGTCGGCCAGGTCCCGGGCGGTCTCCAGCAGCGCCGCGTCACCGGTGGCCCGGTGCAGCTCGGCCAGGGCGCCGAGGATCACGCCCTGGTTGTACGTCCAGGTGGGCTGGCCGTTGTTGGCGCACGAGTCGTTCAGCCCGTCGTTGACCAGGTGGCCCGAGTTGATCATCCCGCTGTCCCGGAACCACTCCCACCCCTCCACCGCTCGCTGGCGGTAGGTGGTGTCGCCCGGGATGCGGTTGTGCAGCGCCGCGTTGAGCTGGACGTACAGCTCGTTGGTGATGGCGTTCTTGTAGGCGATGCCGGTGTTCCACTGCACGCCGCCGCCGCACTTGTCGGTCCAGTAGGCGCGCATGTGGTCGGCGTCGGCGCGGGCGGTGCTCAGGTACCGGCTGTCGCCGGTCAGGTCGTACGCGGCGACCCAGGCGAGGCCCCACCAGCCGGTGTCGTCCAGGTACTCGTTGCGGAACTGGCCGTCGCGCGCGTTCACGTTCTTGTCGTAGGTCTGCGCGATCGCGTACCGGTAGCTGTTCATCCCACTGATCCGGGCGTTGTCGACGACGGCGGTCAGCGCGTTGGCGCCCGTCCACCAGCCGTTGGTCTCGAACAGGCCCGTGTTCCGGTCCCAGAGCATCATCAACGCGGTGGCGGCCTGCGTCGACCGGCTCCACGCGTTGCGGTCGTTGCGGGCCCAGGCCGTGCAGGCGATCTCGGCCCGGTCGCCCGCCTTGCCGCAGACGCGCAGCGCGCCGACGCCGGTGTTGTTCCAGTCGTCGACGTTGTACATCTGCGTGCGCCAGCCCGTGGAGCCGCCCGGGACGGTCGTGGCGCCGAGCCGGCTGCCGGACGCCCAGGTCTTTCCGCCGTCGAACGAGCGGTCCAGCCAGACCTCGTCGCCCGGCTGGCCGCCCTCGACCGAGCCCCAGCCCATGACGTCGGGGTCCGAGACGTGCAGCCGGAGGGTCCGACCGTGGATGGTGGCGGTCACGGGCACCCGGTCGCCGGTCGCGGACCCGGGGTCCCTGGCGTCGCAGTAGATGTCGCAGATCACGGCCAGAGCCGTCGGGGCGGCTTGCGCCGCGGGCACGGCCGTGGCCGCGGACGCCGCCGCGGCGTCGGCCTGGGCCGGGGGAGCGGCGGCGAACGGCACCGCCAGCAGGCCTACGGCGGCGAATGCCGCGGCGAGCCCGCCGGCCCGTCGCCCGGGACGTGCGCCGGGGTGTCTCCTGATGCGTCGGTGCGGGCGGTGCGAGGGCGTCTCTGACAGCGTTGTCATCGGTTCTCCCTGTGCTCGTACTTCGTCCGTCGATGGAGAGTGGAGCAGTGCGAACGCGGCCCGCGGGCCGCGGCCCGACCAGACTCACGGCAATTGCGTGATCAGTCAACAGTCCCCGGTCGTCACGATGGGGATCGCTCCCCATGTTGCCCCGGTCGCCCGCCGCCTAGGCTGCCGAAAATCCCTGTGACATGCGGGGACGCCGGAGAGGGAGCTGGATGGCTGAGCAGCGCAGGGTCGATGTCGGCACGGCGGAGGGCATCCGATGAGCCCGGAGACCATCGCCCGCTCGGTCCAGCGGTTGAACGCCGCGGGAGTCGGCTGGCCCACGACGCGGCGCGTCGCCATCACGGTGCGGCTGGCCGGGCTCGCCGACGTCATCGCGCTCGGCGAGGCGGTGGTGCATGGGCCGGCGGCGACCCGTGCCGCCGTCGGGGACGTGCTGCGCACGGTGGGCCAGGAGTCCGACCCGGCCGCCGCGCTCCGCGAGATCGCCAAGGTCCAGCGTGTGCTGTCGGTGATGGGGCCGCCCGCGCCGGCGCGGCTCGAGCCCGCGCCCCCGCGGCCCGAGGCGGGAGCCGGTACCGAGGAACCGGCCGAGACCCCTGCCCGAGACGAGCCCCCGGGGCCACGCCCCCTGCCGGTCCGCCCGGTGCGTACGACCGACCAGGCGCCGTCCTCCGCCGAAGGGCCGGCGTGAGCCTCAGCGACCTCGTCGACCTGTGCGAGAGCCGGATCGACGAGCTGAGCCGGCGGCGCCAGGGCTTCGAGCACCTCGACGTCCCGGAGTACGTCGAGATCCTGGTCGGCGACCTGCGCGCCGCGGCGTCCGACTGGGAGGTGGCCGCCGGCCACCTGCCCGGCGGGAGCCCCGCGGAGGTCCGCGGCCGCGCGCGGGCCGTCCGGGACGCCGCGACGGGCCTGCGGACCATGGGCACCGCCCTGCGCGGCCGCCCCGCCGTGGTCGCCGGGACACACGGCCTCGACGCCGTGGCCGACACCTTCGACGGGTACGCGGCGGCCCTGGAGTCCGGCCGGACGCTCCACACCACCGGCGTCGCGCGGCTGCGTGTCGCCCGGCACCTGGCCGGAGGGCTCTCCTCGGTCAGCGGGAGCGCCCGACCCGACGAGGTCGACGCGCTGTCCCGGTCGGCCCTCGCCGTCGTCGACGCCGCGTGCGCCGGGTACGCCGCCTGCCGGGACGCCTACCAGGCCGTGCTGGACGCCGAGGAGGTGCTGCGCCGAGCCCTCGCCCACCTGCCGGGCGCCCAGGTCACGCGGTGACGTGGGCTCCGGGCAGCAGAGGCGGCGCGGCCAGCAGGGACGCGGTCAGCACGGACGGCGCGGTCAGTATGAGCAGGAGCTCAGCAGCGGCTGGAGCGCGGCCTTCTCGGCAGCGTCCACGCTCAGGCCCCACCGCGACTTCGTGTGGATCCACATCTTCGAGTAGGCGCAGCGCTTGCTCGCGAGCGGCGGGACCCACTCGGCGGGGTCCTTGTCGCTCTTCGAGCTGTTCACCTCGGCCGTGACCGCGATGAGCTGCGGCCCGGTGAGGTCGTTCGCGAAGTCCTGCCGCCGGGCCGTCGTCCACGTGCTCGCGCCCGAGTACCAGGCCTCGGCCAGCGCCACGACGTGGTCGATCGAGATGTCGGCCGGCGCGGTCCGGGTCTGGCCGTCGTACTCGCTGTACCAGCTGCCCGACGTCGGGTAGCAGTCGCTGCCCACCACCACGCCGTCGCCGTCCCGCTTCAGGACGGTCTCGCGGGTGGTGCACCCGTTCACGGTGACCCAGTGCGGGAAGAGGGCGCGGTCGTAGGGTGCGGACGCGCTCTCGGCGCGCACCGGCAGCGCGTCGAGCTCCGACTGCGCCACCGCCTTGGACGGGAGGCCGGGCGGGTAGGCGCTCGCGGCCTGGGGCTGCACCGTCACGAGGAGCGCGACGAGCGCCAGGGTCGTGACCGACGCGACCAGGTGACGGACGCGAGACCCACGGGGGTCCGGGTGGACGACGAGCTGCGACATGGGACAGACCTTCCTCGAGACCGACCTGGGCCCGTTCATGGTCGAGGCGCCCGATGACACCCAAATGACCACCATGTGTAGGTTAGCGAAATTTCACCCGGTCTGGTGGGTTACGGGGTCTGGCGCGGCGGCGAACGGCACGAGGTCCGCCCCCGCCGGCCGGCCCGGCACGGCGTCTGGGGAGAGACCGTGCGGGGAAGGGCTCGGTGGGAGCGGACCTCGGAGGGGCCGCGAGCAGCTCAGACGGCGCCGGCGGTGAGCAGGCCGAAGTAGTAGCCGATGCCGACGAGGATCAGGGCACCGACGGTCTCGACGATGGCGAGCGCGAGGCCCCAGCGGGCGAGCCACAGGTCGAAGCCCTCCTTGCCGGCACGGACGACCGCGATGGCGTTCAGGATCACGCCGATGATCGGCAGGGCCGCGAGGAAGAAGGTGACGAGGCTGAAGACCGTGGTCTGCGGGTCCTCCTCCTCCTCGACGACGGCGGTCGCGGTCGCGGCGACGGCGGTCACGGCAGCCGGGGCGGCGACCTCGGTCGTGGTGGCGACCGGAGCCTCGACGGCGGGGGCTACGGGGGCGGTCTCGGCGACGACGGCCTCGGCGACGGGCGCCTCGGTGGCCGGCGCGGCGGCCGGGGCCGCGGACTCTGCCTTCGCCTCGGACGTCGCCGCCGGCTCGGCAGGCTCGGTCTCCACGACCTCCGGGGCAGCCGCGGCCGCGCTCTCTTCGGTCGTGGCCTCGGGGGTCGTGGTGTCGGGCGTGGTCATGGTGGAAGTGCTCCCCTGGTTGCAGGTAGTCGGAAATGTCAGGCCATATTGTGGAGTATCCCAATGGTCTTGGATAGACCGATATCAGGCCTCAGAAGCGGCAGAGGCCGCCGCCCCCGCAGGAGCGACAGCCTCTGTGCTGTGGACGGTGCCGCCGGGCGCGCACGTGGGCGCCCGAGGCGCGCGACCTCAGGTCACCTACGCGCCGGCCGGCAGGGAGAGCGCCGCGACGACGCCCAGTCCCACGAAGACCAGGTACAGCACGGTGAAGATGATCGAGAGGGCCAGACCCCACTTCGCGAGCTTGCTGTCGATACCCGTCTTGCCGGCCTTCGACACGGCGATCGCCGAGAGGATGATCCCGATCGGGGGCGCGACGAACGCGAGGATGAAGCCGACGATCGCGAGGACGTTCGCCTGCGGGTCCTGGACGGTGCCCTCGACTGCGGGTGCGTTGGGAGTCTCGGTCATGGGGGACTTCCTTTCACGGCCACACTTCCGGCCGCTCGGTTGCGGGCGCCAGCGCGCCCGTACGGACCCGGGTCAGTGTGAAGCATCCGGAGATGTACCAGGAAGACTTCATTGCGTTGTACGCCCGAATCGTTACTCTTGTCGATCGTGGGTCGTCATCGGCGTCCGCGTAGAGCGTCTTCCCTCCGAGAGGGTGGTTCACCTGCGCGCCGATAATTACCCCACCTGAGTTCACCAGATCGTGATACTGCTGTGTAAGGATCCGAACGGCATGCACCGCGCACGACGAGGCAGTGCACCGACCGAGGGGGAGACGCGTGAACCCAGCGAAGACGCTCGTTCCGCACATACCCCGTGCGGCACTGCGCAAGTACCTCCGCACCGCGTGGACCGGCGCGGTCGCGACCGTCCTCGCAGCGGGCGTGCTGGTCACGGCAGCGGCGAGCGTCCCTGGTGCGCAGGACGCCCGCGACGGCAGCGATCTGCCGATCCGGCTCTACGGGCTGCTCCAGAGCGTGACCGTCGGCGAGACCGAGACCGCCCCCGAGGGCGTCACCCTCAGCCAGATCGTCGCGGTCCTCGAGCGCGCCGAGCAGGAGGCGCGTGACCAGGGCCCGGACTTCAGCCCGACGGTCGCCCAGGCCGCGGCCGAGCTCGGCATGCTCTACACGACCTACCAGATGCAGCAGCTCGCCTTCGGCGAGAACAACGAGGGCCTCCGCGTCGAGGACGCCCCGGTCGCCCGCGGGTCGCAGGACGCCGACGTCCCGCCGTCGGGTTCCGACGAGGACGGCGCCGACGACGGCGCCGGCGGCGCGGACCAGGACGGCGCCGGCAAGAACGGCACCGCCGACCAGGACGCCGAAAGGAGCGGCGACCCCGGCCAGGACGGCACCCGGACGCCGTCCGACGAGGACACCCCGCCCGCCGTCCAGGTGTCGAACGACCGCACCTCCGTGGTCGAGCCCGACACCGCCGACCCGCAGGCTGGTTATGTCACCTACGACCAGGTGGTCATCGCCGCGGTCCGGCTGGCGAACATGCTGGACCCGTCGGTGCCCAACGCGCTGGTGGAGGTCGAGGGGGTCGGCGAGCGTGCCGGCGGCGTGTCGCTCCGGGAGAGCCTGCTCGACGTCGTGACCATGTTCGGCGGATCCACCCTGGGCTACGCCAACGGGCGCATCCCCGCCGACGTGCTGTGCCCGCTGGAGTTCGCGCCCGGCCACATGCTGCGCTGCGACGCCGCCGAACGGTTCACGGCGCTGAACGCCGAGTTCGAGCGGGAGTTCGGCTACCCGATCCCGATCACGGACTCCTACCGGTCCTACGAGCTCCAGGTCGCGGTGGCGCACACCAAGCCGCACCTCGCGGCGATCCCGGGCACGTCGAACCACGGCTGGGGCCTCGCCGTGGACCTGGGCAACCCGATCGCCGGCGGTGGCTCCCCCGAGTACGTCTGGCTGCGCCTGCACGGCCCCGACTACGGCTGGGACAACCCGTCCTGGGCGCAGCTCGGCGGCGCCAAGCCGGAGCCGTGGCACTTCGAGTTCTTCGCGGCGGGCTCCATCCCGAACCGCGCCATCGACGCGTCCGACGTCGGCACCTGGACCCCCTCCGACTCCGCGAGCCCGCGCTACAAGCCGTCGCTCGACCCGAAGCCGGGCGACGGCAAGGACAAGCCGTCCACCAAGCCGTCCGACGACCCGAGTGACAACCCGCCGTCGCAGAAGCCGCCCAAGGCGACCCCGAAGCCGTCTCCGGACGAGCCGACGCCCAGGCCGACGAGCCCGACGACGAAGCCCACGCCGAAGCCGGACCCGACCGAGGAGCCGACCCCGGACCCGTCGGACGACCCGACCGATGAGCCCTCCCCGGACCCGTCGGATGACCCGACCGAGGAACCCACCCCGGACCCGTCGGAGGAGCCGTCGCCCGACCCGTCCGAGGAGTGCCCGGAGACCGAGACCGGCGCGGGCGAGTCGGCCGCGCCGAGCTCCGAGGCGACGACGACGGAGGAGGGCACCGCCGCCGGCGAGGGCACCGAGGAGGATCCGTGCGCCGTGCCGGACGAGAACCCGGAGGGCACGGGCTCGACCACGACGTCGTCCAGCCTGCTCGGGACCCTGTCGAAGTCGACCGTGGTCCGGTCGAGCCGCCGCCCCCGTCGTCCGGAGCTGAGCTGACGGATGGCGGCGGAGCCGGCGGAGCGGGGGGCGACACCGGGCGCGGGGACGGCCGGCGATCCGCGGCGGTTCCTGCGCTCTGGGCGGCTGGAGACCATGCCGCGGCGCTGGCGGGACAAGGTCGCGGTGACGCGGTACCTGGCGGCCCAGGCGCTGCCCACGCTCCTGGAGCCGGTGACCGAGCGTGAGCTGACGGACCGGCTGCGGGAGCTCTCCTACGACCCCGCGGGCGTCCGTCGTGCGATGGTTGACCACGGCCTGGTCCAGCGCACGCGGGACGGGGCTGAGTACTGGCGCACGGAGCGCACCGAGTACGACGCCTGAGCAGGCGCCTCGCAATAGAACCTTGACCATAGTGCGAGACAACGAAGACTCGCGTTTTCAGGATAGGAAATTTCATGAGCGAAGAACGTGCTGTCACCGCGCTCGAGGCGGCGGGCATCCCGTTCGAGATCACCCGGCACGGCCAGGTGGCGAGCCTCGCCGAGGCCGCGGCCGCGCGCGGGGTGGATCCCGCGAAGCTGATCAAGACGATCGTCGTGCGCCGTGCCGACGACGACTTCCTGTTCGTGCTCGTCCCGGGCGACCGGCAGATCTCCTGGCCCAAGCTGCGCGCGCTGCTCGGCGTCTCGCGGCTCTCGATGCCGAGCAAGGACGTGGCTTTCGAGGTCACGGGCTATGAGCGGGGAACCATCACCCCGTTCGGGTCGTTCCACAGGTGGCCCGTCGTCGCGGACTCACGGCTCGCAGAGCCGGGACCCGTGTCGATCGGCGGAGGGGCCCACGGTGTGGGTGCCACGGTCGATGCCGTCGACCTCACGTCGGCGCTCGACGCCACGGTCGCGGACGTGACCGACCCCGCCTGAGCCACGTCTCGGGCGGTGCCGAACGGGCCCGCACCACGGGAGGCACGGTAATTCTCCTCCGTGCAACGTGACCGTAACGCCTGGGGGGTGGACGTAAGCCGGGTGTCGGGTGAACACTCGCCCTAGGTAATTCTTGCCCTGCTGGGGCAAGGACCGGTCAGACAACACCAAGAAGTGTCCAAGTTGACGTCCGCGTCAGTAGTACCGAAGCAAGTGTCAACGAAGTCGAGGCCCGACCAATGCAGGACGGAGCGAATGACCCCATGGACCCTCTCCCGTCAGACTCAGCGCAGGACGTGGTTCCCGGACGGCTGGGATCCGGTATCGCCTGCCGGAACACCTACGAGGGCACGGTGCTGACCCTCTGGGGTGACATCGACGCGCTGCTGCGCGAGAACGCGAGCGAGGCCATGGCCATGCTCGCCGCACGACCCGATCCCGACCCCGTCATCGTCGACGCACGGGACGTCACGTTCATCGACTCCTCCGGGGTCGCCTTCATCCTCCAGGTGTTCGTGCTCGGCGAGGAGACGGGTTCGCCCGTCCAGCTCCGCGAGCCGTCGTCGGTCGTGATGGAGGTCCTGGACATGGTCGGTATCAGCCAGCGGATCCCGGTGGTCCGCAACGCCGGCGCGAGCGCCTGAGTCCTGAACCGAACGCTATGTGAACGACCGCGTCCGATCGGACGCGGGGGTGGCACCCTGGTCCGGTGAAGAACTGGGCAGCGAACCTCACGTACTCCTCCGCGCGCACCGAGCGCCCCCGGACCCTCGCGGAGCTTGCCGGCATCGTCGCCGGCGAGCCCCGCGTCCGGGCCCTCGGCTCGCGCCACTCGTTCTCGGACGTCGCCGACACGACCGGCGTGCACGTCCAGCTCGACCGGCTCGACGACGGCCGGCCGGCCCTCGAGGTCGACCCCGCCACTGGCGTGGCGTCCGTCCGCGCCGGCCTGCGCTACGGCGACGTCGTCGCCGACCTGCACGCGAGCGGCCGTGCCCTCCCCGCCATGGCTTCCCTCCCGCACATCTCGATCGCCGGTGCGGTCGCCACGGGCACCCACGGCTCCGGTGACGGGACGCGCTCGCTCGCCGGCGACGTCGTCGGGCTGGAGCTCGTGACCGCCTCCGGGGAAACGCTGACCCTGCGCCCCGGCGACGCCGACTTCCCCGGGTCCGTGGTGGCGCTCGGCGCCCTCGGTGTCCTCACGCGGGTGGAGCTCGCGACCGTGCCGGCCTTCGACGTGCGCCAGGACGTCTTCACCGGCCTGCCCTGGGACGCGCTGACCGAGAACCTCGACGCCGTCATGGGCAGCGCGTACTCCGTCAGCGTCTTCACGAGCTGGTTCGAGCCCGACGTCCGCCTGGTCTGGTGCAAGTCCCGGGTGGACGAGGCCGGCGCGTCCGGGCCCGTCCCCGCGGCGGACCTGCTGACCGGCCTGGGCGCCGCGCCCGCCACCCGGGCGATGCACCCCCTGCCCGACGTCGCCGCCGTGGCCTGCACCGAGCAGGGCGGGGTGCCCGGGCCGTGGTTCGAGCGGCTGCCGCACTTCCGCCTGGACTTCACACCGTCCCTGGGCGAGGAGCTCCAGTCGGAGTACCTGCTGCCGCGTGCGGCGGGGCCTGACGCCGTCCGCGCCGTGCGTGCGCTCGGGGACCGGCTGGGCCCGCTGCTGCTCACGTCCGAGATCCGCACCGTCGCGGGCGACGACCTGTGGCTGAGCACCGCGCCGGGGGACAGCCTGGCGCTCCACTTCACGTGGAAGCAGGACTGGCCCGCCGTGCGCGCCGCGCTGCCCGAGTTGGAGGCGGCCCTGCTGCCGCTCGGCGCGCGTCCGCACTGGGGCAAGCTGTTCACCGTCCCGGTCTCCGACCTCCCGGGCCTGTACCCGCGGTTCGACGACTTCGCGGCGCTGGCCGCGCGCCTCGACCCCGCCGGAAAGTTCCGCGGCGGCTACGTGGCGGAGCTGCTCGGCCGGTGAGCCGCGCCGCGGGCGCGTGACGGTCAAGATCACCAACGGCGTCGGACGGGCGTCTTCGCAGGTCAGGTGCTGTGAGCTGGGCGAAATGTAGCAGAAACATGCCCTTCATCACAGTGTGACAATGGTCTCTAAGTTGCGGGTTTACGCCAGGGACCAGTCACGGTTGGGTGAGACTCGAGTCGAGGCGCCACGTGCGCCGTCGGGTTCTCTGCTCCCCTGATGACAGAGATCTGTCGGGTCGCCGGGGGCCTCGCGAGACGATCAAAAAACCCGACCAGGAGACCCCTGATGCGCAGGCTTCCCGCCCTGACCGCCGCGGCCGCACTTGCCGCCGCCACCCTCGTGCTGACTGCATGCACCGACGCGTCGCAGCAGCCCGCCGGCTCCGACGGAGCCTCCGACGAGGCCAGCGCCGAGGCGTCGTTCGACCCGTCGTCCGTCGAGGTCGACGAGGAGATCGCCGCGCTCCTCCCGAAGGAGATCGCGGACAAGGGCACCCTGACCGTGGGTTCCGACACCGCGTACGCGCCCGCGGAGTTCATCGACGTCGACGGCAAGACGCCGGTCGGCTTCGACATCGACACCATCACCGCCGTCGGGGCCGTGCTCGGCCTGGACGTCGAGGTCCAGTCGGCCGCGTTCGACGGCATCATCCCGGCCATCGGCTCCAAGTACGACGCGGGCATCTCGGCGTTCACCATCACGGACGAGCGCACCGCCGAGGCGAACATGATCAGCTACGCCACGGCCGGCTCGCAGTACGGCGTCGCCGCGGGCAACCCCGACGAGTTCGACCCCGAGGCCCTGTGCGGCACCACCATCGGCGTGCAGACCTCGACCATCCAGGACGACGAGCTCACCGCGGCCACCGAGCAGTGCGAGAAGGACGGCGAGGACCCGATCGACGTCGTGCGCTACGAGTCGCAGGCCGACGTCACGACCAACCTCGTGGGCGGCAAGCTCCAGGCCATGTACGCCGACTCGCCGATCACCGCCTACGCCGTCGAGCAGACCTCCGGCGAGATCGAGACCATCGGCGACGTCCTGGACGCGGCGCCGTACGGCATCGTCGTCGCCCAGGACGACAAGGACCTGACCGAGGCCGTGCAGGCCGCGGTGCAGAAGCTCATCGACGACGGCACCCTCGGCGAGATCTTCGCGAGCTGGGGCAGCGCGGACGCCGTGGTGGACAAGGCGGAGCTCAACCCCGCCGAGTGACCCGTCCGCCGGTGCACGGCACCCGTGGTCCGCGCCAGGCGCGGACCACGGGTACCGTGCACTCAACTTTTAGAGGGAAGGAAGGGTGACGTGACGACGCAGACCTCCGCGTCGGGCAGCGACCCTGTGCCCAACCGCATCCACGCGCGGCCCGTGCCGCGTCCCGGCCGCCTCGTCGCAGCGGTGGCCGTGCTGATCCTGGCCGCCATGGCGGCCAACGCCCTGATCACGAACGAGAACTTCCGCTGGGACGTGGTCTGGCTCTACCTGCGGGACATCGTGGTGATCCGCGGCGTGCTGTGGACCCTGGTGCTCACGTTCGGTTCCATGGCGATCGCCGTGGTGCTCGCCGTCGCGCTCGCGATGATGCGCCGCTCGGACAACCCGGTCATGCGCTCGGTGAGCTGGGCCTGGATCTGGTTCTTCCGCGGCACGCCGATCTACACGCAGCTCATCTTCTGGGGCCTGCTCGCCGTGCTGTACCCGCGGCTGTCGCTGGGCATCCCCTTCGGGCCGGAGTTCTTCTCCTTCCGTACCGACGAGGTGCTCACCGCGTTCTGGCTGGCGCTCTTCGGCCTGGCGTTCAACGAGTCGGCCTACCTCGCGGAGATCGTGCGCGCGGGCCTGACCTCCGTGGACCCGGGGCAGACCGAGGCCGCCAAGGCGCTGGGCATGAAGGACGGCAAGATCATGCGCCGCGTGGTCCTGCCGCAGGCCATGCGCGTGATCGTGCCGCCGACGGGCAACGAGACGATCTCGATGCTCAAGACCACCTCCCTGGTGGTCGCCGTGCCGCTCACGTTCGAGCTGACCTACGCCACCAGCGCGATCGGCAACCGCACCTTCCTGCCCATCCCGCTGCTGGTCATCGCGGCGCTCTGGTACCTGCTCATCACCTCGATCCTGATGGTGGGCCAGCACTACCTGGAGCAGTACTACGGGCGCGGGTTCGGGACGACCACCCGCCGCCGGGGCCGGGGCAAGGGCCCGGCCGGTGGCAGGCAGGCCGCCATCGCCGCCGCCGGGACCGTGCAGGACGACGTGAACAAGGACGTGACACCATGAGCGCCCCCACCGACGCCACGGCCGTCCCGGCGAGCACCACGGACATGGTGTCCGTCCGCGCCGTGCACAAGGTCTTCGGTCACGGGCACGACGCCGTGCACGTGCTGAAGGGCGTGGACCTCGACGTCGCGCGCGGTGAGGTCACCGTGATCCTCGGGCCGTCCGGTTCCGGCAAGTCCACCCTCCTGCGCTGCATCAACGAGCTGGAGGAGATCACCGGCGGCTCCGTCGTCGTGGGCGGCGACCTCATGGGCTACCGCGAGGACGCCAAGGGCGTGCTGCACCGGCTCCACCCCAAGGTGGTCGCGAAGCAGCGCTCGCGCATCGGCATGGTGTTCCAGCGGTTCCACCTGTTCCCGCACATGACGGCGCTCGAGAACATCATGGAGGCGCCCGTCCAGGTGCGGGGGCTCTCCAAGAAGGCGGCACGGCAGCGCGCGGTCGAGCTGATCGACCGGGTGGGGCTGTCCGACCGGATGGACCACTACCCGGCGCAGCTCTCCGGCGGCCAGCAGCAGCGCGTGGCCATCGCCCGGGCGCTCGCCATGGACCCCGAGCTCATGCTGTTCGACGAGCCGACGTCGGCCCTCGACCCCGAGCTCGTGGGCGAGGTGCTGTCGGTGATGCAGGACCTGGCGCGGTCCGGCATGACGATGATCGTGGTGACGCACGAGATCGGGTTCGCCCGGGAGGTCGCCGACCACGTCGTGTTCATGGACGACGGCGTCATCGTCGAGTCGGGCCCGCCCGGCAAGGTGCTGGACGACCCGCAGGAGCAGCGCACCAAGGACTTCCTGGCGCACGTGCTCTGACCCCGTGTCAGACGTACAGGACCTCCGGGTGACCTGTACGTCTGACCCGGATCCGTTCGGAAAGGACGGAACCTCGGCGGGCCCCGGCTGCGTCTAAGGTGCATGACGCACACGATGCGGCGCGCAGGGCGCCGTGAACGCACGCCGGGGCACGCCGGCCACACCACCCCGTGGTGTACCGGATGAGCGAGGTGGCGGTGACCCTGGAACCCGAGCAGGGCACCGGCGAGATCCCCGTCGTCCGGAGCAGCCTCGACCCGGTCGCCGACTTCACGGCGTTCGCGCAGGCGAACACCCCCGCGCTGTACCGCATCGCGTACCTGCTGAGCGGCGACGAGCACCGGGCGAAGGACCTGGTGCAGCTCGCCCTGGAGCGCACGTTCAAGGCGTGGAAGAAGGTGGGCGACGGCGACCCGTTCGCCTACGCGCGCCGCGTGCTGGCGACGGCCCGTATCGACACGTGGCGTCGCACCCGCCGCGAGGTGCTCACCGACGAACCGTCGCTCGGCCTGCGCGAGCGGAGCGCCCCGGCGTCGGACGCCGGGCTGGCCGACCGTGACCGCCTGGTCCGCGCCCTCCTGGCGCTCTCCGTCAAGCAGCGCCGGGTGGTGGTGCTGCGCTACCTGCTCGACCGGTCCGAGGCCGAGACGGCCGCAGAGCTCGGCATCTCGACCGGGACGGTCAAGTCCACCGCCTCACGCGCCCTGGAGCGCCTCCGCACCCTCGTGGTGCCCGGTCGCGAAGGGAGCCGATCGTGAACGTGCACGACATCCACGCCAAGAAGGACGCCGCGGTGCTCGCCGACCTGCGGGCCGCCAGCTCGACGGTCGAGCCGCCCGAGGGCCTCGACGCGGTGGCCATGGCGACCCGGGCCGTGCGGACCGTACGCCGGCGCCGGGTCGTGACCACGGTGACGGCCGGCGTCGCCGCGGTGGTGCTGACGGGCGCCGGTATCGGCGTCGCCGGGGCGATCTACGGCGACCGGCAAGGGCCCCTGCCCGGCACGGTGAAGACGACCAGCGAGTCGGCCCCGTCCACCGACGCGCCGTCGCCGGAGCCGACGGCCGAGCCGACGCCGGAACCGAGCGACGTGCCCACCACCTACCTGGAGACCGGCGGCGGGACGCTGCCCGTGCTCGCGGGCGTCGAGCGCGGCGTGGTCGAGGGACCGGGTGCCGCCCCCTACATCCTCGGCGGGCTCTGGTACGAGGTCCCGCCGGGCGGCTGGATCGCCGTCGGCGACGTCAACGCGGGCGGCGTGGCCGGCTGGCTGGCCCCGGACCTCCCGGGGGCCTTCGGCATGTCCGAGTCAGGCACCATCGACGACATGGACGCCACGATCGAGCTCCGCAACGTGTTCGACGTCGCGGGCTGGAAGGCGCCGGCGAAGGACTCGGGCGCGACGACGCTCGACATCGAGGGCGCCGACCTGGTGGTCATCGAGCAGCACGCCCGCGAGGGGAAGGTGCGGCCCGCGACCATCACCATCCGCAGCGGCGACGAGGGCTGGGTCATCGACACCCGGTTCACGGCGAACGCCGAGGGTGACGAGATGCTGCGGAACTTCGTCGGGAACCTCTGGCTCAAGGAGGCGGGCGAGCCCGACTGGTACCTGCCGGAGTTCTCGGCGCCGGCGCTCGACGCCATCGAGCGCGGGATCCCGGCCGACTGGGTCCGGACCGAGCACAACGGCCTGACGTTCGCGGTGCCGGAGGGCTGGACCTCGGAGAAGACGGAGGGCGAGTTCTCTCCGGGCGTGGAGTGGACCGGGCCGAAGGTCATGTACGTGGAACCCGGCATCGACCAGGAGACGCTGAAGCGGTGGAGCGACGCCACGGCCGAGGAGTTGGCGCGTGCCGCCGAGGACAAGGACGTCCCCGAGCGGGTCTACGTCCAGGGCGGCAAGCCCGGCGGCCTCTGGTGGACGCCGTCCGACCAGCCGGGGGCCAAGATGATCGACGTCCCGGGCGCCGACTACGCCGAGGTGATCCCGACCGCGCACAACGTCGACGGGGAGACCGACTACTACTGGGTCGACATCTACATCCACCAGGAGGACCAGGGCGAGAACCTGTTCCTCGTGGTCGAGTTCGACGGCGGCGAGCAGGGCCTGCGGGACCTCCACACCTTCCTGGGGACGCTGGACTTCCGCCGCTGACCCACCCCTGACGAGCACGTGTCAGACGTGCGGGTCACCCCCGTGACCTGTGCGCCTGACACGTGCTTCGTCGTGTGGCGGACGGCGCGGCGGCCGGGGCCACGCACGGCCCGGAAAATTTCTCTGAACCAAAATGGAACCTTCGTCCCGGTGCGGCCGTGTTCCGTTCGTGACAGTCACGAGTCCGCGTGTTCGAGCGCCAGAGTCCCGGGCCCCCAAGCCCGTGGTCCTGCGCGTCGTGCGCGCCGACTCCAGCTCTGCGGACGACCTGGAGACCGTGACAACCCAGCAGAACACCCCAGATTCCTCATCCACCTCGACGCCGAGGTCGGCGGCGGAGCTCGCGATCGTGCCGGTCGCGGACGACGGAGACACCGACCCGGCAGCCACGACCGAGCGCGACCCGCAGCCCGGGCCCGCCGCCACGTCGAACGGCACCCTCGGCAGGACCAAGGACAGACCTCGCAAGGGCTCGGCCGAACCGGTCCCCGCCACCCGACCGCTCACGGTGGTTCGAGGTGGGTCGGCGGACCCGGATGACGTACCCTCGCTCCCCGTGCGTACAGACCGGCCGAGGGCCACTCACGCGCGCAGGAACGCACAGACCTCGAAGAACGAAGAGTTCACCGCGTTCATGCGAGAGGCCAAGGATCCACTGCACCGGATGGCCTTCCTCCTCAGCGGTGACGCCCACCGCGCGGAGGAGCTCACGCAGCAGACCTTCGAGCGCTGCTACCGGCACTGGCACAAGGCCCGCCAGGGCGACCCGCTGGTGTACGCGCGCCGGGTCCTGGCGAACCTGCGCATCGACGCCTGGCGCCGTACGCGGCGCGAGGTGCTCACCGGACCCGACGAGCTGCCGCAGGACGACGTCCGCGTGGCCCGCGCATCGAGCCGGATGCCCACGCGCACCGTGGACGACCGCGACACCGTCGTGCGCGCCCTCCTGCGCCTCCCGCTCAAGCAGCGCCGCGTCGTGGTGCTGCGCCATCTCCTGGACCTCTCGGAGTCCGAGGTCTCGACCGAGCTCGGCATTCCTCTCGGCACCGTGAAGTCCACGGCCTCGCGCGGCCTCGCCCACCTGCGCGCGATCCTCGATCTCGACTCGCTGGGCGGAACGCGATGAACATGAACCTCTCCCACGGCGCTCCCGACGACGACTTCGTCGCCCGGCTCCGCGAGTCGGCGCACGCCTCGGTGCCCGCGTCGACGCTCGACCTGGACGGCGTCCTGCGGTCGAGCCGGCGCAAGCACACCGTGCGCCGGGCCGGCGTCTCGCTGGCCTCGACGCTGGTGCTGGCCACGGCCGGCGCCGGTGTGGCGGGCGCGCTCCCGGGGATCCCGGGGCTCTGGAGCAGCGCCCCGGTAGAGGTCTCACCCGTCGAGTCGGCGGAACCGATGGCGACGGTCGAGGTCGACCCCGCGCCGCCGTCGGCCACCGCGCTGCCGACGCCGGACCCGGTGACGAAGCTCGCGGAGCTCGCGCCCGGGGTCAGCTCGGTGGCACAGCCCGCGGCGTACCGCGTCGACGCGGACACCGCCGTGCTCGACCTCGGCCTTCCCGCCGGAGGGGGCGACCGCTACCTGGCGGTCGTGACCCTGGCGAAGATCGACGGCCGGCACAGCGCCACAGACCTGGAGGTCCTGGCGGGCGGCGACACCGCCCTGCAGAACCTCCGCGCGGGGAACCTCGGTGGAACCCTGCTCTGGCGCGGCGTCACGTCCGACGCGATGGTCCTGCCGTCCGACGGCGGGCCTGCCCTCGTGTTCGGCTTCTCCTCGGGTGCCGAGGAGGGAGACCAGTTCCTGGTCTTCGACGACCCGCAGACCGATGGTGCCGCGGACGCGCAGGGGGCGTCCGCGTCACCGGGGTCAGGGTCGGGGGCCGGTGCCGAGAAGGGTGCGCCCCAGGCGGGCGCATCGCTCCCGGTCACGCCGTTCGACGTGCTCGGCGACGGCAGCGTGTGGATGCGCGTGCTGCAGGTCGACCGCTCGACGGCGGAGCCGCGCGGTTTCGTCTACGCGAGCCAGGACACCTGGAGCGCGTCCTGGTGCCGCAGCACGTCGCCCGAGTGCGCGGTCATCCACGACGTCGCGGGAAAGACCGTGGCGACGCCGCAGGCCGCTGAGCCCTCGCCGCTCGTCGCAGAGCTCGCCCCGCTGCTGGTCGAGGACCCGCAGGCGAACGAGGTGCCCGCGATGGAGGCCTGCGTGGCGCAGCGCACGGGCACGCCCTGGACCGCCCCGCCGGGCCTCACCGGCAAGGCGTTCTGGCAGGCCCCGAAGGGCGTGGACGCCGACGTCTGGCGGCTGTGCCTGATCGACATCAGCGAGGCGTCGCAGCTCGCCGCGACGGGCGAGGTCCAGCCCGACGGCGGTGTGTCGTCCACCCCGGCTCCGAGCGAGGAGCCGACCCAAGCTCCCGAGAACGAGGATCCCCTCGGTCTCGGTGAACTCCTGGAGGGACTCTTCGGGGGTTAAGACTTCCCGGTCCGCGTCTCGTCTGGGGAGATGGCGTGGGCCGGGAACAACCGAGCGGGCCGAGGCAGAATCTGGGGATCTGCCTCGGCCCGCTCATTTTTGTCCTGCTCCGATGGAGCGGTTCGGCCTACTCGCCGTCCTCGCAGGCGACGCCGTTGCCGTTCCGGTCGAGGTGCGGCAGGTAGCCCGGCGCAGTGTTGGGCAGGGGCGCCGCGCCCGCGGCGCGGACGGCGTCACAGTTCCAGTAGAAGACGGTCCCGTTGCCGTTTCCGTTGCCGTTCCCGTTCTCCTGCTGTTCCTGCTCCTGCTGTTGTTGCTCTTGCTGCTGCTGCTGTTCCTGCTGCTGCTTGAGCGCGGCCTCCTGCTCCTTGACCTGCGCCTCGCGGTCGCCCAGCGCCTTCTCGCGCTCGGCCACCTCGTCGCGCCGCTTGTCGACCTGCGCCTGGTCGGCCTCGATCTCGGCGCGCGCCTCGTCCATCTGCGACCTGATGTTCTGGGCGTCCGAGATGGCCTGGTTCGCGTCGGCCTGCTGGCCGGCCGTGACGACCACGCCGATGATCACGCCCAGCGCGAGCCCGGCGATGCCGATGGCGACCATGAGCCCGGCGCCCGGGGGCCGCGAGCCGTTCTGCCGCGACGAGCCGCCGGGGCGCTGGCCGGACCCCTGGGGTCCGGGCGCCACGGTGCCGACGGGGACGGATCCGCCCGGTCGGCGGTTCGCGTCGTCGATGCTCAGCGGGCCGGGGCCGTTGGCACCCTGATGGGACTCCGGGCCGGCGGCGGCAGGCGTCGTCGCCTTCCGGCCGCCGAGCCCCTTGAGGGCGGCGAGCACGCCCGACGCCGGGCCCTTGGCCTCGGGCGGCGGGGGCGGTGGCGCCATCCCGGGCTGCGGCGGGTAGACGGGCTGCGGCCCGGAGCCCGGCCGGGGCGGTCCCGCGGCGGGCGGGGCGCCGATGGGCGCCATCGTCATGGTCGAGCCCATCGCGTCCGCGGGGACCATGGCGGGGGGCGCTGACGGCGCGGGCGCCGGACGTCGGGCGGGAGCGTCGATCACCTGGATCGCGACGGTCCTCGTGTCGGCACCTCCGTCCTGGCCGCTGACGGGGGCCGGCGGTGCCGGGGGAGCTGGTGGTGCGGGGGGTGCCGGCGGGGCGGAACCGGTGGGTCCGGAATCGGGCTGGGGGGCGTCGGGGCGGTCGACCCAGTAGTCCCAACCGGGCGGGGCCGGAGGCCACGACGGGTCGGGAGCCCAGGTGGAGTCGGGTCGGAATCCCGGGGGCACCTGCCAACCCGGAGGCGGGTTGAAGCGCACGGGCATGGTTGCTCCTTCGATACGGTCGGCCCCACTATCGGCCATGCAGGCGGGTCGGCGCCAGAAGCACTGGCCATGCCGGACATTTCCCCCGCGTGTGGGAGCGACAGTAGCGCGCTCGTGTCAGAGGTCACTGGTAGACCTGGGGGCATGTTCCTCCTGGAGCGCGACGACGCCAGCACGCTCGTGCACTCGGCCAGCGACCTCGTGGTCGCGGGCGAGTGCGAGTTCCGCCTGCTGCGCCGCCTCGACGAGCTCCTGGGCCGCAGCCCGCGCCGGGTGCGGGAGGAGGACGAGATGCTCGCGCGCACGGCGGCCCTCGGTGAGGATCACGAACGGCGCGTCCTCGCCGGGCACCTGCGCGCCTTCGGCCCGGCCGACGGCGACCGGCCCGGCGGGGTGCTCGAGGTCGCGCCCGCCCGCCGCATGACGCGGGACGAGCTGGTCGACGCGCACGACCGCACGCTGGCCGCCCTGGAGCAGGGCGCGGACGTCGTCTACCAGGCCTCGTTCTTCGACGGGCGGTTCCACGGCCGGGCCGACTTCCTGGTGCGCGACCTGCTGGGGGAGACGGTCCGCCTGGGCGGCTCCGAGGGGGTCGTGCCGCCGGAGCGGTGGCCCCGGCACGCCGAGGCGCACGTTCCCCGGCCGCGGTACGCCGTGCACGACTCCAAGCTCGCCCGCCGCACCAAGGTGCGCGCCCTGCTGCAGCTCGCCGCGTACGCGGACCAGCTCATGGCGGCGCGGATCGACCCGACCGACGAGGTGCACCTGGTGCTCGGCACCGGCGAGACCACGTCGCACCGGCTCGCCGACCTGCTGCCGGTCTTCCGCAAGCGGCGCACCCGGCTGATCGAGGTCCTGGACGAGCACGTCGCCGACGAGGGCCCCGTGCGGTGGCACGACGAGCGCTACCTGGCGTGCGGCCGGCTGCGCGACTGCCCGGACTGCGCCGAGGCCGCCCAGGAGAGCCGGGACGTCCTGCTGGTCGGTGGGGTGTACGGGGCGCAGCGGGCCAGGCTGTCCGCGTCCGGCATCACCACGATCGACGCCCTCGCGACCGCCGAGGACCCGCCGGACGGCATGGCGGCGGGCCGCTTCGAGGGCCTGCGCGCCCAGGCGCGTCTCCAGCTCGGGCTGGACGACGGCGACGGCTCGGTCGCGCTCGACCACCTGCCCGACGGCGTCGACCCGGACGGCCCCGACGCACGGCTGCGCTGGCAGCTCGTGGCGACCGAGGCGATCGACCGCCTCCCGCCGCCGAGCCCGGGCGACGTGTTCTTCGACTTCGAGGGGGATCCCCTGTGGGAGGAGGCGCGGCTGCCCGGAGACGACCAGGCGCCGGCCATGGGCCTCGACTACCTCTTCGGCTGGGTCGAGCGCCCGGGGCCGGACGGCGGCAACCCGCCCTTCCACGGGCTGTGGGCCGACGACCTGGCAGGTGAGCGCGACGCGCTCGTGCAATTCGTGGACCACCTCCACGCACGGCTCGCGGAGCACCCCGACCTGCACGTCTACCACTACGCCGCCTACGAGCGGACGCACCTGCTCTCGATCGCGGCGCGCCACGGCGTCTACGAGGACGAGGTGGACCAGCTCCTGCGCGACGGCGTGCTCGTCGACCTCTACGCCGTGGTCCGGTCGTGCCTGCGCATCTCCAACCGGTCGAAGTCGATCAAGAAGCTCGAACCGCTCTACATGCAGGACGACCCGGCGCGGGAGGGCGTCACGAGCGCGACGGCGTCGGTCACGGAGTACGCGGAGTACGCGAAGCTGGTGAGTGAGGGGGACGCGCGGGCTGCGGGGTTGCGGCAGCGGATCTTGGACTACAACGAGTACGACTGTCGGTCGACGTTGCGGTTGCTTGATTGGTTGGGTTGGGCTCGGGGTTCTGTTTCGGCGGGTGCGGCCGGGGCGGCCGCGGGAAGCGAGACCCCGCGCGCGGATGCGTTCACGGGCCCCAGGGGGCCCTCCACTTCGGGAAGGGATACATC
>NZ_JBHWLR010000007.1:181377-203005 GCF_042731755.1 Promicromonospora sp. NPDC059942
GCGCGGTCGGTTTTGTGGGTGGTTTTTGTTGGTGGGGCGGTGTGTTCCCTTCCTCGGCCCCCCGCTTCCCACGGCCTTCGCTGTCGGGTCGCCTTCCGAGGGGGGTGGGGGCTCGGCCGGTGGTGGGGGCGGGGTGCCCGAGTCCCGGGGTGGGGGGTACGGGGGGAGCGGGGGGAGTGCTGTTGAGCGTGGGGGGCTCCGGTCCGGGGCGGACGCCGGTGGCGAGGGCGCCGGTGTTGGTGGTGCTGACGGGGGGAACGGGGAAGGGGCTGGTGGGCGGGGGTTTGCTCGGCGGGAGGGGCGGGAGCGGCGGCTGGCGCTGGCCGGGGAGATCGCGGAGCGGGTCGGGGAGAACCGGGGGGAGCGGTCGCTGGAGGTGCAGGCGCTCGCGCTGCTGGGCGCGGCCGTCGGGTACTACCAGCGCGAGGAGAAGCCGTTCTGGCAGGAGCACTTCGCGCGGCTCGAGCTGCCGCTGGACGAGTGGCCCGGCCGGCGATCGACGTTCCACGTGGAACGTTCGCGCGTGCTGCGGGACTGGAGCGTCGTGGGGCGGGACCGGCTTCCGTCGCGCGAGGTCGAGCTCGTGGGCCGCATGCTCGACGGGTCCCGCATCGACGGGTCCGACCTGGGCGTCGGCGACCCGGTGCACGTCCTCTACGACCAGCCGGTGCCTCCGGTCGTCGGCGAGCTGGAGGCGCGGGCCGTCCGCGGCGAGCACTCCGGCGGCGTGATCCTGGAGCTCCGCGAGGAGCCCGGGAGCGACGACGCGCCCCGGGGCCGTGACGTCGTGGTCCTGCGCGAGCGGCTCTCCGGGGGAGCGGACCCGCACGACCAGGCGCCCGTCGCGCTGGCCCCGCAGCGCGGGCCGGCGCACGACGCGCAGGAGCGGGCGACCGAGGACGCCGCCCGCGCGGCGCTCGCCACGTGGGACGCGGACCGCACCCTGCCCGACGGCGCCGCAGTCGACCTGTTGTGCCGCCGTCCGCCCCGGCTCGTCGATCCCGCCACGGGACAGCGCGGCGGGGACCTGCCGGAGCTCACGGGCGCGGCCGGCGGGGGAGACGCCGGCGGACACCGCCTCGAGGCCGCCGTGCTCGCCGCCGTCGAGCGGCTCGACCACTCCTACCTCGCGGTGCAGGGACCGCCCGGGACCGGCAAGACGCACGTCGGCTCCCACGTGGTCGCCCGGCTCGTCGACGCCGGCTGGCGGGTGGGTGTGGTCGCGCAGTCGCACTCGGCCGTCGAGAACCTGCTGAGCTGCCTCGTCGACAAGGCGGGGGTACCCGTCGACGGGGTCGCCAAGAAGCAGCGGGCGAAGGGCGTCGAGCGGGAGCCCGCCGGCTCGTGGCAGGAGCTGACGGGCAGCCAGCTCGCGGAGTTCGCCGCCGGCAGCCCCGGCGGCTGCGTGGTGGGCGGGACCGCCTGGGACTTCGCGCACGAGCGCTGGCCCGACGAGGGGCTGGACCTGCTCGTGATCGACGAGGCCGGGCAGTTCTCGCTCGCCGACACCGTCGCCGTCGGCCGGGCCGCCCAGCGCCTGCTGCTGCTCGGCGATCCGCAGCAGCTTCCGCAGGTGAGCCAGGGTCGGCACCCCGAGCCGGTCGACGAGTCGGCCCTCGCCTGGCTCGCGGCGGGCAGCTCCGTGCTGCCCGACGGCCTCGGCTATCTGCTGCCCGAGTCGTGGCGCATGCACCCCGAGGTCTGCGCGGCCGTGTCCCAGCTCTCCTACGCCGGCCGGCTCTCGGCGCACCCCGTCACGACGGAACGCTCGCTCGACGGCGTGGCCCCCGGCGTCGTGCACGTCCCGGTGGCCCACGAGGGGCGCTCGACGTCGTCCCGGGAGGAGGCCGACGAGGTGGTGCGCCAGGTGCAGGGCGTCGTCGGCCGCACGTGGGACCCGGGGGCCGGGCGCCCGGCCCGGCCCTTGGGCACCGACGACGTCGTGGTGGTCGCGGCGTACAACGCGCAGGTGCACGCGGTGCGCCAGGCCCTGGGTGCCGCGGGCCTCGGCGGGGTGCCCGTCGGGACCGTCGACATGTTCCAGGGCCGGGAGGCGCCGGTCGCGATCCTGACGCTCGCCGCCTCGGCCCCCGAGAACGTCTCCCGGGGGATGGGCTTCCTGCTCGCGCGCAACCGCATCAACGTGGGGGTGTCGCGCGCGCAGTGGCGGGCCGTCGTCATCTCGTCGCCCCGCCTCACCGACTACCTGCCCGGTGACCTGGAGGCCGACGGCGTGCGCCACCTGATGGAGCTGGGCGGCTTCCTGCGCCTCATCGGCGCCTGAGCCGCCCAGCCCGGGCGGGACGGGTCAGAACTCGCCGCCGCCGAAGTCGCCTCCGAAGTCGCCGCCGCCGCCGTCCCCGCCGCCGAACATGTCGCCGAAGAACCCGCCGCCGCCGTCGCCACCGGCGTCCGCCCCGGCATCGCCGCCCGCGTCGCCGCCCTCGGCACCGGCCGCCTCGACGGACTCGCCGCCGGCCTCCTCACCGCCGGCCTCGCCGCCGCCCTCCTCGCCGGCGAAGTCCTGCGCCGGGTCGCCGAAGGAGCTGCCGAACATCATGTCCGCCACGGCCGAGCCGATGACCATGCCGCCGATGGTGCCGAGCATGCTCGCGCCGAGCATCGAGCCGAAGCCCGGGCCGCGGCTCGCGCCGAAGTTCCGCTCGAGGGTGCCGGGGTTGCGCATCTCGGCGCGGGTGGCCATGCGGGCCAGGTCGCGCGGGTCGTCCGACGTCGCGCGCTCGTTGGGCGGCACGGTCTCGCTGAGCTGGGCCAGCACCTGGTTGCGCTGCTCCGGCGTGAGCTGCGCGAACGCCTCGGCGTGCGCCTCCTCGACCCGGTCCGGCGGAGCGGTGCGCAGCAGGTAGCGGTAGCGCTCGATCGCCACGTCGTCCTCGCTGCGTCCCGTGCTCGCGGCGGACCCGTAGACGGGGGCCGTGCCGTAGGCCGGGGTCTGACCCGGGGCCTGCTGGTACTGCGGCCGCGGCGTGCCGCCGCCCTGGTACATGCCGGGTGTCTGCTCGCGCGGCTCGCGGCCGAGCAGTCGGTCGAGGAAGCCCATTGATCTCAGTCCTTCGTGAGGTTCGGTCCGGACGGTCCACCCCGGTCAACGGCGTGCCGCGGTCCGGGGTTCCCGGCCATCGTCCCTCCGCGACACGAACGGGACATGACGAAGGCCCGGCCACCGAGGTGACCGGGCCTTCGTGCTGTGTCAGCCGGGAGCGTCAGCCCTCGACCGAGCCCTCGATCGCACGGTCGAACGTGATCGTGTTGTCGTCGGCGTAGTTGTAGACACCGATGAACGCGGACGACGGGTCGTTGTCCTCGTTGATCGGGCCGATGCCCGAGACACCCGTGTAGTGGATGTCGTCGCCGGCCTCGAGCGCGGCGACGCCCTCCTCGAAGGTGGACACCTCGGTGCCGCCGTCCGCACCGGACACGGAACGGATCTGGGCGGCGATGTCGGTACCGGTGGTCGACTCGGCCTTCACCGCGGCGAGCGCGGCGAGGATCACTGCGTCGTAAGACTCAGCGGCGTAGGCGTAGTCGGTCAGCGGCTCGCCCTCGTTCTCCTCGTACCAGCCGCTCGCGGCGTCCTTGAACTCCTGCGCGGGGTCGGCGCCGGGGATGGTGCCGACGACGCCCTTGAGCGTCCCCGGGTCGAAGTCCTTGGAGTAGTCGGCGGTGTTGCCGTCGCAGAGGTACGTGGTGCCGTCGAAGTCCCAGCCCTGCGAGACGAGCTCGGCGATGGCGGCCTTGGTCTCCTCGAACGCGAGGATGACGATGGCGTCCGGCTTGGCGGCCAGGGCGTCGGTGACGATCGACGAGAAGTTGGTCTCGCCCGGGGCGAACTCCTCGCCGGAGCCCGTGGCGCCGTAGACGGCCTCGGCACCGCCGGCCTCGATGGACTTCTGCACGTTGTCGCGCAGACCGGTGCCGTAGGTCTCGTTCTGCACGAGGAAGGCGACCTTCTGGTGGTTGCCGTCGAGCACGAGCGAGCCGAGCGCGGCGCCCTGGACGGTGTCCGGCGGCGCGGTGCGGGTGAAGAGGTCGCTCACGCCGGAGAGCTCCGTGGCGGTGTTCGCGGGCGAGATCTGGAGAACCCCGGCCTCGGTGAACTGGTCCACCACGTTCTGCGAGACGGACGAGGACGCGGCGCCGATGGCAACCTGGACGTCCTTGCCGATGAGGTCGGTGGCCGTGTTCGTCGACACGCTCATGTCGGTCGAGTCGCCGGAGTCACCGGACTCGAGGGTCACGTCCTCGCCGAGGACACCCCCGGCCGCGTTGATGTCGTCGATCGCAAGTCCGACGCCCGCGACCTCGGGCGGGCCGAGGTAGGCAAGAGAGCCGGTGATCGGGAGGATGGTGCCGACGACGAGCGGCTCGGCCGAGCCACCGCCCTCTCCATCGCCAGAACCCGAGGTGGAGCAGGCTGCCAAGCCCACGCTGAGGACTGCCGCTAGCGCGAGCCCGCGCGCAGCCGTGGAACGTCGAATCATGTCTGCTGTTCCCCTTCAAGCGGGAGTGGATCTGACGGCGCACTTTGCTCCGTCGTGGTCGCTGAAAGTAGTCACCTTGTGTGACGCCTGTGTCACGAATCCCCCACCCCGACCGAGATTGTTACGAGGACGTGACCCACATCACCCTAGACCCAAGGAAAGTTCATCCAGTCGCCCGCCTGACGCACCTCACGGAGATTGATCGGGCTTTCCTGGGCACGGGCAGGTACGCTTGCCGTGTTGCAGTGCCTCGATCGTTCTTCCAAGAGATGACGACGACACCGTGATTACAGCGATCCCGAAGGCCGGGGTCGTCGCATCTTGCAAGGAGCAGTACATGGCATTCGGAACCGTCAAGTGGTTCAACGCCGAGAAGGGCTTCGGGTTCATCGCACCCGAGGACGGTGGGCAGGACGTGTTCGCCCACTTCAGCGCGATCCAGTCGAGCGGCTACCGCTCGCTCGAGGAGAACCAGCGCGTCGAGTTCGACGTGAAGCAGGGCCCGAAGGGCCTCCAGGCGGAGAACATCCGCCCGATCTGATCTCTGACAGCCGGCATGGCGGGCTCCTGAGTTCGCCCGGTTGTACCCCGGAGGCCCGGTCACCTTTTCAGGTGGCCGGGCCTTCGCCCTGCCCGGGTGTAGGGCCTGCGTTCTCTACGGCGCCCGGGCGGGAGAATGGGCGGGTGCAGCACTTCGCCTCCGACAACTACGCTCCCGTCCACCCCGAGGTCATGGCCGCGGTCGCCGCGGCGAACGACGGCGCGGCCGTCGCGTACGGCGACGACCCCGTGTCCGCCCGTCTGCAGCACCGCGCCGAGGAGGTGTTCGGCGAGCGGGCCCACATCTTCCCCGTCCTGAACGGCACGGGCGCGAACGTCATCAGCCTCATGGCCGCCGCCCCGCGCTGGGGTGCGGTTATCACCAGCGACGTCGCGCACGTCCACACCGACGAGAACGGGGCGCCCGAGCGGGTGGGCGGCCTCAAGATCCTCGCCGTGCCGAGCAGGGACGGCCGCATCGGCCCCGACGCCGTCGACCGTTACGCCGGCGACCTCGGCGACGTGCACCGCGCGCAGCCCGCGGTGCTGAGCCTCACCCAGGTGACGGAGCTCGGCACGGCCTACTCCGTGGCCGACCTCAAGCTGCTCGCGGACACCGCCCACGCGGCCGGCCTGCGCGTGCACGTCGACGGCTCCCGCCTCGCGAACGCGGCGGCGGCCCTCGGCGTCGGGCTGCGGGAGATCACCACCGACGTGGGCGTGGACATCGTGTCGCTCGGTGCGGCGAAGAACGGCGGCATGCTCGGCGAGGCCGTGGTGGTCCTGCCCGACGGCGACGGCGCGGCCGGTCCGGCGGGGGCGGCGGCGCTGTCCGAGGCGGTGCCGTACCTGCGCAAGGCGACGATGCAGCTCGCGTCCAAGACCCGGTTCGTGTCGGCCCAGCTCCTGGCACTGCTCGGCGAGCCGGGTACGCCGACGTCCGGCACGCCCGCGTCCGCCGCGACGTCGTCCGACACCCCCAGGGGCGGGCCGTTGTGGCTCCGCAACGCGGCGCACTCGAACGCCATGGCCGCGCGCCTGCGCGCGGGTGTCGAGACGGCGGGGCTGCTGGAGCCGGGGGCCGGGATCGTCCTGCGGTACCCGACCGAGGCGAACGTCGTCTTCGCGACGCTGCCCCGCGCGGCAGCGGACCGGGTGCGCGAGCACGCCCGCTTCTACGACTGGGCGCCGGGGGAGACCGCCGACCGTGTCGAGGTGCGCTGGATGTGCGCGTGGGACACCACGGGGGCGGACGTCGACGCCTTCGTTCGGGTGGTCGGCGCGGCGCTCTGATCATGCTGGTGAGCCGATTGCACGTCTGGACCACGATGGGGTGACACTGATCGTCATGACCCGTTTTCGCCCCGTCGGCCTGCTCGCCGCGACCGTGCTCACGGTCGCCGCGCTGGCCGCGGGTTGCTCTGCGCCGGCCGGCGAACCCGGACCGACCTCCCTGCCCGGACCCTCCCAGTCGAGCGCGCGGCCGAGCCCGTCGCAGGGCAGCCCGTCGCCGAGCGGCTCGCCGTCCGGCGGCCCGTCGCCGTCGGACGGCGCGGCTTCGCCGACGCCCAGCGCGACGCCGTCCACACCGCCCATCACGGAGCCGACGCCCGGCGAGCCCGACCTGTCGCTCGTGGCCGGCTGGAGCCTGGAGCAGAAGGTGGGCCAGGTCGTGATGGTCGGCCTGCCCGTCAAGGGCCCGTTCCAGCCCACGTTCGACATGCTCGCGAGCCGGAAGATCGGCGGCGTCTTCCTGCACGGTCGGACCCACGCCGGCCGGCAGCCGGTGAAGAACCTGGTGGACGCCGCCGTCGCGGCGTCCACCTCCCCGGTGCCCCTCTTCGTCGCGACCGACCAGGAGGGCGGCGAGGTGCAGGTGCTGCGCGGACAGGGCTTCAGCGACATGCCCAGCGCCCTCGACCAGGCCACGCTCTCCGCACCCGACCTGCGCGCCCGGTCCGTGACCTGGGGCCAGGAGCTGGCCGCCGCGGGCGTGAACCTCAACCTCGCGCCGGTGATGGACCTCGTGCCGCAGCAGAACGCGGCGTCGAACGCGCCGATCGGCGTCTTCGGCCGCAACTACGGGTACACGCCGGAATCCGTGATCGCGCACGGCAACGCGTTCGCCGAGGGCCAGCGGGACGCGGGCGTGCAGACGTCGATCAAGCACTTCCCGGGGCTGGGCCGGGTCACCGGCAACACGGACACGACCGCCGGCGTGACCGACACCGTGACCGGGCCCGACGACCCGTCGGTGGCGGTGTTCGACGCCGGCATCAAGGACGGCTCCGGCCTGGTCATGATGTCGTCCGCGATCTACGCCCGGATCGACCCGGACGCGCCCGCCGTGTTCAGCCCCACCGTGGTGGGCCTGGTCCGCGCGCACGGGTTCGACGGCGTGATCATCACCGACGACCTCTCCGGGGCGGTGCAGGTCCAGAGCGTGCCCGTCGGCCAGCGGGCCGTCCGCGCCGTCGACGCCGGGGTGGACGTGGTGCTCGCGTCCGCGAAGCCGTCCGTGGCCCCGGCGATGGTGGACGCGCTGGTCCAGGCGGCGAAGGCCGACCCGGCCTTCGCCGCCAAGATCGACGCGGCCGCGGCCCGGGTGGTCGCGGCCAAGGCCGGCCTCTGAGGTCTCACGCGGCCAAGGCCGGCCTCTGAGTTCTCAGAGGCCGGCCAGGCCCAGCACGTCCAGCGTCCAGGCGTGCTCGAACGCGACCTGCTCCCAGGCGGAGTAGCGCCCCGAGACGCCGCCGTGCCCGGCCGACATCTCGATCTTGAGCATCGCCGGCGCCCCGGCGGCCTGCAGCCGGGCCACCCACTTGGCCGGTTCCACGTACAGCACGCGGGTGTCGTTGAAGCTCGTGGTGGCGAGCACGCGCGGGTAGTGGGAGGCGTCGTCGGCCACGTTCTCGTACGGCGTGTACGAGCGCATGTACGCGTACACCTCCGGGTCGTTCAGCGGGTCGCCCCACTCGTCGCGCTCGGTGACGGTCAGCGGCAGCGTCGGGTCGAGCATCGACGTCAGCGCGTCGACGAACGGCACCCCGGCCAGCACCCCGGTGAACAGCTCGGGCGCCAGGTTGGTGGCCGCGCCGACGAGCAGCCCGCCGGCGCTGCCGCCGTCGGCCACCATGCGGTCGGACGCCGTCCAGCCGGTGGCGACGAGGTGGCGGCCGCAGGCCACGAAGTCGGTGAACGTGTTGCGCTTCGCGGCCAGCTTGCCGTCGTCGTACCAGGAGCGGCCCATCTCGCCGCCGCCCCGGACGTGCGCGACGGCGAAGACGACGCCGCGGTCGAGCAGGCTCAGGCGGGCGATCGAGAAGTACGGGTCGATCGAGTACTCGTACGCGCCGTACCCGTACAGGAGCAGGGGAGCGGGCTCGGCGGGGGCAGGGTCGTCCGCGCCGGCCGCCCCGCCGAACCGCACCTTGTCCTTGCGCCAGACGAGCGAGATCGGAACGCGCGTGCCGTCCTCGGCCACGGCCCACTCCCGGCGCTGGTCGTAGTCGCCGGCGTCGTAGCCGCCGAGCACGGGCTGCTGCTTGAGCAGGGTGCGCTCGCCGGAGGCGACGTCGTACAGGTAGAGCGACGACGGCGTGACGAACGACGTGTAGCCCACCTTGAGGTTGGGCTGCTCCCACACGCCCACGCCTGCGCCGACGGACTCCAGCGGCTGGCCGAACGAGATCTCCTGGAAGTCCCAGGTCACCGGGCCGCTCGCGGGGAGCTGGAGCACGGCCGAGCGGGAGATCGCCCCGCGGCGGTAGTAGAGCACCGCATAGCGCTCGCTGGCGCTCACGCCCTCCAGCCGCACCTCCGGGTCGTGCGGCACGACGACGGTGGCCGCCTCCGGGGCGACCGTCCCGCCGCGTGCCGGGACGGGCGATGCGACCAGCTCGAAGTTCAGCGCGTCCTTGTTGTGCAGGATCAGCAGCGTGTCCTCGGGCTCGCCGGCCGAGCCCGGCAGCACGGCGTGCTCCACCGAGTACTCGACGCCCTCGCGGCGCGGCCAGACGACGCGGAACTCGCCCGTCGGGTCGTCGGCCTCCAGCAGCCACGACTCGCTCGTCACCTTGGAGCCGAGCTCGATCTGCAGGTACTTCTTGGACCGGGACAGGCCCACGCCCACCCAGTACCGCTCGTCGGGCTCCTCGAAGACCAGCACGTCGTCGGAGCCGGGAGCACCCAGCTGGTGCCGCCAGACGCGCCAGGGCCGCCAGGCGTCGTCCACGGTCAGGTAGAAGACGTGCTCGCCGTCGGGGGTGAACATGGCGCCGGGCGCCGTGTCGCGCACCTCGTCGCGGAGGTCCTCGCCCGTGGCCAGGTCGCGGACGCGCAGCGTGTAGCGCTCGTCGCCCGCGGTGTCGGTCGCGTACAGCAGGCGGGTGCCGTCGTCGGAGACGTCGAGCGAGCCCAGGGCGAAGAACTCGTGCCCCTCGGCCTCGGCGTTCTGGTCCAGCATGACCTGCTCGCCCGGCACGGGCTGCCCGGGCTCGAGCACGCGGGGCGTCCAGTCGTCCGGGCCGGCGACGGGGTACCGCGCGTGGATCGGGTACTGCTGGCCCTCGACCGTGCGGGCGTAGTACCACCAGTCGCCGTCGCGCGCGGGGACCGAGAGGTCGGTCTCGAGGGTGCGGCCCTTGATCTCGTCGAACAGGGTCTGCCGCAGCGGCGCCAGGTGCTCCTGACGGTCGAGCGTCCAGGCGTTCTGCGCCTCCAGGTGCGCGACGACCTCGGGATCCTCCTTGTCGCGGAGCCACTCGTAGTCGTCGGTGAAGGTGTCGCCGTGGAAGGTGCGCTCCCGGGGGCGGCGCACGGTGAAGGGTGGTTCGGTGGGTGGAAGGACCCGCACGGAACCGGTCGGTCGATCGGCCGCGGGGGCGGCCGCTGGGGGAGTCAGGGCGTCGTCGGACACCGCGTCAGCCTAACCGTGACGACGCCCTGGCGAGGGGGCGTTCCGCGCCCTCCTCCTGCCCTCGACCAGGTCGCTCCGTGACCAGGGTGTGACCCACGGGTGTAACGAGTGACACATGGCACGGCTACACTCGCCGCACGCCGATGGCATCAGTTTGATGCAGGCCTGGTTAAGCAGGACTGAATCATGCTGGTGTCGTAGGCACCGAGACCTCGGAGCACCACACACCAGAACCGACGGAGGACCCGGCAGATGACAGCCGACCGACCGAACCTCGCGACGGCCGCGCGCAGGCTGCTGGCCACGCTCGCGGCCGCGGCCATCCCGGCCGTGATCGCCGCGGCACCTGCGATGGCTGCCGCCGCGCCCGCCGACTGCACACCCGACGACACGACCGCCTGCGTCGTGGCGATCGTCCTGGACGCGGAGAACAACCCCGTCCCCGACGTGGGCGTGACCATCTCCGGCGCGGGGTTCGAGACAGATGTGACCAGCACCCAGGAGGGGCCGGCGTCCGTGGAGGTGCCGCAGGTCGGTACCTACACGCTGACCCTCGACGAGGAGACCGTCCCGGACGGACTCTTCCCGGACGCCACCGAGCTGCAGGTCACGGCACAGACCGGTAGCTCCGCGCGCGCGGCGTTCCGGTTGGGCACCACGCCCCCCGAGAGCGCCGAACCCAGCGGGGGCGCCACCACCGCCCCGAGCGAGGGCCAGCCCACGGACGCGGCGTCCGCCCCGGCCGCCGGGGACGAGGGCCTCGGCGGAGCGGGCACCGCCGCCACCGGTGGCGGCGGCCCGTCCCTCCAGCAGATCTGGCAGCAGTTCGGCTCCGGCATCCGGTTCGGCCTGCTGCTCGCCCTGGCCTCGGTGGGCATCAGCCTCATCTACGGCACGACCGGCCTGTCGAGCTTCTCGCACGGCGAGCAGGTGACGCTGGGCGCCATGTTCGGCTTCATCGGCATCAACTGGCTGCACCTGCCGATCTGGCTCACGGTGATCCTGGTGATCGTCGCCTGCGCCGCCACCGGCTGGCTGCAGGACGCCGCGATCTGGGCGCCGTTGCGACGGCGCGGCACACCGGTCACGCAGATGATGATCGTGACCATCGGCCTGTCGCTGGCGCTGCAGTACGCCATCCAGATGGTCATCGGCGGCCGGTCGCACCGCGTCCTGCCGCAGAACCCGAAGCCCCTGGAGATCGCGGGCATCACGCTCAGCACCGCCTCGTGGATCTCGATGCTCGTCGCGGTCGTCGTGATCTTCTTCATCGGCTGGTTCCTCACCCGCACCCGGACCGGCCGCGCCACCCGCGCCGTCTCGGACAACACGGCGCTCGCGGCGGCCACCGGCATCAACCCGGACCGCATCATCCGCGTCGTGTGGACCATGTCCACCGGCTTCGCCGGCCTGGCAGGCATGCTGCTGGCCGTCTCGTTCGGCTCGTTCAACTGGTCGCTCGGCATGCTGCTGCTGCTCCTGATGTTCGCCGCCGTCACCCTCGGTGGCCTGGGCACGGCCTACGGCGCCCTGCTCGGCTCCCTCGTGATCGGCCTCGTCGTCGAGATGTCCACCCTCATCCCCGGAATGCCGAGCGACCTGCGCTACGCCTCGGCACTCGTGATCCTCATCCTCGTGCTGCTGTTCAGGCCGCAGGGCCTGCTCGGCCGCGCCGAGCGGATCGGCTGAAAGGAGAACCATCATGGAACTGAGCCGCATCCTCACCCAGGCGCTCGCCGAGCTCATCGCTCCGACGACGGCCGCCATCGCGCTGGCCGCCATCGGCCTCAACCTGCACTTCGGGTTCACCGGCCTCCTCAACATGGGGCAGGCAGGCTTCATGCTGCTGGGCGCCTACGGCTTCGGCATCGCCACGATCTCGGGCGCGCCGTTCTGGCTGGCCCTGCTCATCTCGCTCGCGGCGGGCGCGCTGTTCGCGCTCATCCTCGGCGCACCCACGCTCCAGCTGCGTGGCGACTACCTCGCGATCGTGACCATCTCGGCCGCGGAGATCATCCGAATGCTCGGCCGTGCCACCGTCTTCCAGGAATGGACCGGCGGCGCGGCGGGGCTCACGGGTGGCTCGTTCAAGGCGACGTTCCAGGAGCTGTCGTTCCTGCCGGCGGCGCCCGAGCGTGGCGCGTTCGGTCCGCTCGAGTACGTGTTCACGGGCTCCGACTCGTGGTGGACGCGTCTGTTCGCGTGGGCCGTGGTGCTCATCGCCGTCCTCTTCGTCTGGCTCCTCACGCGCAGCCCGTGGGGCCGTGTGCTCAAGGGCATCCGTGAGGACGAGGACGCCGTCCGCGCACTGGGCAAGAACGTCTTCTCCTACAAGATGCAGGCGCTGGTGCTCGGCGGCATGTGTGGTTCGCTCGCCGGCATGCTGTACGTGCTGCCCAGGTCGGTCGCGCCCGACGCCATGGGACGTTCGCTGACGTTCTTCGCGTGGACGGTCCTGCTGCTCGGTGGCGCCGCCACCTTGTTCGGTCCCGTCCTGGGGTCCATGCTCTTTTATGCGGTCTACATGTTGCTCCGCGCGGGTATGCGCGAGGGTCTGGAAGGCGTGGTGACGGCCACGATGGTGGAGCAGATCGGTGGTCTGCTCGTCGGCGTGACCCTCATGCTGCTCGTCATCTTCCGCCCACAAGGAATCCTGGGGAACAAGAAGGAGCTCGCCTTCGATGTCCGATGAGACGACCGAGAACAAGGTGGCCGAGGTGACCGACGTGCCCGAGGCGGACGAGGCGACCGACGTGCCGGCGAGCACCGTCGAGGCGCTCGACACCGTCGAGCGCAGCGACACCGAGGCCGCGAAGGCCGCGGAGCACGTCCTGGCCGCGGTCGAGCCGAAGGTCGGCGTGAGCAAGCCGGACCCGATCCTGCTCGTCGACGACGTGCAGCGCCGGTTCGGCGGCATGACCGCCGTCGACGTCGACCACCTGGAGGTCCAGCGCGGGGTCATCACGGCCCTCATCGGCCCGAACGGTGCCGGCAAGACGACCTTCTTCAACCTGCTCACGGGCTTCGACAAGCCCAACCAGGGCTCGTGGTCCTTCGAGGGCAGGTCGCTGGGCGGCGTCAGCGCCGCCAAGGTGGCGCGCAACGGCATGGTCCGCACGTTCCAGCTCACCAAGGCGCTCTCCCGCCTGACGGTGCTGCAGAACATGCTGCTGGCCGCGATGGACAACCCGGGCGAGAACCTGTTCGGCTCCCTGGTGAAGCCGCTGTGGGCGGGCACCGAGAAGCGCAACACCGAGAAGGCGCTCGAGATCCTGGCGCGGTTCAAGCTCGACACCAAGAAGGACGACTTCGCGGGCTCGCTGTCCGGCGGTCAGCGCAAGCTCCTGGAGATGGCGCGGGCCCTGATGACGGACCCGACCATGATCATGCTCGACGAGCCGATGGCCGGCGTGAACCCGGCGCTGGTCCAGTCGCTGCTGCACCACATCCAGGCCCTGCGCGACGACGGCATGACCGTGCTCTTCGTCGAGCACGACATGCACGCCGTGCGGCACATCTCCGACTGGGTGGTGGTCATGGCCGAGGGCAAGATCGTCGCCGAGGGGCCGCCCAAGTCCGTCATGCAGGACCAGGCCGTCGTCGACGCCTACCTGGGTGCGCACCACGACACCGACCTCGGGGACGACTCGCTGCTCGACCCCGCAGTGCTGGCCCGGCTCGAGGCCGAGGAGGAGAAGCGATGAACGACGCGGCCAAGACCGAGAAGCGGGAGATCCTGCTCAAGGCGACCGACATCGTGGCCGGGTACCTGCCGGGCGTGAACATCCTGAACGGGTGCAACCTGGAGGTCGCCAAGGGTGAGCTCGTGGGCATCATCGGCCCCAACGGCGCCGGCAAGTCGACGCTGCTGAAGGCTCTGTTCGGCCTGGTCCACGTCCGCTCCGGCAACGTGACCCTGGGCGGCAAGGAGATCACCAACCAGAAGGCGAACACCCTCGTGTCGCAGGGTGTCGGGTTCGTGCCGCAGAACAACAACGTGTTCCCCTCGCTCACCGTCGAGGAGAACATGCGGATGGGCGTGTACCTGCGGCCCAAGGCGTTCGCCGAGCGGTTCGAGTTCATCACCGACCTGTTCCCCACCCTCGGGGAGCGGCGCGCGCAGCGGGCGGGCGCCATGTCGGGCGGTGAGCGCCAGATGGTCGCCATGGCCCGCGCGCTGATGATGAACCCGTCGGTGCTGCTCCTCGACGAGCCGTCCGCCGGGCTGTCGCCGGTGCGTCAGGACGAGACGTTCCTGCGCACCCGGATGATCAACAAGGCGGGCGTGTCCGTGGTCATGGTCGAGCAGAACGCGCGGCGCTGCCTGCAGATCTGCGACCGTGGGTACGTGCTGGACCAGGGCAAGGACGCGTACACCGGGACGGGCAAGGAGCTGCAGTCGGACCCGAAGGTCATCTCGCTCTACCTGGGCACCCTGGCGGAGGACGTCGACAAGGCGTCCTGACCCGCTCCGCCGACAGAACTCTGGCGTACCCCCTGATCAGGGGGTACGCCAGAGTGCTGTCTCGCTGCAGTTCTACTTCGGCAGCCTGACGTCGGTCCAGGTGAGGCGGTGGTCGCTGCTCGGGAACGGGTAGACGCCCGTGAGCCGGGACAGCGGGTCGGCCGCGGCCGGCCAGAAGACGCCCGCGCCGCGGACGCGCAGGTCGCGGGACGGGAGCACGTAGTCGACGCGGAGGTTGCCCGGCGTCGTGTCGGCGAAGTCGGCCGTGTCGAGGGCCGGGTCGCCCTCGTGCGTCAGGTTCGCGCCCGCCTGGAGCGCGGAGGCCTCCGGGGCGCCCGCCGACGTCGGCCGCGGGTCGGTGATGCGGGGGTGGCGCAGGAGCTGGTCGATCGCCGGGACGCCGTCGTCACCCGTGGCGGAGTCGCCGTCGCGCGGGTCGGCGTTGTAGTCGCCCACGATCACGAACGACGAGCCGGGCCGCAGCCCGCCGCGCCGGCCCTCGTCGTCGTACACGTAGCGTGCCGCACGGCCGCCGCGCACGTAGTCCGCCCAGAAGCGGATCTCGTCGTGGTTGCGCAAGCCGTTGCGGTCCTCGGCCCCGTCGAACGACGGCGGCGTCGGGTGCGCGGCCAGCACGTGCACCGTCTCGCGACCCACGCGGACCGGCACGTCCCAGTGCGACTTGGACGACAGGGGCAGCACCGCCAGCTCCTCGGCGGAGTACCAGTCGGCCGGGGCGGCGGTGGCGGGATCGTCCGGCAGGAGCGCGCCCGGCATGTCCTGCCACCTGAAGCCCTGGAACGTGCGGACGTCGCGGTGCTGGATCGGGTACTTGGACAGCACGACCATGCCGTACTGCCCCGGGAACAGGCCAAACCCGAGCGCGTCGTCGCCGCCCCCGACCGTCCCGTCGTTGTTCAGGTCGAACCCGCTCGGGATCCCGGTGTTCGACGGCGCCACGAACGCGTACGGGTACTCCACCGGCTTGCCCGTGCCCTGCGGCACCTCCAGGTAGTTCTCGCGGAACAGGTCGGCCGCGGCGTACGGGTCGGCGTCGCCCGAGTAGTCGAACTCGTTGAGCAGCACGACGTCCGGGTTCGCGTGCTGGATCACCTCGGCCACCGTCGTCGCCTGGACGTCGTCACGCGTGGACAGGTCGGCGACGAGCTCGCCCTCCGTCGCGCGGTTGAGCGACAGGTTGTAGGTCGCGGCGCGCAGGGTCCGGGGCGTGGCGTGGTTCCGGTCGTGCCCGGCCGACGTCGCCGCGTGGCCGCCGTCCGGCGTCGGACCGGTCGGTGTGGTGCCCGCCGAGGCCGTGCTCGCCGAGGCGAGGAAGGCCCCGGCCAGCAGGGCCGCTGCCGCGGCCGCGCCGGTCAGGCGCGAGGGGGTGCTGGCTCGCATGACTGCTCCTTCGTCGGGGTGTCGTGCGCGGGTGGTCCGCGTCAGACACCGTAGGACGGCGCCCGCTCGCGCGGGTGAACGACGCGTGAACAGCCCCGCCGGCGCGGTGCCGCGGGCCGGGGCGGAGGCCGCTCGACGGGCCGTGATCGAATCGTTGTGCGCTCGCCACCAGTACGGACGTTCGAGACGGTAGTTTTCCGGGGCGGCCGGAGGTGGCCGCGGCGAGGGCGTCCGCCGTCGTGCCGAACCCAAAGGAAGAACTTGATGATCCGCACCCTCCGTCCCGCCCGCCGTCCCGCCCGGCTGCTGGCCGCCGCGGCCGCAGCGACCGTCTCGCTGACCCTGCTCTCCGGCTGCTCGGTCCTCGACGGGATCCTGTCGAGCGGCGAGGCCCCGCGTGACGAGCCGGGCGGCGAGATCACCGCCTCCGCCGACGCGGACGCCTTCGAGATCCTGAAGGGTGACTGCATCGACCTGGAGGCCCTCGACGGTTACGGCGAGTCCGCGGAGGGCGAGGACTTCGAGGTCGAGTCGGTGCCCGTGGTGCCGTGCGCCGAGGAGCACACCGGTGAGGTCTACGCCGAGCTCATCATGGACGACGCCGAGTACCCGGGCGACGAGGCCATGTCGAAGAAGTTCGACGAGTGGTGCTACGACGAGTTCGAGAAGTTCGTGGGCGTCTCCTACGACGAGTCCGTCTACGGCTACACCGGCTTCTACCCGACCCAGGCCACCTGGGACCAGCTGAACGACCGCTCCCTGCAGTGCATCATCAGCTCCGAGGAGCCGTTCACGGGCAGCCTCAAGGGCGTCGCGAAGTAACTCCCGGCACGTCGGCGTGCGGCGTCGCGGTCCGGCGGGCCGCGACCCGCACGTCGACCGCGACGACCACGAGCGCGGCGAGCACGAAGAACGCCCCGACCAGGGGCACCGTGTCGATGCCCACCGTGGCCACCACGAGCGCCCCGAGCGCCGCCCCGCCGCCGATCCCGATGTTGAACACCGAGCTCGAGATCGCGGTCGCCGACTCGGTGGCGCCCGGGGCGACCTGCATGGACAGGAACGACAGGGCCGGCGGGATCGCGCTGAACGCGAGGCCGAACAGGGCCAGGCCCGCCAGGGCGACGGCCGGGACGTGGCCCAGCGCCCACAGCAGCAACAGCGCGCCGGTCAGCCCGCCGAGCGCCACGAGCACCGTCTGCCACGGCCGCTTGTCGAGCACCTGGCCGATCAGCAGCGTCCCCGCCAGGCCCGCGGCGCCCTGGGCCAGCAGCAGCGCGCTCAGGTAGCGGTCGGGGAACCCCGCCGTCTCCAGCAGGAACTGGGTGACGAACGTGATCATCATGAAGCCGCCCGTCACGAGCAGCACCGTGACCACCATGAGCACCACGAAGCGGCGCATGCTGGGGTGCGTGCCGGTGGCGGTGCCGCTCTGCTCGGCGTCGACGTCCGGCATGGCGATCGCCATCGCGAGGCACGCCAGCAGGCTCACCACGGAGAAGACGAGGAACGCGGTGCGCCAGCCCGCCTGCTGGCCCACCCAGGTGCCGAGCGGCACGCCGAGCAGCGGGGCGAGCGAGTTGCCGATGGCGAGGCGCGCGATCATCTTGCCGCGGACGGCGGGGGCGAACAGGCTCGCGGCGGCCGGCGTGACGACCGACCAGAACAGCGCCTGGCCCAGCGCCGTGACCATGCGCGCGGCCATCAGGTCCGCGTAGTCGGCCGCGACCGCCGACCACAGCGTCCCGACGGTGCACACCGCGGTGGTCGCCGCCAGCACCCAGCGGCGCGGGAACCGGCGGGTCAGGCGCGACAGGGGCAGCGACGCGAGCACGACGACGGCGGCGTACGCCGTGACCAGCAGCCCCACCTCGGACGTGCTGCGGCCCAGGTCGGGGGCGATGAGGGTGAGCAGGCCGCCCGGGAGGTTCTCCGCCGTCACGAAGGTGAAGGCGCTCACCGAGAGCGCGATCAGCGCGACGGCCGCGCGGCGCTGGTCCACCGGGGGTGCGGCAAAGGCCGCTGCGGCGGCAGGGCTGTTCGCGGTCATGTGGTCTCCGGCGGGTCGACGGGCGTGGGCTCACCCGGACGACGAGCCGGCCCGGCGGACATCGACCAAAGTACGCGGCCTCGAACCGATTCTACGAGCCCATTCCCGGCATACGTTCTGAACCAGAACTGTGTCCTAGGCAACATTGTCGTAATATTTCCCTGGTTTCCTCCTCCGTGGACAAAGGTGTCCAGCAGGTCCGGGGCCCGTACGCACCACCTCCTCGTCCCGGACGCAGCTCTCTTCACGGAGGAAACATGAACTCACGTCTCTGTGCGGTCGGTGCGGGAGCAGCGTTGCTGCTCTCGGCCGCCGTCGTGCCGATCACCGCTTCCGCGGCGCCACCGGTCGAGGAGCCGCCGCAGCAGGCAGCACCCGCCAAGGAGGACAACCGTCCGGACGCCCTCGCGGAGAAGCAGACCGAGAAGCGGCAGATCGCCGTCGACATGGTCGCGACCGGCCAGGCGAAGGTCGAGACGCGCGGGTCGGGCAAGCACAAGTCCAAGGTCGTGGAGATCTCTCCGCGCGAGTACGTCGAGTACGGCGTCGAGGAGACCGCGCAGCTCTTCAGCATCCTGGTCGACTTCGGCGACCAGACCGACGAGCGCTACCCGGACTCGACCGCCGGCCCGGCGCACAACGAGATCCCGGAGCCCGTGCGGAGCGACAACTCCACCTACTGGGAGTCCGACTTCTCGCGCGAGCACTACCAGGAGATGTTCTTCACCGGCCTGGAGGACCAGGACGGGGAGTCGTTCGCCGGCGTCTACGACGAGATGTCGTCGGGCCGGTTCGACCTCCAGGGCGATGTGTCCGACTGGGTGACCGTGCCCTACAGCACGGCCTCCTACGGCACCACGGAGTCCGGCACGGACATGACGCGGTTCGTCCAGGACAGCGCGAACGCCTGGTACGACCAGCAGGTCGCGGCGGGCAAGTCCGCCGAGGAGATCGACGCGTACCTGAAGTCGTTCGACGTCTGGGACCGCTACGACATGGACGGCGACGGCATCACCGCCGAGCCCGACGGCTACATCGACCACTTCCAGGCGATCCACGCCGGCGAGGGCGAGGAGGCCGGCGCGCCCGAGGAGGCCATCTGGTCGCACCGCTGGGCGGTCAACCAGGGCGGCCTCGGCTCGGACGGCCCGGCCGACTTCCCGAAGCTCGGCGGCATCAAGATCGGTGACTCCGACCTCTGGATCCGCGACTACACCACGGAGCCGGAGAACGGCGGCCTCGGCGTGTTCGCGCACGAGTTCGGCCACGACCTCGGCCTGCCGGACTACTACGACACCGCGGGTGGCGAGAACGGCACCGGATACTGGAACCTCATGAGCTCCGGCTCGTGGATGGGCCACGGCGACGGCACCATCGGCACCACGCCGAACCACATGGGCGCCACCGAGAAGCTCTTCCTGGGCTGGCTCGACTACGAGACGGTGGAGCCGGGCGAGACCGAGCGCATCAAGCTCGGCCCGTCGTTCCACGCCACGACGCGCGCGCAGGCGGCGATCGTGAACCTGCCGGACGGCGTCGCGCGGGAGGACCTGGGCGAGAAGTACGGCATCGCGCCGTTCGACGGCGAGTTCGTCTACTCCGGTACCGGCAACGACCTGAACAACACGATCGCGTCGCCGTCGTTCACCGTGCCGGCCGGCGCCTCGCTGACCGCCAAGGTGCAGTACGACATCGAGGTGGACTTCGACTACGCGTTCGCCGAGATCTCGACGGACGGCGGCTCCACGTGGACCGCGCTGGCGAACAACCTGTCGACGGACACGGACCCGAACGGCACCAACCCGGGCTCCGGCATCACCGGCAGCTCGGACGGCGCCTGGGTGGACCTGACCGCCGACCTGGCGGACTACGCCGGCCAGACGGCACAGGTCCGGTTCCGCTACTCCAGCGACGGCGGCACCAACGAGGCCGGCTTCGCGGTCGACGACGTCGCCGTGGGCGACGCGCTGACCGAGGACTTCACGGACACCACCGACTGGACCGTCGACGGCTTCGTGCCGGTCGGCGCCGACGGCGCCTACGAGGTCACCTACCAGCACTACTACGTGGCCGAGAACCGCGTGTACGGCGGGTACGACGCCACGCTGAAGACGGGCCCGTACAACTTCGGCTGGGGCTTCACCAACAGCAACAAGGTGGAGCACTACCCGTACCAGGACGGCCTGCTGGTCTGGTACGTGAACAGCCGGTTCGGCGACAACAACACGTCGCAGCACCAGGGTGGCGGCCAGGCCCTGCCGGTCGACGCCCGCGCCAAGGCGCTGAAGTGGTCGGACGGCACCATCGCCCGCAACCGCATCCAGTCCTTCGACGCCACGTTCGGCCTGCAGAAGACGGACGCGCTGTCGCTGCACCGTGAGGTGTCGGCCACGTCGCTGACCACGCTGCGGCTGGGCAAGCAGAAGGCCGTCTCGACGTTCGACGACACCAACCCGCTCGCCTACTACGACACCGACAACCCTGGCCACTCGGTCAAGGTCGGCGGCACCGGCACCACCATCAAGGTGCTCACGGAGGACAGCAAGACCGGTCACATGACCATCCAGGTCAACTGACCTCCTCCCACCACTGACGTGTCAGACGCTCAGGTCCCTCGGGTGACCTGAGCGTCTGACACGTTCTGCGGGCACTACGCTCGAACGCATGACACACCTGCGATGGGGCATCCTGGCGGCCGGCGGGATCGCCGCGAGCTTCACATCAGACCTGAACGACAACGGCTTCACCGTGCAGGCGGTGGGGTCACGATCCCTGGAGAAGGCCCGCGAGTTCGCCGACCGGTTCGGCATCCCGACGGCGCACGGCTCCTACGAGAACCTCGTGGCCGACCCCGAGGTCGACATCGTCTACGTGGCGACGCCGCACCCGTTCCACGCCGAGGCCGCGAAGCTCGTGCTGGAGGCCGGCAAGCACGTGCTGGTCGAGAAGCCGTTCACGCTCAACGCCGCCGAGGCGCGCGAGATCGTGGACCTGGCGGAGTCGAAGGGGCTCGTGGTCCTGGAGGCCATGTGGACCCGGTTCCTGCCGCACATGGCGCGCGTGCGCGAGATCATCGCGTCGGGCGCGCTGGGCGAGGTGCGGACCCTGATGGTGGACCACACCCAGGACCTGCCCGACGACCCGGCCCACCGCATCAATGACCTCGCCCTGGGCGGCGGCTCCCTGCTGGACCTGGGCATCTACCCGGTCTCGTTCGCCTGGGACCTGTTCGGCGAGCCGCTCACCGTGCAGTCGCACGCCACGTTCAAGGAGACGGGCGCGGACGCCACCGTCGCCACGATCTTCGGGTACGACGGCGCCCGGGTCGCGACGACCGTCTCGGCGTCCGACACCCGCGGGCCCAACCGGGCCTCGATCCTGGGCACCGAGGGCCGCATCGAGATCGACGCGACCTGGTACAACCCGTCGACCGTGCACGTCTACGACGCCTCGGGCACCGAGACCGAGACGTTCCGCGCCGAGGTGACGGGCCGCGGCATGCACTTCCAGGCGGCCGAGGCCGAGCGCCTGGTGGCGGCCGGCGAGCTGGACAGCCCGCTGCTCCCGCGCGAGGAGTCGGTGGCGATCATGGCCACGCTGGACACGATCCGCGAGCAGATCGGCCTGGTCTACCCGGGGGAGTGACCGTCTCTCCCCTTTGAGGCCCGGGTTTCTTCGCTTTGGTTTCCGGAAGCGAAAAAAACCCGGGCCCAAAAGTGGGTCGGGTTTCCCCTCTCCCCCAAGCAAAGGTA
>NZ_JBHWLR010000007.1:203015-224141 GCF_042731755.1 Promicromonospora sp. NPDC059942
GTTGCGAGAGAGGCGTGGCGGTCTTTTTCTCCGGTGGGGGCCTTCTTTTTCGCTCATGCCCCTGTTCGCCCCTCTCCGCGATCGGCCCGCCCGATCCCCCCCGGGCCTCAAAGGTGATCAGGCTTCCGCATCTCCCGCGAGCAGCGGTACCGTGGCCCCGCCAACGCGGGGAGCTCGGGGTAGCCGGGCTGAGAGGAAGGCCTGGGCACCACGCCCGACGCCGTCGACCCGATCACTTGAACTGGGTAATGCCAGCGGAAGGACGTGCCTGACGGCACGGGCGTTCGGTCGAGGCCGTCCCCTGCGCAGGGGACGTGGTCGCGCGCCCCCTGTCGGGAACCGGCGACCTCTGGCATGCCCGTGCACGGAGGTCGCACATGCTCGCCGAGATCCAGGTCTCTCCCCGCCCCAGCGGCACGCCCGACGCGCGGTACGCGCACGTCGACGCCGCCATCGCCGTCATCCAGGCGTCCGGGCTCACCTACGAGGTGGGCGCCATGGGCACGTTCGTCCAGGGCAGCCCCGACGAGGTGTGGGCGCTGCTGCGCGCCGTCCACGAGGCGACGCTCGCCGCCGGCGCGGACGGCGTCCAGTCCAACATCAAGGTCAGCCAGGGCGCCGACGACGCCGGCCCCACCATCGCGGACCTCGTCACCAAGTTCCGGGCGTGAGCACGCGCGCCGTCGCGCGGCGGCGGTCCGGGCGGGCCGCGGTGGTGGGGCAGCGTCCGGCCTGGCGGCGCCCGGCCGGGCGCGAGCCGCACCCGGTCGGGCGCGAGCCGCACCCGGTCGGGCGCGAGCCGCACCGGGCCGGACGGCGGGCCGGGCGCGTGCTCGCCCCGCTGCTGACCGTCGCGGCGCTGCTCACGGCGTGGGAGGGCTGGGTGCGTCTCGCGGGCGTGCCCGAGTTCGTGCTGCCCGCGCCGTCCCAGGTGGCCCGCACCGCCGTCGAGGTGGCGCCGCTGCTCGGGCCGCACGTCGTGACCACGCTGACCGAGGCCGCGGCCGGGCTCGCGCTCGGCGCGGTCGCCGGCCTGCTGCTGAGCATCGTGGTCACGGCCTCCCGGGTGACCGGCGACGCGGTGTACCCGCTCGTCGTGCTCACGCAGACGGTGCCGGTCGTGGTGCTCGCGCCGCTGATGATCCTGTGGGCAGGCTTCGGCCTGCTGCCCAAGGTGATCCTGGTGTCGCTCACCGTCTTCTTCCCCGTCCTGGTCTCGGCGGTGGGCGCGATGCGCGCCGTCGACGCCGAGCACTCCGACATGGTCGCCGGCCTGGGCGGCACCCGCCTGGACCAGTTCCTGCTGGTCCGCCTGCCGGCGTCGGTCCCCGGCGCGCTCGCGGGCCTCCGGGTCGCCGCGACCTACGCGGTGGGCGCGGCCGTGGTCGCCGAGTACCTCGCCGGGCAGTCCGGCCTCGGCGTGTTCGTGCAGCGGTCCCGCAAGGCGTACGCCGTGGACCAGATCTTCGTGGGCGTCGTGCTGATCGCCCTCCTGTCCGGCCTGTTCTTCGCCCTCGTCGCCGCGCTCACGCGCGTCGCGACGCCGTGGCAGAGAGGAAAATCATGAACCTGTCCCGTACCCCCGCCCTGGCCCTCGCCGCGCTCGCGCCCCTGGCGCTCGCCGGCTGCGGCGCCGCCGCGAGCACCGCCGGCGCGGCGTCCGACGGCGGCCTGCGCGAGGTCACCGTCGTGCTCGACTGGACGCCCAACACCAACCATTCCGGCCTCTACCTGGCCCAGGCCGAGGGCTGGTTCGAGGAGGAGGGGCTCGACGTCGAGATCGTCGAGCCGGGCGAGACCTCCGGCCTGCAGCTCGTCGCGGCGGGTCAGGCCGACTTCGCGTACTCCGTGGCGGAGGGCCTGGTCCCGGCGCGGGCGGCGGGCGCCGACGTCGTCTCCGTCGCGACCGTGATCGAGCACAACACGTCGTCCCTGATCAGCCTCGCGGACGACGGGATCGCGCGGCCCAGGGACCTGGAGGGCAAGCGGTACGGGTCCTACGAGTCCGACCTCGAGAAGGCCCTGATCAGCAAGCTCGTGGAGTGCGACGGCGGCGATTCCGCGCAGGTCGAGTTCACGCCGCTGGTCAGCGACGACTTCCGCATCGGCCTCACCGAGGACCAGTTCGACACCGCCTGGGTGTTCGACGCCTGGGACACGATCCGGCTGGGCGAGGTGGACGGGCTCGACGTCGACACCATCGCGTTCCGCGATCACCTCGACTGCATCCCGGACTGGTACACGCCGCTCGTGGCGACGTCCCGGTCGCTGCTGGACGAGGAGCCGGACGTCGCCCGCGGGTTCCTGGCCGCGCTCGCGCGCGGGTACGACGAAGCGGCGGCCGACCCCGACCGGGCGGCCCAGGTGCTGCTGGAGGCCGCGCCCGAGCTCGACCCCGAGCTGGTCGGGGCGAGCGCGCGGTGGCTCGGCCCGCAGTACGCGTCCGGCGAGTGGGGCGTGCAGCGCGCCGAGGTGTGGGACGGGTTCGTCGGCTTCCTCGAGGAGGAAGGGCTGACCGAGCCCGGGTTCGACACGGACGCGGCCTGGACCGACGACTACCTGCCGGGCGCGGCCGGCTCCGCGGGCGACGCCGACGCGGACGACGCCGACGCGGGCGGCTCCGACGCCGTCGACCAGCCGTGAGCGTGCTCGCGGCACGCGGGCTGAGCGTCCGGTTCGGCGACGTCCTGGCCCTGGACGGCCTGGACCTCGCGGTGGCCGACGGCGAGTTCGTCGCCGTCGTCGGCCCCTCGGGGTGCGGCAAGTCGACGCTGCTGCGCGCGCTCGGCGGCATGCTGCCGCCGGGCGCGGCGGTCTCGGGGGAGCTCACGCTCCCCACGCTGCCGGACGGCGGAGCCGCGACCGCGTGGATGCCGCAGCGGGACGGGCTGCTGCCGTGGCGCCGGGCGTGGTCCAACGCCCTGCTCGGCGCCCGGATCGCGCGGGTGTCGCGGGCCGACGCCGAGGCGCGCGCCGCCGAGCTGTTCGAGACGTTCGGCCTGGCGGGCTTCGAGCGGGCGTGGCCCCACGAGCTGTCGGGCGGGATGCGGCAGCGGCTCGCGCTGCTCCGCACCTGCCTGGCCGGGCGGCCCGTGCTGCTGCTCGACGAGCCGTTCGGCGCGCTGGACCCGATCACGCGGCGGCGGATGAACGAGTGGCTGGCGGGGGTCGGGCTCGCCGACGCCGGCCGTCCGGGCGCGCCGTCCGCCGGCGTCGGGCAGCGGGCCGTGGTGCTCGTGACGCACGACGTGGACGAGGCCCTCGCCCTGGCCGACCGCGTGGTGGTGCTCGGCGCGCGGCCGGGCCGGGTGGTGCTGGACGCCGCCGCCCCGAGCAGGGACGAGGTGCTGGCCGCGCTCGAACCGTTGCCGCGCTAGCGGTTCCGCGTCGGGGCCCGGCGGTCAGCGCTCGGCGGTCAGCCCTCTGCGAGCACGGCGGCGATCAGGCCCGGGAACTTGTCGTCGAGCTCGTCGCGGCGGAGCTGGATCGCGTGGGTGCGGCCGTGCACGATCGTGCGCGTGAGGCCCGCCTCGCGCAGCGTGCGGAAATGGTGCGACATGGTCGACTTGGTGAGCTCCAGGCCCCAGGCGTCGAGGGTCTTGGGCTTGGGCTCGCCGTCAGCCAGCTTGTGCACGATCTGCAGGCGCACCGGGTCGCCGAGGGCCTTGAGCACGTCGACGAGCTCGACCTCGGCCATGTCCGGGCTGGGGTAGTCACCCATCACTCACCTCGACATCGGTCCGGTCAAATAGTTCGACAACCATCGAACTATCGCGTACGCTCGATGGTATGACGTTCATCGAACAATCATACTCGCTGCGGGGCGCCTATCTCCGGATCTCGGCGATCGCGGCGGCGCTGTTCGTGGTCGGCACGAACGCCTTCGTCATCGCGGGCGTGCTCCCGCAGATCGCCGACGGGATCGGTGCCAGCACCAGCTCCGTCAGCTACTCCATCTCCTGGTACGCGATCATCGTCGCGGTCGTCGCGCCGGTGGTCTCCGTGCTGTTCGCCCGTGCGTCGCGCGCCGCGCTGATGGGCACGGGCATGGGCCTCATCGCCGCGGGCATCGCCCTCTCGGCGATCGCCGGTGACCTCACCGTCTTCACCGCCGGGCGCGTCGTCGCCGCGTTCGGCGGGGCCGCGCTGATGCCCGCCGCGATGGCGGCCGCCCCCACGCTGGTGCCCCCGGAGCAGCGGGGGCGCGCCCTCGGCGTCGTCGGTCTCGGGTTCATGCTCGCGACCGCCGTCGGCTCCCCGCTGGGCACGGCGTTGGCGGCCCTCGGGAGCTGGCGGCTCGCCCTCGGCATCCTGGCGGCGCTCGCGGCGGTGCTCGCCGTCGTCGTCGCGGTGCTCGCCCGGACCGTGCCGACCGGGTCGGTGCCCGGGCTCGCCGCCCGGTTCGCGGTGCTCCGCGACGTCCGGATCGGCCTGGCCCTGATGACGGCCCTGCTCTTCACCGCCGCGTTCAACATGGTCTACATCTTCAGCTCGGCCGTGACGCGCGGCGTGACCGGTGGCAGCGGGACGGCGCTCGCGACGCTCCTGCTGGTCTTCGGCGCCGCCGGGCTCGTCGGCAACTGGCTGGGCGGCTCCCTCACCGACCGGATCGGGGCGCGGCCCACCGCGGTCGGCGCACTCGCCGTCGTTGTCGTCTCCCTCGGCGCGCTGTTCGCGGCGGAGGACTCGTACCTGGGTACCGCCGTGCTGTTCGGGGTCTGGGGCCTGGGTACCGCCACGGCCCTCGTGCCTATCCAGCACCGCCTGGTCGACGTCGACCCCGCCGTCGCCGGGGTGTCCCTGTCCTGGTACTCGACGGCGATGTACATCGGGATCGCGGTCGCGCCCGTCGTCGGCGCGTCGGTGCTGCCGTTCGGCGCGGCGTGGCTGGACCTGCTCGGCGCCGCGGCGGCCGCGGCGGCGCTCGTCGTCTTCGCGCTGGGCTACGCGCTGCCCCGCCGGGCGGCCCTCGCCTAGGACGCGCCCCTCTCATCCCCTTTGAGGCCCAGGTTTCTTCGCTTTGAGGCTGCTCAAAGCGAAGAAACCTGGGCCTCAAAGGGGATGAGCGAGTCGAGGGTTCGGTCCAGGAGGTTCGGTCGCGGGTCAGCCGCGGGCCGGCCGGGCGGTCGGCCGCGGGGCGGTCGAGGCGGTCAGTCCAGGGGGTGCAGGACCCGGTTGAGGAACTGGCGGGTGCGTTCCTCGGCCGGGTTCGTGAAGATCTGCGCCGGGGCCCCGCGCTCGACCACCACGCCGCCGTCGAGGAACAGCACCTGCGACGCGACCTGGCGCGCGAACTGCAGCTCGTGGGTGACCACCACCATGGTCCAGCCCTCCTCGGCGAGCTCCTTCATCACTGTCAGCACCTCGCCCACCAGCTCGGGGTCGAGGGCCGACGTCGGCTCGTCGAACAGCAGGAGGTCCGGCTGGAGCGCGAGCGCGCGCACGATGCCGACGCGCTGCTGCTGGCCGCCGGACAGCTCGTGCGGGTACGCGTCGCGCTTCTCGGCCAGCCCGACCCGGGCCAGCAGCTCCTCGGCCCGGGCGACCGCCGTCTCCCGCGGGACGCGCTGCACCTGGGTGGGGCCCTCGATCACGTTCTCCAGCACCGTGCGGTGCGGGAACAGGTTGTGGTGCTGGAACACCATCGCGGACCTGTCCCGCAGGGCGGCCCGGTCGGCCTTCGCCCGACGGCGGGCGGCGCGGCGCTCCGACCACTCGCCGCCGCCGAGGGCCGCCGCCTGGGCGCCGAAGTCGACGGCGGGGCCGCCGTCGAACTCCAGCACCCCGGCGTCGGGGGTCTCCAGGCCGTTGAGCGAGCGGAGCACCGTCGTCTTGCCGCTGCCGGAGGCGCCGATCAGCGCGACCACCTCGCCGCGCCGGACGTCCAGGTCGACGCCGCGCAGCACGTGGTTGGCGCCGAACGACTTCTCGATGCCCCGGGCGGTCAGCAGGGTGCCGTTGGGGCGGTCCTCAGTGTGCGACATACCGGTCCAGCCTCTTCTCGAGCGCGTTCTGCCCCGCGGACAGCACCGTGCAGAACAACCAGTAGATGAAGGCCGCCTCGATGTAGATGGTGAGGAACTCGCTCGAGAACGCCGCGATCTCCTGCGCCTTGCGGAACATCTCGGTCACCAGGATGAGCGACGCGAGCGACGTGTCCTTGACCAGCGAGATGAAGGTGTTCGACAGCGGCGGCACCGACACCCGCGCGGCCTGCGGCAGGATGATCCGGCCCAGCGACCGGGCCGGCGACATGCCGACGGTCCAGGCCGCCTCCCACTGGCCCTTGGGCACGGACAGGATCGCCGCACGCACCACCTCGGCCGCGTAGCCGCCCACGTTCAGGGAGAACGCGATGATGGCGCTCGGCCACGGGTCCAGGCGGATGCCGATCTCCGGCATGCCGTAGAAGATCACGAACAGCTGCACCAGCAGCGGGGTGCCGCGGATCACCGAGACGTACGCCCGGCCGATCCACGACAGCACCGGGTTCGGCGAGAGCCGCAGGAGCGCCACGAGCAGGGCGAGCACCAGCCCGATCGCGAACGACGCCAGGGCGAGCGGGATGGTGCCGGTGAGGCCGCCCTGCAGGAGCGGCCAGAACGAGTCGGCGACGAGCTGCCAGTCCATGTCTCCCTCTCGGCGCCGTCAGCGGTGCCCGGCGGGGAGCGTCGCGCGGTACGTCACTCCGAGACGTCCTCGCCGAAGTACTTCTTGCCGAGCTCCGCCAGCGTGCCGTCGGCACGCAGGTCCTCCAGGGCGCCGCTGATCGCCGTGGCCAGCGCCTCCTTCTCCGGCGTCACGACGAACGCGGACTGCGACTCCTCGTCCGTCTCCGCGGCGACCTTGATGCCGGAGGCGTCCTCGGTGTTCGCGTAGTCGAGGTAGGTGAGGCTGTCGTTGATCGTGGCGTCCACGCGGCCCTGCTCCAGCAGCGCAACGGCCTGCGCCCAGCCCTCGACGGCCTCGACCTTGGCGCCGCTCTCCTTGGCGAGGTCGTTCCAGTTGCTCGTGAGCGACTGGGCGCTGGTCTTGCCGTCCAGGTCGGCGAAGCTGGTGATGTCGTTGTTGTCTGCGGCCACCACGAGCACACCGGTCGACACGGTGTACGGCGTCGAGAACACGTAGTCGGCCTCGCGCTCCGGGGTGATGGTCACCTGGTTCGCGATGGTGTCGAAGCGGCCCGCGTCCAGGCCCGCGAAGATCGCGTCCCACTGGGTCTCCTGGAACTCGATCTCCACGCCCAGGTTCTCGGCGACCGCCTCGGCGACCTCGACGTCGTAGCCGACCAGCTCGTCCGTCTCGTCGTGGTAGCTGAACGGCCGGTACGTGCCCTCGGTCGCGACGACCAGCTTGCCGCCGGACAGCCCGAGCTCGTCGCCCGCGCCACCCGACTCGTCCGAGCTGCCGCAGGCAGTCAGGGCCAGGAGGACGGCGGAGGCCGCGGTGACCGTGAGAAGGGCGCGGTTGCGAGACATGGTGAGGGCTCCGTTTCGATGAGTGGCACACATCAGTCGTGCCGATGCGTGCCCCAAAACTAGCCGATGGCAGGTCCGAACTCACGCACGAGTCCACAGCCTGTTCATTCCGTGACGGTTCGCTCTAGGACCGTTCGTTCCTTCGCCACCGGTCCGGCGTGATCCCGTACCGGTCCTTGAACCGGCGGACCAGGTACGTGGCGTCGCGCAGGCCCGTGCGCGCGGCCACGACGGCGAGCGGCAGGTCCGTGTCCCGCAGGACCCGGCGCACCTCGGTCATGCGCCGCTCGGTGATCCACTCCAGCAGGGTGCGGCCCGTGCGCTCGCGGACGGCCGTGGTCAGGTAGCCGGGCGTGTAGCCCAGCGCGCGGGCGACGTCGGCCGCGGAGACCGGGTCGCGGAACGTCGCCTCGATCTCGTCGAAGACCCGCGTCACGAGCGGGTCGGGCGGGGCGGGGGCCGACGGCGCCAGGCGGGCCGCCGCGATCAGGATCCGCGTCAGCACGGCCGACGCCGCGTCCCGGGCGCCGAGCCGTCCGGGCGCCGCCAGCTCCTCGGCCAGCTCCGTGAGCCACGCCGACCAGCGCGGGCGCTCGCCCGCCGGGACGTTCGTGCTCAGGGCCGGCGGGTGGTCGGCCGCGCCCGGCCCGTCGGGTTCCGCCTCGAACAGCGCCAGGAGCGGGTGGTGCGTCCAGGCCAGCGGCGAGACGGAGGCGAGCGAGGGGACGGCGTCGGGCGTGAAGGCCAGCGTCCAGGCCCGGGAGTCCGCGAAGCCCCGGACCGTTCCCGGGTCGATCGTCCGGCCGGGCGGGACGGCGTACAGGTCGCCGTCGCGCGCGACGCCGTCCTCCTGCCCGGCGCCGCGCTCGACGAGGACGAGCACGTAGAAGTCGTGGGCGTGCCGGTGCCCGGGCGGGAGGTGCGGGTGCTCGTCCGCGCCGTCGTGCAGGTTGACGTTCACCGGCGGCATGCCGAGGCGCGGCTGGTACCGGTACACCGGGGTGCCGTCCGGGCGCACCGTGCGGACGCTGGACGGGGTGCGCAGCGGGGGCGGGGCGTCGTCCGCGGGCCGGGGCGCCATCACCGGTCGCCGTCGCCCGTCACAGGTCGCACCTCACCGGTCGCTCGGCACCGCGAGCGTGAGCACCGCGTCGACGATCTGCGGCGCGCGCTCGAGCTGTCGTTCCAGGGCGCGCAGGCGCACGGCGACATGGGACTCGGACTCGTCGCCCGGCAGGTCGATGCTGGCGACCAGCAGGAGCTGCCGGGGGCCGACGAACTCCAGCCGGAGGTAGCCCACGTGGTCCACGCCGGGCAGCGCCTCGACCCGCGCGCGGACCGCCTGGTGGATCTGCTCGTCGGCCACCTCGCCCGTGAGGAACCGCCGGTTGCGGTCGAAGAGCACCCACGCCACCACGCACAGCAGCAGCCCCACCAGGACCGAGCCGGCCGCGTCGTACCGCGCGTCGCCCGTGACCTGGTGCAGGGCCATGGCGCCCGCCGCGATCACCAGGCCGACCAGGGCCGCCGAGTCCTCGGCGAGCACCGCACGCAGCGTCGGGTCGGAGGTGCCCAGCGCGTGGTCGAGCAGGTCCCGGCCGAGCTTGCGGGCCTCGGCCCGGGTGCGCCGGTAGGCCTGCGCGAACGAGAAGCCCTCCAGGAGGAAGGCGACGGCCAGCACCACGTAGCCGACGACGTAGTCGGTGGCCTCCTCGGCCTGACCGAACGCATGGATGCCGTGGTAGACGGAGACCACGCCGCCCGCTACGAAGAGGCCGAGCGCGGCCAGCATCGACCACACGTACGCCTCCCGGCCGTAGCCGAGCGGCCGGTCCTGGTCCGGTGGCCGCGCCGCCTTGCGCTCCGCGACCAGCAGGAACACCTCGTTGCCCGTGTCGGCCCAGGAGTGGGCGGCCTCGGCCACCATCGAGGCCGAACCCGTCAGCACCGCCGCCACCGACTTGGCCGCCGCCACCGCGAAGTTGGCGCCGAACGCGATCACCACCGTCAGCGCCGAGCCGCTCCGCTCCCGTGCCATGCGTCCCCCTCCGTCGTGACGCCCCGACGCTACCGACGTTCCGCCCGCCGCGCCGGACGCGCGCCCGCCGGGCTCCGCGCACCGCCGACCGAGGATCGTGCGATCGGCACCGACTTCCGTCCTGTCCGCGGCCCGCAGGATGTCCGATGCTGGACGAGCGGCCGGACCGGCCGTCCCGGCGTCCCCGGCGCGGGCACCACCACGGAAGGCACCCGGATGAACGACAGCACCGTGCGGATCCTCGACCACCGCACCCCGGAGGAGCGCGAGCGCGAGTTCCTGCCCGGCATGGGCCGGCCCTGGCTGCTCCCGCTCTACGACGCGTTCACGCGGTTCTCCCGCGTGCGGCCCCTGCACGACCGCGCGGCGGCGCTCGCGGACATCGCTCCGGGCGAGTCCGTGCTCGACCTCGGCTGCGGCACTGCGAACCTCTCGCTCGCCGTGCTCCGCGCGCAGCCGGCCGCCCGGGTCACCGGCCTGGACCCGGACGCCGCCGCGCTGCGCATCGCGGCGCGCAAGGCCGCCCGCCGCCGCGTCCCGCTCACGCTCGTCCAGGGCTTCGCCGACCGGCTCCCTGTGGACGACGGCTCGCTCGACCACGTGGTCTCCGCCCTCGCACTGCACCACGTGCCCGACGAAGCGCGGGTGCGGTTCGCGCACGAGGCGTTCCGCGCGCTCCGGCCGGGCGGGCGGGTGACGATCGTCGATTTCGGCAGCGCGGACGGCTCCGGCGGCGAGCACGGGCACGAGCACGAGCACGGCCGCGGCCACGGCCGTGGAGCCCGGCGCGGCCCCGGCAGCACGGGTGCGTACGGCCGGGTGCGCGGGCACGGCCGGGGGCACGCCGCCGTCGCCGACAACCCGCACACCGCCCGGAACCTGGAGGGCGGCCTGCTGCGCCTCCTCGCGGACGCCGGGTTCGCCGACGCCCGCGAGGTGGCGCACGTGGAGCACCGCTACGGCCCGATCACGTTCGTGCAGGCGACACGCCGCTGAGCGGCACTCCGCCGCGACCTGCGGCGGAGCGCCGATCGCGGCGAAGCGGCGCGCTACGAGCGCCGACGCACCCGCGGCTCCGGCAGCGCCGGGGGCTCGGCCGCCGGGGTCTCCTCCAGCAGCCGGAACGCCTCGGCGATGCCCGCCTCGAGCTGCGGGTCCACGTCGGAGAAGTAGTCCGCCGGGGTGTGCCGCACCTCGATGTCGGGGTCCACGCCGTAGTTCTCGACGTCGAATCCCTTGCCGGCGAGCCAGAGGCCGTACCGCGGCTGGGTTATCCCGGTGCCGTCCACGAGGTCGAAGCGGCCGTCGATCCCGACCACGCCGCCCCAGGTGCGCACACCGACGACCGGCCCGACGCCGAGCGCCTGCGCGGCCGCGTTCACGATGTCGCCGTCGGACCCCGCGTACTCGTTGGTGACGAGCACGACCGGGCCGCGCGGCGCGCGGTCCGGGTAGGAGTTGGGGCGGTCGTAGTGCCGGTTCAGCCCCCAGCCTGCGACGCGTGCGGCGAGACGGGCGATCACGAGCTGCGAGGTGTGCCCGCCGCCGTTGAAGCGCACGTCCGCGACGATGCCCTCACGGTCTGCGGCGAGCCGCAGGTCGCGGTGCAGCTGGGCCCACCCGGTGCTCATCATGTCCGGGACGTGCACGTAGCCGAGCCGGCCGCCCGACTTCTCGGCGACGTACTCGCGGCGCGACCGCACCCAGTCCTGGTACCGCAGGTCGGACTCGTTGGCGAGCGGCACGACGACGACGCGCCGGTCCCGGCTCGCGGCCGGGCCGGTCCCGCCGTCCGCCGCACCATCTCCGGCGACGGCGGGCCGCCGCAGGGTCAGCTCGACCGGGATGTCGGCCGCGCCCACCAGGTTCGCCGCCGGGCCGGCCACCGGGTCCACCGGCCGGCCGTCCACCGCGACGATCAGGTCGCCCGGCCGCGCGTCGACGCCCGCGGCGCGCAGCGGGGACCGCGCCCCCGGGTCGGACGACTCGCTCGGCAGCACCCGGTCGATCCGCCAGCCGTCGGCGGTCCGCGTGAGGTCCGCGCCGAGCAGCCCGAGCTTGCGGGACGAGTCGCCGCGCTCGTGCGGCGACCGCACGTAGGCGTGCGACGTGTTGAGCTCGGCGACGGTCTCCCAGAGCACGTCCTCCAGGTCGTCGTGCGTCGCGACCCGGTCGATCAGCGGGCGCCAGCGCGCCACCACCCCGGCCCAGTCGACGCCGTTCATGTCCGCCCGCCAGTAGTGGTCGCGCATGATGCGGGCGTTCTCGTCGAACATCTGGTGCCACTGGGCGCGCGGGTCCACCTCGTGGCGGACGCGGGACAGGTCGATGTCGAAGGCGCTCGGGTCGTCGTCGCCGGGCTTGCTGGTGGCCGACTGCGCGCTGAGCCCCGACCCGGACCGGATCACCACCCGCTCGCCGTCGCCCGACACCGCGTACGCGGTCACCTTCTCCGCGACGTCCGTCGCCTTGCGCGCCTCGAAGGACCAGAACTGCAGCACGTCGGGTGCCGGGTCGCCGTCGGTGCCGGCGTGCCGCGCGCCGAGCACGCCGGCGTCGTCGGTCTCGTGCACCCAGAGCACGCCGCCCTTGGCCGCGCGCAGGTCGCGGTACCGGCCGGACGTCACCGGGAACGGCACCACGCGCTCCTCGGCGCCGTCGAGGTCGATGTCGGGCGAGGCCGTGTCCTTGTGGTCCTCGTCCTGCTTCTCGTCGCCGGCCGCGCCGTCGTCCGTGCCGCCCTTCTTGTCGTCCGGCGTGCTCAGGCGCCAGCCGTCGGCGCTCGGGCCGAACGGCGCCGGCTCGGTCGCGGCCAGCGGGATGAGCCACGGCCGCGTCGCCGCGCTGAACGACAGGGCGAACTCGTGGGAGTCGTAGGACGGGTCGAACGTGCGGTTCGACAGGAACACGACGTACTTGCCGTCGTCGCTGAACGCCGGCGAGAAGTCGTGGAACCGGCCCGACGTCAGTGGCGTCGCCGTCGGCGTCTCCGCGTGGAGGTCGGCGACGAGCACCTGGTGGTGGTCGCCCTCGGTGCCGGTCGGGCTGGACCAGGCGAGGTACCGCCCGTCCGGCGAGAACGTCGGAGACTCTGCCTCGCCGTTCGCCGACCGGCCGAGCGGGAGCACGGTGCCCGGCTCCGGGGCGGCGTCGTCCGGGGCGGCGTCGCCGTCCGTCGCGGGGGCGGGCAGCGCGATCACGCTGACCCGGCCGTCGTGCGAGATGGCCGCCACCTTGTCGCCGGCGGGGCTCGCGGCCAGGTGCAGCACCCGGCCGAGCTCGCCGGCGGCGAAGCGCTGCGGCGCGGCGTCCGGGTCCACCCCGTCGGTGCCGGGCACCGTGTGCACCTCCAGCGCGTCCTCCCGGCTCTCGCCGTCCGCGGTGGCGTACGGAGCGTCCGTGACGACGACGGCGCGGCCGGTGTCGCCGAGCAGCACGGGCTCCCGCACGCGGACGGACGGGTCGGCCACGAGCGCCCGGGCCGGCCCCGCGCGGTGGGTCACCCAGAACGCGGTGCCGAGCCAGCCCACGACGCTCGCGTCACCGCTCGTGTCGACGGCGAGCCCGTCGACGCCTCGCGCCGCCGAGTCGGGGTCGGTCGAGTACGGCTCCGGGAGCGCGCCGGTGAGCGTGATGTCCAGGCGGCGCGGGGTGCCGTCCAGCGCGTCGAGCAGCCAGAGGTCGCCGCGGCTGTGCCACACGATGCGGGCGCCGTCGGACGTCGCGTCGCGGACGTAGCCCTCGGCCGCGGTCTGGGTGGTGAGCAGCCGGGGACCCGCGGCCTGCGTGCCCGTCGCCAGGCCGTCCCAGACCCAGAGGTTCGCCTGCTCGTCGGCGTGGTCGGGGAACGTCGCCCCCCGGTCGGAGGTGAACACCAGCGCGTCCCCGACCCAGATCGGGTCGTAGATGCCGGCCTCGTCGTCGGGCAGGGGGCGCTCCCACTCGCCCGTGCCCCGGTCGAGCCACAGCACGGAGGCCGTGCCGCCCCGGTACCGCTTCCAGTAGGCGGGCGTGCGGTAGCCCGCCGAGACGAGGGCGGTCGTGCGCCCGCCGTCCGGGCCCTGGTGCTCGGCGACACCCCAGGCGGCGCCGTAGCGCGGGGTCTCGACCGTGCCGTCGAGGCCGACCGCGCGCACCACGGTCAGGGAGCGCTCGTACGAGCCGGCGTTGGACGAGACGAGCACCCGGCCGGCGTCGTCCCAGCCGAGCACCGTCGTGGCCGTGCCGCCGAACCACGTGAGGCGTCGCGTGGCGCCGTCCGCCAGCTCGACCACGTAGGCCTCGGGATGGCCGTCCTTGTGGGACACGTACGCGAGGCGCGTGCCGTCGGGGGAGAAGCGGGGAGTCGTCGCGGGCACGTGGTCGCTGGTCAGGCGCCAGGCGCGGCCACCGGAGACGGGGGCGAGCCAGACGTCGTCGTCGGCCACGAACGCGACCTGGTCACCGTGGATGTGGGGATACCGGAGATAGGGCTGGGTCACCGCCTCAACGTACTCGCGGCGCCCGGCGTCGTCACCGGAAATCGCTCAGGGCGAGGAGCATGCGGACGCATCGAGTCTCCGCCCCGTCCACATCTTGGTCTCACATCATGAAACGATCTGGTGGACGAGTTGCATCATCCGGTTCTATGGGGTTCATCGGCATTGCCTGACAAAAGATGACTGAACGCCCCATGGGAGAGGTCAGATCCTGCCGCCCGGACGGCTCCGGGTCATGTCGGTGCACAGCGACCGCCCCACCGCACGGACCGATCGCAAGGGATGACACCCATGGTTCCCGCAGCACCGTCCACAGCTGCATCCACAGCCTCGCCCACCGGCCGGGCGGACGCCGCCGCGTCCCCGGCGCTGCCCGTCCGCCTCGACCGCGTCTCGCGCACGTTCGCCGCGCCCGGGCGCGGCGAACGTACCGGCCGCACCGTGCTGAGCGACGTCGAGCTCCAGGTCGCACCGGGCGAGATCGTCGCCGTGCTCGGCCCGTCCGGCTGCGGCAAGTCGACCCTGCTGCGCCAGGTCAGCGGCCTGGACGCGCCGACGTCGGGCAGCGTCACGATCGACGGGGCGCCCGTGGTCGGGGCGGACCCGCGCACCGCCGTCGCCTTCCAGGAGCCCCGCCTGCTGCCGTGGCGCACGCTCACCCAGAACGTCGCGCTGGGCCTCCCGCCGGGCACCGCGAAGGACGCCGGACGGGCGCGCGTGGCGCGGCTGCTCGACCTGGTCGGGCTCGCGACGTCGGCCGGGCTGCGGCCGCGCCAGGTGTCGGGCGGCATGGCGCAGCGCGCCTCGCTCGCCCGGGCGCTGGCCCGCAACCCCGGCGTGCTGCTGCTCGACGAGCCGTTCGGCGCGCTGGACGCCCTGACCCGGCTGCGCATGCAGGACCTGCTGCTCGACGTCCACGCGGCGCAGCCCGCGACGATCCTGCTGGTCACGCACGACGTCGAGGAGGCGCTCTACCTCGCCGACCGCGTGGTGCTGCTGCGCACGGTGGCGGACGGCGGGGCGTCCCACGCCGCCGCGTCCGACGGCGGGGCGCCGAGCATCGCGCGGATCGTCGACGTGCCGGGTGACCGGCCCCGGGACCGCGCCGCGCGCGACCTGGCCGAGCTCCGCGCGGAGCTGCTCGACGGGCTCGGCGTGCCGACCCACCACGACCGCTGAACCACTCGACCAGAGACCCACCGCACCGAACCACCCCAGCCCGCCGACCGCCGTCGGGCAGCGAGAGGAAAACCCATGCGTATCCGTAGGCACACCGTTCTGGCGTCCGGCCTGGCCCTCGTCTCGGCGATGGCGATGAGCGGCTGTGTGGCCGGTGAGGGCTCCGCCGCCGCCGGCGGCGAGGGCGCGGGCGAGTGGAGCACCGACACCCTGAACATCGACTTCGCGACGTACAACCCGCTCAGCCTCGTGGTCCGCGAGCAGGGCTGGCTGGAGGAGGAGCTCGACGGCGTCGAGGTCACCTGGGTGCAGTCGGACGGCTCGAACACGGCGAACGAGAACCTCCGCGCCGAGGCTATCGACTTCGGCTCGACGGCCGGGTCCGCCGCGCTCCTTGCGCGCGCGAACGGGTCCCCGATCCGCACGGTCGACATCTACAGCCAGCCGGAGTGGGCCGCGATCGTGGTCCCGGGCGACTCGAAGATCAAGGACGTGGCGGACCTGAAGGGGGCGTCCATCGCCGCCACCAAGGGCACCGACCCCTACTTCTTCCTGCTCCAGACGCTGGACGAGGCGGGCATCCCGCTCGACGAGGTCGAGGTGCAGAACCTGCAGCACGCCGACGGCCGGGCCGCGCTCGACAACGGCTCCGTCGACGCGTGGTCGGGCCTGGACCCGATCATGGCGGCGGCCGAGGCGGAGGCCGGCGACAAGCTGATCTACCGCAACATCGACTTCAACACCTACGGGTTCCTCAACGCCCGCGAGGAGTTCGTGGACGAGCACCCGGACGTCACGCAGGCCGTCGTCGACGCCTACGAGCAGGCCCGCGCCTGGGCGCTGGAGAACCCGGAGGAGCTGTCCGCGCTGCTGGCCGAGGTCGCCTCGATCGACCCCGAGGTCGCGTCCACCGTGATCGAGGAGCGCACGGTGCTCGACCTCGACCCGGTCCCGGGCGACAAGCAGCGCGACGTGCTGGAGGTCGTGGGCCCGATCTTCGTCGAGTCGGGCGACGTGGCCGCGCAGAAGAACGTCGACATCGCGCTGGACGAGCTGTTCGCTCCCGAGTTCGCGCAGGAGGCGGTGGCCTCGGATGGCTGACCGACGCGCGGGCGGCGTCGGCCGGGCCGGGCGGGTCGCGCTGGGGCTGCTCGTGCCCGTGGTGCTCCTCGCGGTCTGGTGGGGCGCGACGTCCGCCGGGCTCGTCCCGCCGTACCAGCTCCCGGGCCCCGTGGCCGTGTGGGACGCAGCCGTCGACCTGGTCCAGCGCGGCCAGCTCTGGCACCACGTGGCGATCTCCACGCAGCGCGTGCTCGTCGGGTTCGCGCTGGGCGCCGCGGCGGGCCTCGCGGTCGGCTCCCTGGTCGGGCTGTCGAAGCTCGGCGACCTGCTGCTCGCGCCGACGCTCGGCGCGATCCGCGCCGTGCCGTCGCTGGCCTGGGTGCCGCTGCTGATCCTGTGGCTCAAGATCGGCGAGGAGTCGAAGATCACGCTCATCGCGATCGGCGCGTTCTTCCCCGTCTACACGACGATCGCCGCCGCCCTGCGGCACGTCGATCCCCACCTGGTCGAGGCGGGGCGGGCGTTCGGCCTGCGCGGGCTGCGGCTCCTGACGACGGTGCAGCTCCCCGCTGTGCTGCCCTCGCTGGTGGCCGGGCTCCGGCTCGCGCTCGCGCAGTCGTGGCTGTTCCTCGTGGCCGCCGAGCTCATCGCGTCGTCGATGGGCCTCGGGTTCCTGCTCAACGACTCCCAGCAGAACGGCCGGGTGGACCGCATCCTGCTCGCGATCGTGCTGCTCGCGGTGCTGGGCAAGCTGACCGACGCGCTCATCGGGCTGGCCGAGCGGCGTCTGCTGCGGAGGTGGACGTGACGGCGGCGGCGCGGGTGGCCGCGCCGAACGTCACCGCCGAGGCCTACGACCGGGCCGCCGCGGACCCGGTCGCGTTCTGGGCGGAGGCCGCGAGCCGCCTCGACTGGACGACGCCGTGGCACACCGCGCACACCTGGTCGCCGCCCGAACCGCGGGACGAGCCAACAGACCTGACCGTCCCCGAGGCCGCCTGGTTCGTGGGCGGCCGGCTGAACGTCGCGGTCAACTGCGCGGACCGCCACGTCGCCGCGGGCCGCGGAGCCAAGGTCGCGCTGCACTGGGAAGGCGAGAACGGCGACCGCACCACGGTCACCTACGCCGACCTGCAGCGCCGTGTCGCGCAGGCGGCGCACGCGCTGACCGCCCTCGGCGTCGGCCCCGGCGACCGCGTGGTCGTCTACCTGCCGGTGCTGGTCGAGACCGTGGTCGTGGCCCTCGCCTGCGCGCGGATCGGCGCGGTGCACAGCCTGGTGTTCGGCGGGTTCAGCGCGGAGGCGCTGCGCTTCCGCCTCGCGGACACGGGCGCCAAGCTCCTGGTCACCACCGACGGGCAGTTCCGCCGCGGCGTCGCGACGCCGGTCAAGGCGACCGCCGACGAGGCCGTGGCCGGGCTCGACCACGTCGAGCACGTGCTGGTCATCCGCCGCACCGGCTCCGACGTCGCCTGGACGGACCGCGACGTCTGGTGGCACGAGGCCGTCGACACGGCGCCCGAGGTACACGAGGCGCAGGCGTTCGACGCCGAGCACCCGCTCTTCATCATCTACACCAGCGGCACCACCGGGAAGCCGAAGGGCCTGGTCCACACGTCGGGCGGGTACCTCACGCACGCGAGCTGGGCCCACTGGGCGCACTTCGACGCGAAGCCTGACGACGTGCACTGGTGCACCGCCGACCTGGCCTGGGTCACGGCGCACACGTACGAGATCTACGGCCCGCTCTCCAACGGGCTGACCCAGGTGATCTACGAGGGCACGCCGGACACGCCGTCCCGCGAGCGGCACCTGGAGATCATCGAGCGCTACGGCGTCACCGTGTACTACACGGCGCCCACGCTGATCCGGACCTTCATGACCTGGTTCGGCGACACGCTGCCGGACCACGACCTGTCGTCGCTGCGCATCCTCGGCACGGTCGGCGAGGCGATCAACCCCGCGGCGTGGGAGTGGTTCCGGGCGACGTTCGGGCGCGGCGAGCTGCCCGTGATCGACACGTGGTGGCAGTCCGAGACGGGCGCCGCCATGGTGGCGCCGCTCCCGGGCGTGACGCCGCTGGTCCCCGGCTCGGCGACGCGCGCGCTCCCGGGCATCGAGGTCGCCGTGGTGGACGACGACGGCCGCCGCCTCGGGCCCGGCGAGCCCGGCATCCTGGTGGTGACCCGGCCCTGGCCGGGCATGGCGCGCACCGTGTGGCGCGACCCGCGGCGCTACCTCGACTCGTACTGGCGACGGTTCGCGGGCCAGGGTCCGGCGGGCGCGTACTACGTGGCGGGCGACGGCGCGGTGCTGGACGAGCACGGCAACGTGCACCTGCTGGGCCGCCTGGACGACGTCGTGAACGTGTCCGGGCACCGGCTGTCCACCATCGAGATCGAGTCCGCGCTGGTGGCGCACCCGGCCGTCGGCGAGGCCGGCGTCGCGGGCGTGCCGGACCCGGTGACCGGCCAGGCCGTGGCCGCGTTCGTGGTGCCGTCCGGCGTGGGCGTAGGTTGGGCGGGCGCGACGTCGCCGCAGGAGGCGGACGCCGCGGTCGCCGAGCTGAGGTCGCAGGTCGCGCGCGAGATCGGCCCGGTGGCGAAGCCGCGGCACGTGATCGCGGTGCCCGAGCTGCCGAAGACGAGGTCGGGAAAGATCATGCGGCGCCTCCTGGCGCAGCTGTGGCAGGGCGAGGAGCTGGGCGACGTCACGTCGCTGCAGAACCCGTGGGCCGTCGAGGACATCCGCGCCGTCCTGGCAGAGGGCGTCGCGGAGAGAAAGGCAGGACGATGACCGAGCACACCTTCGGGTTCCGCACGCGGGCCCTTCACGCCGGGGGCATCCCCGACGCGGCGACGGGGGCGCGGGCGGTGCCGATCTACCAGACCACGTCGTTCGTGTTCCAGGACACGGACGATGCCGCGAACCTCTTCGCGCTGCAGAAGTACGGCAACATCTACTCGCGCATCGGCAACCCGACGGTGGCGGCGCTGGAGGAGCGCATCGCCTCGCTGGAGGGCGGCATCGGCGCGGTCGCGACGGCGTCCGGCATGTCGGCCGAGTTCATCACCTTCGCCGCGCTCGTCGGGGCGGGGGACCACGTGGTCGCCTCCGCGCAGCTCTACGGCGGCACCGTGACGCAGCTCGACGTGACGCTGCGGCGCTTCGGCGTCAACACCACCTTCGTGCCCGGCACCGACCCCGCGGACTACGCCGCGGCGATCACGCCGGAGACCAAGGTGCTGTACACCGAGGTCGTGGCCAACCCGTCCGGCGAGATCGCCGACCTGGAGGGGCTCGCCGAGGTCGCGCACGCCGCGGGCATCCCGCTCGTCGTCGACGCGACGCTCGCGACGCCGTACCTGGTGCGGCCGATCGAGCACGGCGCGGACATCGTGATCCACTCCGTGACCAAGTTCCTGGGCGGGCACGGCACCACGCTGGGCGGCGTCGTCGTGGAGTCCGGGCGGTTCGACTGGGGCAACGGCAAGTTCCCGCAGATGACCGAGCCCGTGCCGTCCTACGGGGACGTGCGCTGGTGGGGCAACTTCGGCGAGTACGGCTTCCTCACCAAGCTGCGCTCCGAGCAGCTCCGCGACATCGGTCCGGCGCTCTCCGCGCAGTCGGCCTTCCAGCTGCTCCAGGGCGTCGAGACCCTCCCGCACCGCCTGGACGCGCACCTCGCGAACGCCCGCGCCGTGGCCGAGTGGCTCGACACCGACCCCCGCGTCTCCTACGTGCTCTGGGCCGGCCTGCCCACGCACCCGCACCACGAGCGGGCACAGAAGTACCTGCCGCTGGGGCCGGGCTCGGTCTTCGCGTTCGGCCTCCAGGTGCCGACGACGGCCGCCGGGCCCGACGCCGAGAGCCTGGCGCTGGCCACGGACGCCCCGGTCGGCGCGGCCGTACCCGTCGAGGAGCACCTGCCGCTCCCGGACGGCCGCGAGGCCGGCCGGCTGTTCATCGAGTCGTTGCAGCTCGCGTCGCACCTGGCGAACGTCGGCGACGCGCGCACCCTGGTGATCCACCCGGCGTCGACCACCCACCAGCAGCTGAGCGCCGAGCAGCTCGAGGCGGCGGGCGTGCCCGAGGACCTCATCCGCATCTCGGTGGGCCTGGAGGACGCCGAGGACATCCTCTGGGACCTCGACCAGGCGCTGACCAAGGCGACGGGAGTGAACCGATGAGCGAGGCAACCCGGACCTGGCAGGGCCCGAGCGCCCCGGAGCGCCTGCGCATCCTGCGCTCCACGAAGTCGATCGCGATCGTGGGTGCGTCGGCGAACCCGGCGCGCGCGAGCTACTTCGTGGCGACGTACCTCCTGTCCTCCTCTCCGTACGACGTGTACTTCGTGAACCCGCGGGCCACGGAGATCCTGGGGCACCCCGTGTACCCGAGCCTCGCCGACCTGCCCGTCGTGCCCGACCTCGTCGACGTCTTCCGGCGGCACGACGACCTGCCGACCGTGCTGGACGAGACGATCGCGGTCGGGGCGAAGACCCTGTGGCTGCAGCTCGGCTCCTGGCACGAGGACGTGGCACGCAAGGCCGAGGCCGCCGGGCTGAACGTCGTGATGGACCGGTGCGTCAAGATCGAGCACGCGCGCTTCCACGGCGGGCTGCACCTGGCCGGCTTCGACACGGGCGTGATCAGCTCCCGCCGGGCGGAGCGCTAGGGCTCCCGCCCGTCGCAGGATGAGCACACGCGTCGAACCCGTGAGCGAGACGCTCCTCGTCGAGCGCGTCGTCGAGCTGGTGCTGGGCCGGGGTGCCCCGAACGGCACCCCGGCGAGGCTGCCCGCTGGCGGGCACTCCCCCACACAGCCGGGACGGGCGGACGCAGCTACCGCTGTACCCCTGAAGACCACCAAACATCCCAGCGCACAGAT
>NZ_JBHWLR010000007.1:224151-273956 GCF_042731755.1 Promicromonospora sp. NPDC059942
CCCCGCGGGGAGGAGGGTGGGGGCTCCCGCCTGTAGAAGAAGGAGCACACGCGTAAAACCTGGGAGGGGGATGCTCTTTGTGGGGTGGGTTGGGGGGTGGGGGTTGGGCCGGGGTGCCGCGAGCGGCACCCCGGTGCGGCTGCTCGTCGACGGGCACCCCTCCACGCACCCGGAGCGGCTGGCCGACGCGCTCGTCGCACCCCTGGAGGCCGTCGGACGGCCCGTCGCGCGGGTCGGGGTGAGCGGCTTCCTCCGCCCCCGGTCCCTGCGGCTCGAGCACGGCCGGGAGGACCCGGACAGCCTGCTCGACGGCTGGATCGACGTCGCCGCGCTGAACCGCGAGGTGCTGACGCGCGTCGTCGAGCGGGGCGAGTACCTGCCCAGCCTGCGCGACCCCGAGACCGACCGGGCCACGCGGGCGGCCTACGTCGGCGCGGGTCCCGGCACCGTCGTGGTGCTCGACGGCGCGCTGTCGATCGGCCGCGGGCTCGACGCGGACGTCGCCGTGCACCTCGCGATCAAGCCGGCGACGCTCCGGCGTCGGACGCCGCCCGAGGAGGAGTGGGCCATCCCGGCCTACGAGCGGTACGACCGGGAGATCGAGGGTGTGCCCGACCTGCTGGTCCGGGTCGACCATCCCGAGCACCCGGCGCTGGTGCACGCCTGACGCCGGTGCGCCCGCCCCTCACGCCGGTGCGCCCGCTCGGGGCGCCCGTGGGTCCCAGACCTCAGTCGCCGCTCGCGGCGTTCGCCTCGACGTAGCCCCAGCTCTCGCACATCGGGCGCAGCTCGCGCGGGATCGCGTCCGGGCGCGGGATGCTGCGCCCGGGCTGGACGGTGCCGCTGCGGATCTTGTCCCGCCAGTCGCCGATGCCCTTGTCGAAGTCGCCGTGGTCCTGCTCGCCGTAGGCGATCATGCCCGGCTCCCACGCCAGGCCGAGGAAGTCGCAGATCCGGTGGAATTCCGACGCCGGGTCCGCGGTAACGTCCTCGTAGCGCACGGTGAGCCCGGGGAGCCGCTGCCGGACGCCGTCGAGCGCCCTCATGTACTTCAGGGTGTGCTGGATCGCGCGGCTCATCGGCCGCCGCGCCGGGTCGGCGTCGTGCCACGACCGGGCGATCGACACGGGGTGGCGCAGCAGGAAGATGAAGCGCGCGTCGGGCCAGCACGTCGCGAACCGGTCGGCGGCGAACACGTTGCTGGGCGTCTTCTCCACGATGACGTCCTTGCCGCTGCGCAGCAGCTCCCGGTGGAGGATCCGGTCCCACAGGATGTGCTCGACGTCGGCGGTGTTGTGGCCCAGGGCCTCCATCGCCTTGCGGGCGAGCGGCGTGGTGGGGTCGACGGCCAGCCGCCGGACGTGCGTCTCGATGGGCGCGTGCACCCGGGAGTGGCTGTCCAGCACCACCCGCAGCAGCGTCGACCCGGACCGGGGCGCGGAGAGCACGAACACCGGGGCCACCAGCAGGCGGTCGGCCGGGTCCCGCGGCGGGCGGATCCGGCCCTTCCCGGGCCGGGCCGCACCGCTCGTCCCCGCTCCGCCTTTCGCTGCGCCGCCCGCACTGCTCCCGCGGTCGCGGGCGCGCGGCACGCGCGTGACCCGGAGGCCCGCGTGCTTCTCCAGTGCGGTGGCACAGCGGCGGGCGAGCTGCGTGCCCGTCTCTCGCACCGTGAGCATCCCGACTCCGTTCGCGCGACCTACCGCCATCCACCGTGGCACGGCGGATGGCCACGCGCTTGCCGGAGCCGCAACTTAACCCTCCGGTCAGAGCACCAGGCAGAACGGGTGGTTCGCCGGGTCGGCGAACACCCGGAAGCCCGAGCCCTCGCCCGGCAGCCGGGTCGCGCCGAGCGCCAGCACCGCGGCCTCGCCCGCGTCGAGGTCGGGCACACCGATGTCCAGGTGCACCTGCTGCGGGTGCGCCGGGTCCGGCCACTGCGGCGCGTTGTAGTCCTCCACCGACTGGAACAGCAGCGGCCGGTCGCCGCCCAGCATCGCGACGCCGTCGGCGTCGTACGTCACGGGGGCGCCCAGGATCTCCGACCAGAACCGGGCGAGGGCGGACGCGTCCGGGCAGTCGAAGGTGGGACCCATGACGGTCACGCCGGCGGACTCCTCCTTGAGACACAGGTCGAACGTGTGCCCCGCGAGGTCGGTCAGCGTGATCCACCGCTCGTTCTCCCGCAGCACCCTCGCCCCGAGGTCCACCGCCCGGGCGGTCGCGGCGGCCAGGTCGGGCACGTACAGGTCGATGTGCGCCTGCTGGGGGTGCTCCTGTCCCGGCCATTGCGGCGGGACGTGGTCGGGCGCGAGCTGGAACGCGACGTCCCACTGGTCCGGGGTCGTGACGGTGACCCAGTCGTGGTCCGTGAACTTCACGGTGCCGCCGGTCAGGGCCGTCCAGAAGCCGGCCTCGACGCCGAGGTCGGGAACGTCCAGGACCACCGACTTCAGGATGCCCACGCCGTCGGGCACAGGCCGGTCGGTCTCGGGTCCGGTGGAGGTCGAATCGGTCATGGTCCAGCCCTTCAGGAGGTTGTCGCACGAGGAACGCTTCGAACTCCTACCTTGCACCCAGCCACTGACACTCCCCAGCCGGATAAGTTGCGCGGCGCTGTCCACCGGGTTATCCACAGCATGCATCGCTGGCGACCGGCACCCGCGCGGAGTTATCCACAGATGTTGTCCACAGTCCTGTGAATTGTGTGGTCCTGCCCGGTGAGCAGCGGACACACTGTCCCGGTGAACGACACCGTCGCCCTCGCCGAGGCAGCGCTCGCCCAGGCAGTCCTCGTCCCGCCGTCGGGCGGCGTCCGCCTGACCGACCCGGTCGACCTGGGCGGCTCCGCCCGCTCGCAGGTGCTCCGCTGCCGGGTCGACGGCGCGGCCCCGGGCGCCCCGGCCACGGTGATCGTCAAGCGCTTCCTGTCCGACGACGGTGCGTTCGTCCGCGAGACCGTCGGCCTGGACCTGTGCCCCGGCACGCCGACCCTGCTCGCGCAGGACCCGGAGCACCACCTGATCGTCATGTCCGACCTCGGTGACCTGCCCACCCTCGCCGACCTCCTCCTCGGCGACGACCGCGACGCGGCCTGGGACGGAGCCCGGACCTGGGCCCGCGCGCTCGGCCGCACGACCGGCGGCTCCCGCGCCCGGGTCGCCGAGGCGCGCAGCCGCCTGGCCGCCGCCGAGCCGTGGGACGCCGACGCCGACCTGCGGGCCGGGCTCGACCGCCTGCTCGACGTGCCCGGCACGGCGGCGCGCCGGGCCGCGGTGGAGGCCGAGCTCGCCGCGGCCCAGCACCTGCGCACCACCCCCGGTACCGCCGCGGTCGTCACGCCCACGGACACCTGCCCCGACAACGCGGTGCTCGGCCCGGACGGCTGGCGCTTCCTCGACCTGGAGGGCACCGACGTCCAGCACGCGGCGTTCGTCGCCGCGTACGGGCTGCTGCCCTTCGCCACCTGCTGGTGCGTGTTCGACCCGCCGCCCGGCCTCACGGACCTGCTCCTCGACGAGCTCACCGCCGGCCTGGCCGAGCACGCGCCCGACATCGTGGCGGGGACCGGCTGGGACACCTCCGTGCGGCAGGCGTGCGCGACCTACCTGGTCCTCGTCACGGGCTGGCTGTGGAAGAGCACCCTGGCGGGCCGCGAGCTGGTGGGTCCGGCGGGCCGGTCGCCGTCCTACCGGCAGCTCATGGTGTCCCGCTGGCGCTGGGGCGCGCTCAACCTGCGCGACGACCTCCCGGCCCTGGCGGCCACGTTCGGCGACGCCGCGGCCTGGGCGCTGGACACGTGGGGGCTCGAGGTCGAGCCGACCGGCTACCGCGCCTTCCGCTGACCCCGGGCGCCGAGCGCCGTGGTGACGACGGTCCACGGCCGCCGGGCCAGGCGAGGCAGCCAGCCGCGCTGCTGCCCGGCACCGAACGTGCCGTCGGCGGCCACCGGCTCCGCCGTCAGGGCGCCGGACGTCGCGAACGCGGCCTCGGCCTCGGCCGCGACCTCGGTCGCGGTCCCCGGCTCGTCCGCCGCGTCGATCTCCGCGACGAGCGCCCGCACCCGCGCGGTGATGTCGTCGACGATCCGCTCGACCTCCTCGATGGGCCGGCCCGCCGGGTCGTCCAGGGGCCAGTCGAGGTAGCGGCGCCCGGGGAAGACGGGGCACGCGTCGCCGCAGCCCATCGTCACGATCACCCCGGAGGTGCGCACGATGTCGTCCGTGAGCTCGCGCGGGAACTCGATGAGCCCGTCGAGGCCGCGGCGGGCAAGCACGGTCTCCGTCATCGTGTCGGGCTCGGCCACGGGCCGGGTGCCCGCGGTGCGCACGCGGATGCGGTCGCCCGCGAGGCGCCGCGTGACCGCCGCCGCGATCTGGGACCTGCCGGTGTTGTGGACGCAGACGAACAGCACGTCCCGCGGCGAGCCGTGCGTCACCTCGGCCATGGCGGCGAGCCGGTCCGTCGCGAGCCACGCGGTGAGCGCCGGCACCTGCCCGGCCGACCGCACCTGCCGGTGCAGCGCGGCGTAGCACTCCCGGACCAGCCGGTCCACGGTCCCGGCGCCCGCGTTGGCGGCGAAGGTGGTCGCGAGCGTGTCGGCCAGCCGGTCGAGGAGCGCGTCGTGGTCGCGCACGTCCAGAGCCGGCTCGCCGGGGTACCGCGGGGCCGCGAGGGCCGCGGACCCGAACCGCGCGATCCCCCGGGACGAGACGCGGTACAGCGCCGCGGCCGAGGGCACGGGTCCGACGACGGCGACCAGCCCCACCGCGACCAGCGCCTCGAGGTGCTCCTCCACCTCCGCGACGGCCCGCGCCGCGGCGACGGCCCGCGGCAGGTCGCCGGCCTCCGGCCCGCCCGGGCGCGGGTCCTCCGCTGCGGCGCGCAGCACCAGGTCCTCGGCGGTGCAGCGGCCCGCAGGGTGCGTGAGCAGGCGGGCCAGCAGACGCAACCGCTCGGGGTTCGCCATGGTGAGTTTTTGTGCCGAGCGCAGCTCGTCCGGGGTCATGGGTTTCTCCTTGGCCGACGGCGTTGTGGCCGAGCGCCAGGAGTGAGGCTACCTCGCCGTTTCGCCGGGCAGCGCGCCGAGTCTGTCACCTGAGCGGGTGACGTCCGAGCAGTGGGCGGCGCCGGGCCGGCACGGGGGTGAAACGCTCAAGGCTTCGGGGCGCCGGACCTGGGCGGCCGCACGGTCGGCACGTCGCCCACGATCGGGACGGGACGCCGGTGGAACGGGAACCCGTACCGCGTGACGAGGCCCGCGAGGACCGTGACGCGGTTGCGGGGCCCGACGAGCGACATGATGTGCACGAACAGCCACACGATCCACGCGAGACCCTTGGTGATGCGCAGCGACCGGCCCCCGGGCAGGTTGATCTCGGCGATCGCGGCGCGGCGGCCGATCACCGCCATCGTGCCCTTGTCCACGTAGCGCAGCTCCTGCAGGGGCTCGCCGTCGAGCAGGGCGCGGATGTTCCGGCCCGCAACGAGGCCGCCCTGGATCGCGGGCTGGGCGAGCTGCGGCAGGTCCGACGGCGAGATCGCGATGTCGCCCGCGGCGAACACGCCCGGCAGGCCCTCGACCTGCATGTCGTCGCCGATCCGGATGCGGCCGCCCTCGTCCTGCGGCAGGCCCCAGTCGGCCACCTCGTCGTGCACGCGCACGCCGGCGGACCAGACGGTGAGGTCGGCGTGGATCCGGGTGCCGTCGGTGAGCACCACGGCCTCGCGCTCCACGGCCGCCACCCCAGCGCCGAGGTGCAGCGAGACCCCGCGGTGCCGCAGCTCCTGGGTCGCGTACGAACGCAGCTTGGGCGCGAACGACTTGAGGATCTCGCTACCGCGCTGCACCACCTTGACCTCGAACGCGTCGCCGTGGATCTCCGGGTAGGCGGGCGCGAGGCCCGCGGTGCGCAGCTCGGCGAGCGCGCCCGCCACCTCGACGCCGGTGGCGCCGCCGCCCACGACCACGACGCGCAGGCCGTCGTCGGCGCGCTTCGACTTCGCGGCCTTCTCCAGGCGGATGAAGAGGTTGTCGCGGATCCGCATCGCCTGCGAGCGCGAGTACATCGGGAACGCGAACTCCTTGGCGCCCGGCGTGCCGAAGAAGTTGGTGGTGACGCCCGCGGTGACCACGAGGTAGTCGTAGCTGATCCAGTGGTCGTTGAGCAGGCGGATCTTCTTGGCGGCGTGGTCGGCCTCCACCAGGTGCTCGTGCACCACGTGCACGTTCTTCTGCTTGAGGCGCAGGCCGCGCAGGAAGTAGGTGACGTCGCCCGGGTTCAGGCCGCCGGTCGCGACCTGGTACAGCAGCGGCTGGAAGGTGTTGTAGACGCGGCGGTCGATCAGCGTGATCCGTACGGGCGCGTCCTTCAGCGCCCGGACCGCCGCCATGCCGGCGAAGCCACCGCCGACCACGACCACGTGCGGCAGCGGTTCGGGGTGCTCGCTCATGGTCTTCTCGAGGCCGTAGTCCTCGTCGTCCTCGGGGGTGTGCACGGGGGTGTGTGCAGATTCGGTCACAGGCACGAGTCTCTCACCGCCCGGGTTACCGTGGTCGGTCGTGAGCACCACCGAACACCAGAGCGACCCCGCCGAACCCGTCGCCCGCGGCGAGCACCTGGCCCATGGCCTGCGCACACGCCACCTGACCATGATGGGCCTGGGCTCCGCGATCGGTGCCGGTCTGTTCCTCGGCTCGGGCCTCGGCATCGCCGCCGCGGGCCCGGCCGTGCTCGTGAGCTATGCCATAGCGGGCGCGATCGTCGTGCTCGTCATGCGGATGCTCGCGGAGATGGCGTCCGCGCTCCCGTCGAGCGGCTCGTTCTCCGTCTACGCGGAGGCCGCCCTCGGCCGCTGGGCCGGGTTCCTGCTGGGCTGGCTGTACTGGTTCACGATCGTCATGGTGCTCGGCGTCGAGGTGACCGGCGTCGCCGGGATCGTGCACGGCTGGTGGCCGGCGGTGCCGCAGTGGGCGGTCGCGGCCGCCGTCGTCGCCGTGTTCGGGGCGATCAACCTGGTGGGTGTGCGCCAGTTCGGCGAGGCCGAGTTCTGGTTCGCGACCGTCAAGGTCCTGGCGATCGTCGGCTTCCTCGTGCTCGGCGTGCTGATCGTGGTCGGCGTGGTGCCTGTGTCGGGCAGCGTCCTGGGGGAGTGGGCGCAGTTCGGCGGGTTCGCCCCGGCCGGGCTGCCCGGGATCGCGGCCGGCCTGCTCACCGTCGTCTTCGCCTTCGGGGGCATCGAGATCGTCACGATCGCGGCCGCGGAGGCGCGCGACCCGCAGTCCGCGGTCGCGAGCGCCACGCGCACGATCCTGTGGCGCATCCTGTTCTTCTACGTCGGCTCGGTGGCGATCATGGTCGCCCTGATCCCGTGGACCGACGCCGCCCGCCTCGAGTCGCCGTTCGTGTCCGTGCTGCAGATGGCCGGGTTCGACGGCGCGGCGCGGCTCATGGAGGTCGTCGTCGTCCTCGCGCTGCTGAGCGCGTTCAACGCCAACGTGTACGCGACGTCCCGCATGCTGTTCTCGCTCGGCGGGCGGGGCGACGCCCCGGCGGCCGCGACCCGGGTCTCCCGCCGCGACGTGCCGTGGGTCGCGGTGCTGGTCTCGGTGTTCTTCGGCGTCGTCGCGGTGCTGCTCAACTACCTGCTGCCGGAGTCGCTGCTCGGGGTGCTGCTCAACGCCGTCGGCTCGGCGCTGCTGGTGGTGTGGCTGATGGTCGTCGTCTCGCAGCTCCGGCTGCGCCCGCGGCTGGAGGCCGCGGCGGCCGAGCGGGGCGAGACCCTGCGCCTGCGGGCCTGGGGCTACCCGTGGCTGTCGTGGGTCACGCTCGTGGCGCTCGTCGCGGTGGTGGGCCTCATGCTGTCCGACGCCGCCGCCCGGCCCCAGATCGCCGCGACCGCCGGCCTCGTGGTGCTGATCCTGGCGGTCTATGCGATCGCGCGTGCGCTGCGCCGCGTGCGGTAGGCGTTCAGCAGACCGTCACCGGGGGTCCACCCCGTGGTCGGGCGGCCGCCAGCCGGGCCCTCGATCGTCGTCGGCATGACTGAGCACACTGCCGACGGCGTCGACCGCCGGACCTTCCTGTCCCTGAGCAGCCTCGGCGCGGCGGGCGTCGCGACCGTCGCGGCGGCCGGCGCCGCCGCCCCGGCGGAGGCCGTGGAGCTGAGCCGGCACCCGCAGCGCGGGCTCAAGTTCGGCCGGGACGGGAAGTTCACGATCGTCCAGTTCAACGACACGCAGGACGACGAGAAGATCGACCGCCGCACCCTGGAGCTCATGCGCGCGGTGCTCGACGACGAGCGGCCGGACCTCGTGATCCTCAACGGCGACAACATCACCGGGGGCTGCGACACCCCGCTGGAGATGCACCAGGCGATGAACAACGTGGTGCAGCCCATGGAGGAGCGCGCCGTCCCGTGGGCCATCACCTTCGGCAACCACGACGAGGACTCGACGCCGAACAGCGGCCTGGACGAGGCCGACATGCTGGCCTTCTACCGGTCCTACCGCTACAACGTGAACGGCCCGACGGCGCGTGGCGTCACCGGGCAGGGCAACTCGAACCTGCTGATCGAGGGCCGGGGCGGGCGTCCCGCGTTCAACGTCTGGCTGCTCGACTCCGGGCGGTACGCCCCCGACACCCTCGCGGGCCAGGACTTCGACGGCTACCCGCACTGGGACTGGCTGCGCATGGACCAGGTGAAGTGGTACTACGACACCTCGGTGGAGGTGGAGCGCCGTGCGGGGCACGTGGTGCCGGCCCTCATGTTCATCCACATCCCGCTGTGGGAGTACCGGTTCATGTGGTTCGGCTCGGTGGACGGGCGCACCGACGCCGACCACGAGCGCGGCAAGGCCCGGCACCGCATCGAGGGGGAGCGCAACGAGGACGAGTGCCCGGGACCCTTCAACTCCGGCATGTTCTCGGCGATCCAGCACCGGGGCGACGTCCGCGGCGTGTTCTGCGGCCACGACCACGTGAACACCTACTCGGGCGACTACTACGGCGTGCTGCTCGGGTACGCGGGGAACACCGGGTTCGGCACGTACGGGCTGGGCGGCGCCGAGCGCAACCGCCTGCGCGGCGCCAGGGTCTACGACCTCGACGAGTCGGTCGACGGCGTGCTGGCAGGCACCCGCATGCGGTTCGCCGGCGAGTACGGCATCGACCTCACGGCCAACGACCAGTGGATGGAGCCGCTCCCGCTGCCCTGACACGTCGGAGGGGTGGTTCGCGGATGAGAAAATGTGCGCATGGCTGAGCTCCTCGCGGTCTGTCGCGTGTACGTCCTGCATCCCGACCCCGGCACCGTGGGGGTCACGGCGATCGACAAGCGTCCCGTGGACGGCCGGGTCAAGGTGCGGCCCTACGGCCTCTACGCCGACGTGCAGGCCGACCGCGCCAACCACGGCGGCCTCGACCAGGCGGTCTACGCCTACGCCCAGGAGGACGCCGACCACTGGTCCGCCGAGCTGGGCCGGGAGGTGACGCCCGGGCTCTTCGGCGAGAACCTGCGCGTCAGCGGCCTCGACGTGAACGGCGCGGTGATCGGCGAGCGGTGGCAGGTCGGCTCGGCGCTGCTGGAGGTCACGCAGCCGCGCACGCCCTGCCAGACCTTCGGACGGCGGCTCGGCGAGCAGCGCTGGGTGCGCCGGTTCACGCAGGCCAACCGCACGGGTGCCTACCTCCGCGTGATCGAGAACGGCGAGCTCGGCGCGGGCGACACCGTCGACGTCGTGCACCACCCCCTGCACGGGGTCACCGTCGCGGACTGGTTCGGCGCCCAGTACGGCCTGGCCCGCGCGGCGGCCGGGGCGGGTGCAGGCGCTGGTCCAGCGGGCGCTGGTTCGGCCGGAGCGGATGCGGCGGACGCGGACGCGCCCGCGGCTAACGCGCCCGAGTCTTTGGAGGAACTCGCCCAGCGGCTGCTGAACGCGCACGCCGCGGGCGAGATCCGGCTCAGCGTCGACATGCACCGCCGCAGCGAGCAGGCCGCAGCCCGCGCCGTCGTCGACTGACCCGCCGTCAACCGACCCGCTGAGTGCGGGCTATTTGCGCTCCCTGGACGGTCAGAGCCGCAAATAGCCCGCACTCAACGAGTCAGGGGTGGGACCTGCGGTCGTGACGGGCACGCGCGGCCTCGTGCGCGTCGCGCAGAAGGGCGAGCACGGTGTCGCCGGTCGCGGCCCCAGGGAAAAGACATACGCAGCCAGGTGGGTAACGCTGACATAGCAGTGCTACCTCTCCGTTACCCACCCGCGTGCGCAAGTGTTCCCCCGGAGTTCTCGCAACCCACGACCAGGGCGTCAGTGGCGGCGCTCGAACCGGGCACGCGCGGCATCGTGCGCGTCGCGCAGAAGGGCGAGCACGGTGTCGCCGGTCGCGGGCCCAGGGTTCACGACGGCGATCCAGCCGGCCGACCCGTACACCGGGTGCGGCCGCATGACGTCGGCGGTGTCAGGTCGCGGCCCTGCCTCCCCGTGCCCGCCCGGCCCAGGCCGCGCGTGCCCAGGTTCCGCAACCCCGGGCTCCGCAACCTCGGGCTCGACGGCTCCGACGAGCTCGGCCTGCCGCGCGCGCCCGACGTGGACGTTCACCCGCCAGCGTCCCGCGGGGTCGAGGTCCGAGGTGGTGTCGTCCGGGTAGTTCTTCGTGACGATCGTCCCGTACGGCTGGACGTTCCGGGGCATCTCGCCGTCGGGCGCGTAGTAGAAGAACGCATCGCCCCAGGCCAGCTCCGGGACGGTGGGGTCGCCGACGGCGGGCGCGACGACGAGGGCGCCGTCGAGCTCGCGGACGGCGGCGATGATCTGCTCGATGGTCGGGCCGGTACTGTGCTGAGGGTCCATGCTTCAAGCATCACCTTCTAGTGCTTCTGTGGGGTTGAGCGCATGACACCTCAGGCCTCGCGGCCGCTCCGCACCGCCGACGTCGCGCGGGAGTCCGGGTACTCCGTGCAACAGGTCCGCGACCTGGAGCGGCTCGGCGTCATCCCGGCGGCCACCCGCGCGGCGAACGGCTATGGCTCGTACGGCCCGGTGCACGTCCGGGCGCTCCGGGCGTACCGGGCGCTGGCGAGCGCCGCCGGGCCGGTGGTCGCGCGGGGTCTGCTCGCGCAGGCGCTGACCGGCAGCCTCGCCGACGCCGCCGCCGCGATCGGCGCCGTGCACGTCCGGCTGGCCGCCGACCGCGACGAGGCCCTCCGCGCGCAGGCGGCGCTCGCGGCCATCGAGGGCGAGGAGCGCGGGCCGGACGCCGGAACCGCGCACGCCGGAACCGCGCACGCCGACGCGGACGTCCTGACGATCACCCAGCTCGCCGCCGCCCTCGGGGTGCGCACCTCCACGCTCCGGTTCTGGGAGCAGGAGGGGCTGGCGGTCCCGGAGCGGGTGACGACCCTGCGTGCGCGCCAGTACGGGCCCGCCGCGATCCGGGAGGCGCGGATCGTGGCCGCGCTGCGCTCCAGCGGGTATGGGATCCCGGCCGTGCGCGACGTCGTCGTGAGCCTGCGCCGCCTCCCGGGCGCCGGGGACGGCACAGGCGAGGGGACCGCCGGGGCCCGACGGATCCTCGACCGCCGTCTCGACCAGATCGCCGTCCGCACGGTCGCGCTGCTCCGCGCGGGCGCGGACCTGGCCGACCTCCTCGCCCCCACAACCCCGTGAGTGCTGGCTATTTGTGCTTCTGGCCCGCAGAAAGGCGCAAATACCCAGCACTCAACGGCTGAGGGAGGGGTGGGGCCGGGTCGGGTGGTCAGTCGTCGCTGAGGAGCTTGCCCTGGCGCACCAGGTCCTGGAGGGTGCGCTGCACCTGCTCGACGTCGGGCACGTCGTCGAGCACCATGCCCGGCTGGTCCGTGCCGTCGGAGATCACCAGGGTGCCGCAGCCGAAGATCCGGTCGCTGAGCTGCTTCTCGAAGGTGACGTTGTTGATCCGGTAGAGCGGGATGTCCCGGCCGGTCTGCGTCAGGATGCCGGTGCGCAGCGCGACCCGCTGGTTGGTGATGATGTAGCGCGTGGTGCGCCAGCGCAGGAACGGACCCGCGGACGCGACCAGGCCGAGCACCACGAGGATCGCCGTCGCGAACCACAGCACGATCGGGTCGATCGGCAGCGGCAGCACCCACATGGCGATCAGTACCGCGACCAGCAGCAGGAGCAGCAGGATCGGCTTGACGACCTTCTTCGGGTGAGTGCGGAGCTGCATCACGATGGTCTCGCCTTCGGCGAGGTGCTCTTCCCTCATGCGGCGAATACTGCCTTACTGCGCCTTTTGGATCTACTGGTTGGATCTATTGGGCGGCCAGGTTCCATCCCTCGATCGTCCGCAGGCCGTGCCCGTACCCCAGCAGGCAGACGGCGGCGGTGCCGAGCTCGAACCGGGCCCCGAGCCGCGGGTCGACGCCGAGCCACACCGTGGCGAGCACCCGCAGCAGGTGCCCGTGCGCGACCAGCAGCACGTGCCCACCGGCCCCCGACCCCGCGTCCGACCTCCCGTCCGGCCCGGCCACCGCACCCTGACCGGTGAGCACCTGCTCCGCCCGGGCGATGACCCGCGCGGCGCGCACGGCGACCTGGTCCAGCGTCTCGCCGGGCCGGCCCTCGCCGTGCTCGGCGGACGGCGGCAGCACCTGGACGCCGTCGTCGAAGATCTGGAAGTCGCGCCCCAGGATCTCCGAGACGTCGCGCGAGGTGCGGCCGTCGACGGGACCGTAGTCCCACTCGGCCAGGTCCTCGTCCACGACGGCCCCGGGGTGGCCCACGAGCTCCGCCGTCCGCCGCGCCCGCTCCCGCGGGGACGTGAAGACGGCCGCGAACTCGTAGGCGGCCAGGGTCGCCCCCGCGGTCCGGGCCTGCTTCTCGCCGTCCGCCGTGAGCGGCAGGTCCGTGCGTCCGGTGTGCTGGCCGCTCGCGCTCCACTCGGTCTGCCCGTGTCGGAGCAGCACGAGCTGCGGCTCGCTCGGGGGCCGCAGGGCCGGGGGCAGGGCTACGGGCCGATCCGGTGGCATCGTCTCGTCGGGCATGGCACGAGCATCCTGCGTCCGGCGGCCGCGCGCACGCCTGAGGCGGCCTTCGCGGGCCGTGCGTCCGCCGGACAGCCCCTGACCTGGGCGAACACGCCACGGACAACACGCCGGCCGAGGGTGAAGAATCCTGGTGCGCGCTGGGGGCCTGCACCTACTGTGGGGCTCGTGAGTCGTGCCACACCGGCGTCGCGCGGCGCCGTCGACCGCTTCTCCACGCGAGGCCTGCCCGCGGCGCGGCGGATCGAGCTGTGGGAGGAGCACAACGCCGACGCCCTCGTCGCGTTGCAGTGCCGCATGCTCGACGACGACTCGGCGCTGGAGGCCTCCGAGGCGAACCTCCAGCTGGACCGGCTGCACCTGGCGCACGTCGAGGCCAACCCGCACGCCGTGGAGCGCACGGCGCGCACGGTCCGCACCCGCCCCACCGAGTCCGTGGCCCTCTACTTCACGCTCCGCGGCGAGGCGTACTTCTACCACGACGACGGCGTCCGCCGGCTGCGGCCCGGCCAGCTCCTGGTGTGCGACGCCGACCGGCCGTTCCTGCGCGGCTTCTCCCGGGGGCTGGAGGAGCTGGCGGTCAAGGTGCCGTACGACGTGTTCCGCTCCGCGGGCGGCACCATGCCGCGCACCGCCCGGGTGATCGAGTTCGGCACGCCGTCCCCGGCGGCGGGCGGCAGCGCCCACGCCGCGGCCCTCGCCGAGCTGGTCGCGCGCGCCGTGGGCCCGGACGGCGACGGCGCCGCCGACGAGGACGCCCTGCTCGACCTGGTCACGGCCGTGCTGGTCCGGCCGGAGGCGCCCGGGGCGCAGGCCGCGGGCGCGCACTTCGCCGCGGCCGAGCGGTACGTGCGGCAGTGGCTGCGCGACCCGACCATGTCGGCCCGCCGGATCGCCGACGCGATCGGCCTGAGCGAGCGGCAGCTCTCGCGCGTGCTCGCCGAGCACGGTACGAGCGTGCCGCGCCTGGTCGCCCGGCGGCGCGTCGAGATGGCGAGCCGGATGCTGCGCATGCCGTCGTACGCGGAGCAGACCGTCGAGGCGATCGGCCGGCGCTGCGGGTTCTCGTCGGCGGCGCAGTTCTCGCGCGTCTTCCGCGAGCAGTCGGGCATGTCGCCGTCCGAGGCCCGCCGGTACGCCCTCGCAGCCAGGGCTTGATACTTTCCGCCGACTTTCATGGCCCGCCCTTTTCCCAGGTCGGGGCGCGCGGCAGCCTGTGCGCATGCCTGAGTTCGACGACGGTCAGACCGAGACCGCACTGCCCAGCACCGCCGCCGGCACGACCCCGGAGGGACACGGCACGGTGGTCGAGACCGACGTGCTGGTCGTGGGCTCCGGCCCGGCCGGCGCGTCGGCGGCCCTGTTCCTGTCCAGCCTGGGGATCGGCAACATCATGATCACCAAGTACCGCTGGACCGCGAACACGCCCCGCGCGCACATCACCAACCAGCGCACCATGGAGATCTTCCGCGACCTGGGCATCGAGGACCAGGTGCTCGCGGACGCGACGCCGCACGAGCTGGTGGGCGACACGGTGTTCTGCACGACGATCGCGGGCGAGGAGATCGGCCGCATCCTCACCTGGGAGACCCACCCCGCCCGCGAGGCGGACGCGCGGCTGGCCTCGCCGTCGCTCACGGTCGACATCCCGCAGACCTACCTGGAACCGATCCTGGTCAAGAACGCGACCCAGCGCGGCACCCAGTCGCGGTTCTCCACGGAGTACCTGGGCCACACCCAGGACGCCGACGGCGTGAGCACCCGCGTGCTCGACCGGGTCACCGGCACCGAGTACACGATCCGCTCCAAGTACCTGATCGGCGGCGACGGCGCCCGCTCCCAGGTGGCCGCGGACATCGGCCTGCCCATGGAGGGCGCGATGGACATCGCCGGCTCCATGAACATCACGTTCAAGGCCGACCTCACGCACCTTGTGGGGCACCGCCCGTCCGTCCTGTACTGGGTGCTGCAGCCCGGCTCCGACGTCGGCGGCATCGGTGCGGGCCTGGTCCGCATGGTCCGGCCGTGGAACGAGTGGCTCATCGTCTGGGGCTACGACATCGCCGGCGAGCCGCCGCAGCTCGACGACGCCGCGGCGACCGAGATCGTGCGCCAGCTCGTGGGCGTCGAGGACCTGGACGTCGAGATCACGGGCTACTCGCTGTGGGGCAACAACCAGATGTACGCGACGCACCTCCAGCAGGGCCGCGTCTTCTGTGCGGGCGACGCCGTGCACCGGCACCCGCCGAGCAACGGGCTGGGCTCCAACACGTCGGTCCAGGACTCGTACAACCTGGCCTGGAAGATCGCGGCCGTGCTCAACGGGCAGGCGGCGCCGTCGCTGCTGGACACCTACTCGGCCGAGCGGGCGCCCGTCGCCGAGCAGATCGTGCTGCGCGCCAACAAGTCGGGCGGCGAGTTCCGGTTCATGGAGGTGCTCGGGGTCCTGGACGCCGAGACGCCGGAGGCGATGCAGGCCGCGATCGACGAGCGCAAGGCGAACACCCCGGCCGGCGCGGCCAAGCGCGCGGCGCTCGTGGAGGCGATGGACCTCAAGCACTACGAGTTCAACGCGCACGGCGTGGACATGGGCCAGTTCTACACGTCGGCCGCGATCGTCCCCGACGGTTCTCCCCAGCCTGTGGACGAGCGCGACCCCGAGCTCTACTACAAGCAGTCCACGGTCCCGGGCGCGCGGTTCCCGCACGTGTGGGTGGCCGACGTCGACGGGCACAAGCGCTCGACGCACGACCTGGTCCCGTACGGGCAGTTCACGCTGGTCACCGGCATCGCGGGCGAGGCCTGGGCCGACGCCGCCGCGAAGGTCGCGGACGAGCTCGGCGTGCCGCTGGAGGCGGTCGTGATCGGGCCGGGCCGCGAGGTCATCGACACCTACTACGACTGGGCGAAGATGCGCGGCGTCGAGGAGTCGGGCGCGATCCTGGTCCGCCCGGACGCGCACGTGGCCTGGCGCGCCCAGACCCTGGCCGACGACCCGGCGGGGGCGCTGGGCGACGCCCTGCGATCGGTCCTCGGACGGGGCGAGCACGATGCCTGAGCCGGACGCCGAGCAGGCCGCCCGCGAGCAGGAGCTCACCGACCGGGTCGCGGCGTCCTTCGCGGGCGCCGACGACGCGCGGCTGGCGACCGTCATGCAGTCCCTGACCCGGCACCTGCACGCGTTCCTGCGCGAGGTGCGGCTCACCGAGGACGAGTGGAACCGGGGCATCGAGTTCCTCACCGCCGCCGGGCACATCACGGACGACAAGCGGCAGGAGTTCATCCTGCTGTCCGACGTGCTGGGCGCCTCCATGCAGACCATCGCCATCAACAACGCGGCGTACGAGAACGCGACGGAGGCCACGGTCTTCGGCCCGTTCTTCGTGGACGACGCGCCGCGCATCGAGAACGGCGGCGACATCGCGGGCGATGCGACCGGGCAGCCCTGCTGGGTCGAGGGCACGGTCACCGACACCGCGGGCAACCCCGTGCCCGGCGCGCGCATCGAGGTGTGGGAGGCGGACGAGGACGGCTTCTACGACGTCCAGTACGGCGACGAGCGCACCGCGGGCCGCGCGCACCTCTACTCGGCCGACGACGGCGGGTACCGCTTCTGGGGCGTCACGCCCACGCCGTACCCGATCCCGCACGACGGGCCGGTCGGCGCGCTGCTCGCGGCGTCGGGCCGCTCGCCCCTGCGCGCCGCGCACCTGCACTTCATGGTGACGGCGCCCGGGCTGCGCACGCTCGTGACCCACATCTTCGTGCGCGGCGACGAGCTGCTCGCGTCGGACTCGGTGTTCGGCGTGAAGGACTCGCTCGTCATGGACTTCGACGAGCTGCCCGCGGGCACGCCGACGCCCGACGGCCGCGCGGTCGAGGGCGCGTGGGCCCGGACCCGCTTCGACGTCGTCCTGGCCCCGGCCGACTGACCCACCCGCACGACCCGACCGAACACCCCGCACCACCCGAACCACCTGCACCAAGCACCACCGGCAAGCCGCAATCCCGTGTCAGACCCACAGGTCACCCCGGTGACCTGTGGGTCCGACAACCAGAGGCTCGACGACAGACTTGGAGTGACGACGATGGTTGGCAACGGACGGTCCCTGAACAGACGGGCGCTGGCGGTCTGCGCCTCGACGGCAGCCCTGGCGGCCGCCCTGGCGGGCTGCGGCGACGTGGGCGGGGGCACGGTCGGGGGCGGCGGGGACGACGACGTCCTGAAGATCGGCTTCGTCTCGACCGAGACGGGCTCGTCGGCGCCGTTCGGCGAGGCCAACACCTACGTGATCGAGTCCATGGAGAAGTGGTTCGCCGACAACCCGGTGACCGTCGACGGCGCCGAGCAGTCCGTCGAGATCATCGTCAAGGACTCGCAGTCGGACTCCGCCCGCGCGGGCGAGGTGGCGGCCGAGCTGATCAACAGTGACGGCGTCGACCTGGTGCTCACGTCGTCCACGCCGGACATCACCAACCCCGTCTCGGAGCAGTGCGAGGCCAACTCGGTCCCGTGCATCTCGACGGTCGCGCCCTGGCAGCCGTTCGCGATCCGGGAGGGTGACGAGCCCGCCGACCTGAAGTACAGCTACCACGCGTTCTGGGGCCTGGAGGACGTGTCCGCGGTCTACGCGGACATCTGGAGCCAGGTGGACACCAACCAGAAGGCGGCCGGCCTGTTCCCCAACGACCCGGACGGGCAGGCGTGGAGCGCCAACTTCCCGGCCCTGACGCAGGACACCGGCGTCACGATCGACGACCCGGGCCTCTACCCGAACGGTACCCAGGACTTCTCCGCGCAGCTCTCCGCGTTCGAGGGCCACGACATCCTGGTCGGCGTGCCGATCCCGCCGGACTTCACCACGTTCTGGCAGCAGGCCGGCCAGCAGGGCTACCGGCCCAAGGTCGCGACGATCGGCAAGGCCCTGCTGTTCCCGTCGTCGGTCGAGGCGCTGGGCAACGCGGGCGACGGCCTCACCTCCGAGGTCTGGTGGCACCCCACGGCGCCGTTCAGCTCGTCGCTGACCGGGCAGACCGCGCAGGAGCTCGCCGACCAGTACGAGAGCGACACGGGCAAGCAGTGGACGCAGCCCCTCGGCTTCGCGGAGGCCCTGTTCGAGATCACGGTCGCGGCCGTGCAGGAGGCCGGCTCCACCGAGCCGGACGCGATCACCGAGGCCCTGTCCACGCTGGAGGTCTCCACCGTGGTGGGCGACATCGCGTGGGGCGTCGACGACAGCGTGCCGCCGTACGTGGCCAAGACCCCGCTGGTCGGCGGCCAGTGGCGCCTGGCCGACGGCGCGGACGAGGGCAAGAACCCCTACGAGCTCGTGGTGGTCTCCAACACGCTGGCCCCGGAGATCCCGACGGGCGGCGAGGTCGAGCCGCTCTGGTGACCGAACCCCTGCTGCGGGTGACCGGCGTCGCCAAGCGCTTCGGCCGGGTGGTCACGGCCCGCGACGTGTCGTTCGAGGTCTCCGCAGGCGAGGCCCTGGGCCTCGTCGGCCCGAACGGCGCGGGCAAGACCACCCTGCTCGACGTCGTCGCGGGCACCCTGCGGGCCGACGCCGGGACCGTGACGCTGGACGGGCAGGACGTCACCCGGCTCGGCGCGGCTGCCCGCGCCGACCGGGGCGTAGCGCGCTCGTACCAGGTGCCGCGCCCGTTCGGCGGCCTCACCGTGTACGAGAACGTGCTGGTCGGAGCGTCCTTCGCCGGACGGCGGCACGGCGGCGCCGGCGAGCGCGGCACGGCCCGCGGCGCCCGGGACCGGGCCTGGCACGCGCTCGAGGTGACGGACCTGACCGGGGCGGCGAACACGCCGTCGGGCAGCCTGCGCCTGCTGGACCGCAAGCGGCTGGAGGTCGCGCGGGCGCTCGCGACCGGGCCGCGCCTGCTCCTGCTGGACGAGATCGCGGGCGGCCTCACCGACCGCGAGCTGCCCCAGGTCGTGGACCTGGTGCGCCGCCTGCGGGACGACGGCGTGGCGGTGGTCTGGATCGAGCACGTGCTGCACGCGCTGCTCGACGTCGTGGACCGCCTGCTGTGCCTCGCCGCCGGCGAGGTGATCGCGCAGGGCGACCCGCACGAGGTGATCCGCAGCCCGCGGGTGGTCGAGGTGTACCTGGGCTCCACCGTCGACTCCGTGCCCGGCTCCGTGCCCGACGCCTTGCCGGGGGAGCCGGTATGAGCGTCCTGGAGGTCACGGGCCTGGAGGTCCGGTACGGCGACCTGCTCGCCGTCGACGGCGTCGGGCTGACCCTCGGCGAGGGGGAGACCCTCGCCGTGCTCGGCGCCAACGGCGCCGGCAAGTCCACGCTGCTCGCGGCGCTCGCGGGCACCCACCTGCCCACGGCGGGCACCGTGGTGCTCGACGGCGCCCCGGTCACCCGGGTGCCTGCGCACCGGCGGGTGCGGCGCGGCATCGCGCTCGTACCGGAGGGGCGGCGCCTGTTCGCGTCGCTCACCGTCGAGGAGAACCTGCTCATGGGCCGCTACCCGGGGCGGCCGGGGCCGTGGGACCTGCGCGCCGTGTACGAGGTGTTCCCGCACGTCGCCGAGCTGCGGGACCGGCGCGCCGGCGTGCTGTCGGGCGGCCAGCAGCAGGCCGTCGCGATCGGCCGGGCCCTCCTGACCAACCCGCGCGTGCTGCTGCTCGACGAGGTGTCGCTCGGGCTCGCGCCCTTCGTGGTCACCCAGATCTACTACGCCGTCCGCCGCATCACGGCGGAGGGCACCACGGCGCTCGTCGTCGAGCAGGACCTGGACCAGGCGCTGCGCGTGGCCGACCGCGTCCAGTGCCTCCTGGGCGGCCGCACCGTGCTGGAGGCCGCCGCCGCGGGCCTGGACCGCGAGGCCGTGGCCGACGCCTACTTCGGTATCGCGCCAGCCCCGACGTCCGCCCCTGCCCCGATCCCCGAACCCGCCCCGAGACCCACGGAGGCCTGATGGACTGGCTCAACGCCGGCGTGCAGGGCGTGCTGCTCGGCGGGCAGTACGCCCTGCTGGCCTGCGGCCTGTCGCTGATCTTCGGCGTGATGCGCATCGTCAACCTGGCGCACGGCGTGCTCGCGGTGCTCGCCGCCTACCTGTCGCTGGTCCTGGTCCAGCAGGGGCTGCCCCTGTGGCTCGCGGTCGTCGTGGTGGTGCCGGTGTTCGCGGCCCTCGGGTACGCCGTCCAGCGCGGCCTGTTCAACCCGGCCCTCGCGCAGGTCCGGGGTTCGGGCGAGGCCCGCCAGGGCGCGCCGGGCGCGGGCGAGCTCGCGCCCCTGCTGGTGTCGTTCGGCGTCGCCGTGGCCCTGACCAGCCTGCTCCAGGAGGTGTTCAGCGCGGACACCCGCAAGATCCCCACGGGCGACCTCGCCTCGGCGGGCGTGCCGCTCGGCCCGCTCTCGGTGGGCCTGCTGCCGCTGATCACCCTGGTCGTGGCCGCCGCGGTGATCGCGGGGGTCCAGGTCTTCCTGGCACGCACGGCCACGGGCCGCGCCATGCGCGCCGTCGCCGACGACGCCGGGGCCGCCGCGATGTACGGCGTCGACCCCAAGCACATGTACGCCGTGGCGACCGCCCTCGCGTTCGCCACGCTGGCGCTCGCGGGCGTGTTCGTCGGCATGAGCACGCAGTTCTCGCCGGGGTACGGCGACCTCGTGCTGCTGTTCGCGTTCGAGGCCGTGATCATCGGCGGGCTCGGGTCGCTGTGGGGCACGCTCCTGGGCGGCATCGTGCTGGGCCTCGCCCAGACGGTCGGCGCCCAGATCGACCCGCAGTCCGGGGTGCTCGCCGGGCACCTCGTCTTCCTCGCCGTGCTGGTGGTCCGGCCCGGCGGCCTGCTGCCGAGGAGCGTGCCGGCATGAGCGCGCCGAACACCGCCCCGGACGCCGCCGCCCCGGTGGCGTCCCCGACGGCTCCGATCGTCACGCGGGGCGGGCGCGGGTCCCTCGTCGGAGGCGGGGTGCTCCTGCTCGTCGTCGTGCTCCTCGCCGCCGTCGTCCCCTACGTCGTGACCCTCGGCGCGCTGTCCAGCCTGGTCATGCTCTTCGCCCTCGTGATACTCGGTACCACCTGGAACCTGCTCGCCGGGTACGGCGGCATGGTGAGCGTGGGCCAGCAGGCGTACGTCGGCGTGGGCGGGTACGCCCTGATCCAGCTCGCCGACGCCGTCGGCGCCCCGCCGTGGGCCGCCGTCCTGGCCGCCGGCCTCGTGGGCGCCGCGATCGCCCTGCCGACGAGCTACCTGGTGTTCCGCCTCGCCGGCGGGTACTTCGCGATCGGCACCTGGGTGGTGGCCGAGGTGTTCCGCCTGGTCACGATGCAGATCGACGGGCTCGGGGGCGGTGGCGGGCTGTCCCTGAGCGCGTTCCGCGGCACCGACCGGGTGGACCGCGTGGCCTTCGTCTACTGGTTTGCGCTGGCGCTCGTGGTCGCCGTCGTGCTCGGGACCTACCTGCTCATGCGGTCCCGGGTGGGACTCGGGCTCACGGCGATCCGCGACGACCGCGTCGCGGCGAGCAGCCTGGGCGTGGCCGTGGACCGCGGCCGCCGCATCGTCTACGTCGCCGGATCGGCCGGCGCCGCCCTCGCGGGCGCGCTGATCGCGCTGAGCACGCTCGGCGTCACCCCGGGGTCGATCTACTCCGTGAACTGGACGGCGGCGATGATCTTCATCGTCGTGGTCGGCGGCATCGGGACCATCGAGGGGCCGATCGTGGGGGCCGTCCTCTACTGGGCGTTGCAGCAGGCCCTGGCGCCGTTGGGCACCTGGTACCTGGTGGTGCTCGGCGTGGTGGCGGTGGCGGTCGTGCTGCTCGCGCCGCGCGGGCTCTGGGGCCTGGTGGCGGGGCGGTTCCAGCTCTTCCCCACGACGTACCGGGTGCGCGCCTGACGGCGGCGGCGGATCTGACGGCGCGATGAGTCCGACGTCACAGCCTCTTCAGTCGACGCGCGACTCGGTATCAACGAGGATGGATGATCCGCAGACCAGCGGGTGAACCACGTGCAGCGTAGCCGTAAGCCTGCACCGGAGGAGGACCCATGACGGACGCCGACGACGCCCAGTACCACTCCATCGCCAACCCTCGCCGGACCACGCTCATGCACCGGAGCGTGACCGACACGTACGGGTCGCAACACGAGGAACGCGAGACGCCGGCCGACGACGCCGCCGCGGGCTGACCGCGCAGCGGCTCCCGCCGAGAGCTGTGCCCACGACAGAGGGCCCGGCCGCACGCCACGACGTGGCGCACGCGGCCGGGCCCTCTGCGTCGTCAGAGCACTCCGTGCCGGCCGGGCCGCCGCGGTCCGGTCGCCGCCGTCCCGCGATGCGAGACGCGACAAAGTTCACCCGCACTCGCCGGAAGGCCTGGTCCGGGGCCGGATGTCACCGGAAATTCATGTGACGGACCTCACTCCCGTTACATTCTGGAAACACTTCCGCTAGCCTGGGGCGCGCATCCTCTCCCACAATTCGGTAGAGCAACCCGCTACGGCGAGTCGATGCAGGCGCATGAAGCACAGCGAGTTCGGCACGGTGAGCAGGCGGGCAAGGTCCCGCGGCGACCGGTACGACGTGGCAAGGAACTCGCCGGCAGCCTGGCCCCGAGACGGGGCACGGGCCCAGCAGAGCACGTCCATCACGTACGACACATGAACCGAGTGGGGTTACCAGGGATGAATGGCGAATCGATTCGACACTTCACGGACGGCCGCGTTCCCGACGCCGGGATCGCGCACCTCTTCAGCGTCGAGAACCGATTCCAGGCGCGCCTCGACGTCGAGGCTGCGCTCGCGCTCGCAGAGGCTGAGATCGGCCTGATCCCGGAGCCGGCCGGTGAGACGATCGCCCGGGCCGCGCAGATCGAGAAGCTGGACCTCGACCGCGTGGCGGCCGAGACCGCGTCGGCCAGCCACCCGCTGATGCCGCTCATCGAGGAGTTCGCCCGCGTGGTCGGGCGTCAGTACGGCGGCTGGGTGCACTGGGGCGCCACCACGCAGAACATCACGCAGACGGCGGACGTCCTCGTGCTGCGCGACGCGCACCGAGCGGTCAAGGACCTGCTCGCCAAGGTGCTGCGCGGCATGTCCAAGCTCGCGGAGGCCTCCGCGGCGGTGCCGATGGCGGGCCGCACGCACAGCCAGCACGCCGTGCCCGTCACGTTCGGCTTCAAGGTCGCCGTCTGGATCGACGAGCTGACGGCGCACACCGACCGGCTCGAGCGCCTCGAGGACCGGCTCTTCCGGGTGCTCATGGGCGGCGCCGTCGGCACGTTCGCGTCGTTCGGGCCGGCCGGCCGCGAGGTCGAGCGCCGGGTCGCCAACCACCTCGGGCTCGGCACCATGCCCGTGCCGTCGCGCGCGATCAACGACGGCATCGTCGAACTCGTCCTCGTCCTCGGCCAGGTCGCCGGGACCGCCGGCAAGATCGGCAAGGACATCTACTCGATGATGCAGCCGGAGTTCGGCGAGGCGTTCGAGCCCATCCCGGAGGGCACCGTCGGCAGCTCGACCATGCCGCACAAGCGCAACCCGCAGCTCGCCCTGGACCTCCTGTCGATGAGCGCCCAGCTCCGTGCGCTGGCCGCGCCCGCGCTGGAGTCGATGCAGCACGACCACGAGGCGAACGGCGGCATGACCGACCTCCTGGAGTCGACGGTCTCCCGCGCCGCCGTCCTGGCCGGCGACATCCTGACCCGCCTCGACGTGATCCTCGACGGCCTGGAGCTGGACGAGCAGCGGATGCGCGCCAACCTCGCGCTGAGCGAGGGCCTCATCGGCTCGGAGTCGCTCATGATGGAGCTCGGCGAGCGCATCGGCCGGCAGAAGGCCCACGAGGTCGTGTACGAGGTGGCGCAGGAGTCCGCCGTCGGCGACGAGCAGTTCCTCGACCTGCTGGTGCGGAACGCGACCGTCAGCGCGTACTTCGACCGGGACGAGATCTGCCGTCTGATCGACCCGCGCGCCTACCTCGGCGAGAGCGTCACCATCGCGCACGACATGGCCCAGCACGCCCGCGCCGTCGCCGACCGGCTCGAGTTCAGCGCCCGGACGGCCAAGCCGGTCCCGCTCTTCGTCCGTGCGGCGGCTGACGAGCCCGCCGACGAGGCGGGCACCGGGGGCGACGTCGTCGGCCCGGTCGACGACACCAGGGTGGCCGCCGCCGCGCGGACCCCGGAGGAGCTCCTGCTCGTCGGCCTGTAGGTCTCGCTCACTGCGGCTACCCAGCCGTCGCGCCCGGAACTCAGCGGCTTCCCGGGCGTGATGGCTGGGTAGCCGTTTGCGTTCCCCCTAGAAGAGGGTGTCCGACTCCCACGTGCGCCCGGCGCCGGCGCCGGTCACGACCGGCGTCGGCCGCGTCACGGGCGGCGCGCTCTCGCGGGCCTCGACGGTGAGGCTCCCGTCCCGCAGCTCGGCGTCGGGGATCATCCCGGCGTCCGGCACCAGCATCTCGCCGACGCCGCCGCGTCCCGCGGCCCACTCCTCCGCGGCGAACCCCGCGAGCTGGTCGACCCGGTCGTTGTACGGGTTGCCCACGTGACCACGCACCCAGTGGAACCGCACGGGGCCGGTGCGCTCGGTGACGGCGCGGTCGATGTCCTGCACCAGGCCGACGTTCGGCACTGGCTCGCCGGCGGGGGAGCGCCAGCCGTTGCGCTTCCAGCCCTCGGACCACTCGGACACGGACCGCACGGCGTACTGCGAGCCGGACTCCACGAGCAGCGGCTCGCTGCCGGGGTGCGCGTCGATGGCGCGGAGCAGAGCTGAGAGTGCCGCGACCTGATCGTTGCCCTGGGCCGCGCCGCCCGAGTCGAACTGCCCGCCCGCGTGGTTGATCCACGCCCATCCGATCGCGCCGCCCGGCGCGGCCGACCCGTGCGTGCTGACGATGATCACGGCGTCCATTGTGCATCCTTCTGCCCGAGAATCCGGACGCCTGGCCGGGGGTGGACGGCGTTCGAGAGTTCGGCGCGGCGAAACCGAGGCCAAGGGCCTACGAAACCCATGACCGGCGATCCACGGGCATGATGGCTGTGTGCCTCACGTACCTTCCGACCCCGCCCGTCGCTCGTCCGGCGGCACACCCACGCCCGAACAGCGCGCGCAGGGGCTGCACCCCTCGCGCCCCCGGACCCGCGCCGACATCCGGCGGTGGCGCCGGCTGCTCGCCGACGAGCGGGCCGAGGCCGCGGTCTACCGCGACCTGGCGGGCCGGCGCACGGGCGAGGAGCGGGAGATCCTGCTCGCGCTCGCGCGGGCGGAGAAGCGGCACGAGTCGCACTGGCTCGACCTCCTGGGTCCCGACGTCGGCGCGCCCGTGCGCGGCGACCTGCGGACCCGCGGACTCGGCTTCCTGGCCCGCCGCTTCGGCGGCGTCTTCGTGCTGGCGCTCGCCCAGCGGGCCGAGGCCCGGTCCTCGTACGCGCACGACGCGGACGCCACCGAGACGATGGCGGCCGACGAGCAGATCCACGAGGAGGTCGTGCGGGCGCTGGCCACCCGGGGCCGCAACCGGCTGTCGGGCACGTTCCGCGCCGCGGTCTTCGGCGCGAACGACGGGCTCGTGTCGAACCTCGCGCTCGTGCTCGGCATCGGCGCCTCCGGCGTCGCGACGAGCACCGTGCTGCTGACCGGGCTCGCGGGGCTTCTCGCGGGCGCGCTGTCGATGGGCGCCGGCGAGTTCGTGTCGGTGCGCTCGCAGCGGGAGCTGCTCGAGGCGTCGTCACCGTCGCCCACGGCCGACGCCGCGCTGCCGCACCTCGACGTCGACGCGAACGAGCTCGCGCTCGTGTACCGGGCCCGGGGCATGGCCGGCGAGGAGGCGACGGCGCGTGCCGACGCCGTGCTCGCGCGGCTCGCCGTGGCGCCCGTGTCGGGCGGGCTGCTCCTGGAGCCCGCCGCCGAGAACGACTCCGCCGACGAGGTGGACGACCTGGAGACGCACGGGACGGCGTGGGGAGCGGCGGTGTCGTCCTTCCTGTTCTTCGCGTCGGGTGCCGTCGTCCCGGTGCTGCCCTACCTCTTCGGCCTCGAGGGGCTCGCGGCGGTCGCCGTCGCGACCGCGCTGGTCGGGATCGCGCTGCTGGTGACGGGCGCCGTCGTCGGGCTGCTGTCGGGCACCTCCCCGCTCACCCGGGCGCTGCGGCAGATCGCGATCGGGCTCGGCGCGGCCGCCGCCACGTACGTCCTCGGCCTGGTGTTCGGGGCCACCGTCGGGTGATCCCGGAGAGTTCACCCGCGCCTCTTCCGCTGCCCGCCGATAGCCCTTGATGCCCTGAAATAACTGAGATATCGGGCCTCTTCCGACATACGCCGGTACCCATGCACAATATTCTCGATCCGCAAACCGCAGGTTTGTAGTTGCCGAACCTCGGAACGCACCGCAGATTAAATGTGTATGCATGGCTGCTGAGCGGCCCGTCAAGGGTCGGAGAGCGGGAGACCGATGTCGAAGGACGCACGGACGAGCACGGGGGACCACCTCCGTCGCGTCGTCGTGCGCGCCGTCGGCAGCCTCGCGCTCGGCGCCGCGGGCGTCGCGCTCGGCGTCGGCCTCGCGGCCCCGTCCAGCGCCGCCGAGCGCCCGTCGCTCGGGTCGCTGCTCGGCGACACGGTGGAGGCGACGGTGCAGACCGTCGTCCAGACGACCGAGGCGCTCGGGTCGGTCACGACGATCGACCAGGCCGTGCCGGGCGGTACCGGGTCGGCGACGACGCCGGACGCGCCGGGGTCCGCGACCCCTGCGCCGGAGGCTCCCGCGCCCGCCGCCGAGCCCGCGCCGAAGCCGGCCGAGCCCGCTGCCCCTGCTCCCGAGCCGGCGCCCGCCGAGCCCGCGTCGCCGTCGGCGGGCAAGCCGACGCCGGCCGCGCCGTCGTCGGCGGGGAAGCCGGCGGAGCCCGTCACCCAGGCCGTCGAGGACGTCGTCGCGGCGGTCTCCGGGGGCGTGCTGGAGCCGGTGACGACGCCGGTCAAGACGGTGACGGAGCCCGTGGGCCAGATCGTCGCCGGTGTCACGAAGCAGCCCGCCGAGCAGGTCGCCGAGGTCGTCGAGCAGGTCTCCGACCCGGTCCTCAAGCCCGTCACGGAGCAGGTCGGCAACGTCCTGACCCCGGTGACCGAGCCGGTCGGCGAGGTGCTCGCCCCGGTGACGGGCGTCGTCGGGCAGGTCGTCTCGCCGCTCGCTCCGGTGCTCGGCGCCGTGACCGAGCCGCTGGCGCCCGTGACGGGCGGCCTCCTGGCCCCCGTGGCCGACGTGCTCGCCCCGGTGACCGGCGCGGTGGGCGGCGTGACCGCCCCGATCACCCAGGTGCTCAAGCCGGTGACCACTCCGGTCACGGACGCCCTGGCGCCCGTGCTGACGCCGGTCGGCGAGGTGCTCGCCCCGGTCGTCGAGCCGCTGACCCCGGTCGTCGAGCCGCTGACCCCGATCGTGGAGCCGCTCGTCCCGGCGCCCGCCGTGCTGCCGGCCGAGCCGGCCACGGGCGGGCCGGCGACGGACGCGCCGACGACGGTGGTCCCGACCCAGCGGGTCGACGACCCCACAGAGCCGACGTACCCGGGGGCGCTGCAGACCCCCGGTGACGCCGCGGGTGTCGTGGTCTGGACCTCAGCCGGGGTCCAGCACGCGATGCTCGACCTGATGCGTGCCCCCGCCCCCGCGGCCGCGGTGGACACCGTCGACGCGCTGATCGTGACGGCGGGCGTCGTGGAGACGGGCGGCCCCGGCCTGCTGGGCGCGGGCCTCCCGCTCGCCGCCGGCGGCGTGGGCACCGCAGCGTCCGCCGGGAGCGCCGGCGGCGCCCTGGGCGGCGGCGCCCCGCAGCTCAAGGTGCCGGGCGGCGACGCCCTGGCCGTGCTCTCCGCCCTGCTGGTCTTCCGGGCGCGCTCCTGGCGCGTGTCGACCGACGAGTCGCGCGCCAAGCTGGCGAGCAGCTACACGGACATCCCCGTCTCTCCTGCCTGACCTGGCTGGTCCGCGCACACGTGTGCGGTACCACCCGACGGCGTATGTGCCGTCGGCTCCACGCCAGGCAAGGAGAGACCCATGCACAAGAACTTCCGACGGGCGCTGTACACGGCGCTCGTGACGGGCGGCCTCGTGGTCGTCGGCGCCGCCTCGGCCTACGCCGTGGGCGGCGGTCAGCCGGATGCTGCTCAGGGAGCCCCCGAGACGATCGAGGGTGCTGCCTCGCCTGCTGCTGCGCCCGAGGGGCCGGCCGACGGCGCCGCGGAGGTCGCGGCGGACGACGGCGCGGCTGAGGCCGCCGCGACGGTCACTCCGGCCGACGACATGGCGGAGCTTGCTCCGGCCGATGACGGCGCAGGGTCAGTCGGGCACGTCGACATCTCCGGCGTCGTCGAGGAGGTCCTCGACGGGACGCTCGGTGAGGACGGCCTGGTCGACGGGATCCTCGAGGGTCTCCTGCCCGTCGAGACCGAGGTGCCCGGCGCCGATCCCGGTGCCGGTGAGCCCGGCGTGGAAGAACCTGGTGCCGGAGAACCTGGCACGGACGAGCCGGGCACGGAGCCCGGTGCCGGAGAACCCGGCACGGACGAGCCCGGCACCGATCAGCCCGGCACCGATCCGGGCACCGACGGACCGGGCATCCTCGATCCCGGCATCCTCGATCCCGACGGGGGTGACCCCGACGTCGTCGAACCGGGTGTCGGTGAACCTGGACCCGGTGAGCCCGCGCCCGGCCGTCCCGGCCGCGACACGCTCGGGACCGGTGGTTCGCGGCCCGTGCACGAGACACTTCCCGGGGCGGACGCCCCCGGGATCACCCACCCCGCTGGTGACCGGTCAGCCGCGGCTGCCGGCATCGCGGCGGCAGACGCCGCGCCCGGTTCCGCCGACGCGGCGGACGCGGCCGACACCGACGCGTCGTCCGCCGACGTGGTCCAGGAGCCCGACACCGAGAACGCCGGCGTCGACCTCAGCTGGGGTGACAGGGCGGTCGTCGTGCCGACGGCCTACGACGGGACGCTCCTGGCGGGCGGTCCGCACGAGGGCTACCTCATCGGCACATCGAACAGGCTCGACGGGCAGGTGGTGCCGGTGGACGTTCCCGGCGAAACCCTTGCCCAGACGGGCCCCATGATCACGGGGCAGCTCGCGCTGGTCTCGCTCCTTCTGGGGCTGGGCATCGTGGTGCTCCGTATGCGTCGCCGTCGTTACGTGGTCTGAACCACGGAGCGACGGGCGACAACGGCCCGGGTGCGGTCCTGCCGACGAGCTTGTCAAGGGGCTCGTGAAGCAGGACCGGCTCAGCCCGGGTCGGAGAGGTTCGTGAGGTCGGGGCGCCGCTGGGGGGCGTCCCGGCCCACGGACCGGAGTCTGGGGTCGGGACACCGCTGGGGGGTGTCCCGGCCCACGGACCCGAGTCTGGGGTCGGGGCGCCGCTGGGGGGCGGCCCGGCCCACGGACGAGGTGGACAGAGCGGGAGCTCAGGGCATCGGGGGGTGACCTGGGCGCCCGCTCTGTCATGTCCGGGTTCGACATCGGGGTGCGGCGAACGTCATACGGACGCCGCCGTCCGACGGCGTTGCCCGGGCATACGATCGGACCACCATGCGCCATCTGCTCGCCGACACCACGCCCCTGAAGGTGTCGCCGGACTACCGGCGCCTCTGGTTCGGCCTGTCGATCTCCAACATCGGCACGCAGGTGACCATCGTCGCGGTGGGCCTGCAGGTCTACGCCCTGACCGGCTCCACCCTCGCCGTCGGCGTCCTGGGCCTGTTCTCGCTGGTGCCGCTGGTGGCGCTGGGCCTGTACGGCGGGGCGCTCGTGGACCACTACGACCGGCGCAAGGTCTCGCTCATCTCCTCGGCGGTGCTGTGGCTGGTCGTGGCCGGCATCGCCGTGCAGGCCTGGCTCGACCTGGAGTCCGTGGAGCTGCTGTACGGCCTGGTCGCGGTGCAGAGCGCGGCGTTCGCGATCAACAACCCCGCGCGCTCGGCGATCATCCCGCGGCTGCTGCCCAAGGAGCTCATGCCCGCGGCCAACGCGCTGTCGTCGCTCTCGATGAACGTCGCGCTGACCGGCGGGCCGCTCATCGGCGCGCTCCTGGTGGCGCAGCTCGGCTACGCCTGGGCGTACACGCTGGACATGGTGCTGTTCCTGGCGGCGCTCTGGGCCGTGTTCCGGCTGCCGCCGGTGCTGCCGGAGGGCATGGGCGAGGGCGGCAGCGGGAACGGCCGCAGCCGGGTGGGCGCCGTCGGGCTGCGCTCGGTGCTGGACGGTCTGCGCTACCTCGCCACCCAGCCCAACGTGCGCACCACGTTCCTCGTCGACATCTGCGCCATGGTGCTGTCGTTCCCGCGGGTGCTGTGGCCCGCCGCCGGCGTCATCTACCTGGGCGGCGGCGAGACGACGACGGGTGTGCTCGCCGCGGCCTTCGCCGTCGGCGGCATCCTGGCGAGCGTGTTCTCCGGCGGGCTGACGCGCCTGCGCAAGCAGGGGCAGATCATCGTCTGGGCCATCACGGCGTGGGGCCTGTCGATCGCCGCGTTCGGGCTGGTGCTGGTGCTGGTGGGCCGCGGGTCGCCCGACGGGACGATCGTCTGGGCCGTGGTGGCCGCCGGGATCGCGCTCGCGTTCGCCGGGGGGTCGGACAGCATCTCGTCCGTGTTCCGCCAGAGCATCCTGCAGACCGCCACCCCGGACCACATGCGCGGGCGGCTGCAGGGCGTGTTCATCGTGGTGGTGGCCGGCGGCCCGCGTCTCGGGGAGATGGTGCTCGGCGCAGAGGCGACCTGGTTCGGCGAGGGCTGGGCGGCCGTGGCCGGCGGGCTCACGTGCGTGGTGCTGCTCTGGCTGATCGTCCGCCTGACTCCGCGGTTCTGGCGCTACGACGCGCGCCACCCGGAGCCCTGACAACGCAACGTCCCTGACGCGGCAGCACCCCGGACGTGTCAGACCCCCAGGTCCCTCGGGGGACCTGGGGGTCTGACAGCTCGTGCGGGGTGGGTCAGTTCTTGTCGGCGACGTCCCCGCCCGCGGTGCCCGCACCGTTGCCGTGCGTGGGACCGGCCAGACCCGAGATCAGCGAGTTGATGTCCACGCCGGTGAGCTGCTTGATGACGCCCTGGCCCTCGCCGAGCACCGCGGCCACGTTCTTGGTGATCGCGGAGGCCCCGTCGGTCGAGACCACGGTCATGCCCTGGATCGAGGCGATCGGCTCGGCGGCGGCCCGGACGATGTCCGGGAGGCGCTCGATGAGCTCCTGCACCAGCGCGGCCTCGCCGTACTTGCGCAGGGCCTCGGCCTTGGCGTCGGTGGCCGTCGCCTCCGCGAGACCCTCGGCCTCGACGGCGGCGGCGCGCGCCCGGCCCTCGGCCTCGATACCGGCGGCGAGGGCGACCTGCCGGTCGCGCTCGGCCTCACCGGCGCGGCGGACCGACTCGGCGGACGCCTCGGCGTCCTGCAGCGCGGCCGTCTTGTTGGCCTGCGCGATCGTGGTGCGCTTGAACGCCTCGGCCTCGGTGGCCGCGTTGTTGGCGTCGCGGCGGGCGTTCGCGCCCTGGACCTCGGCGTACGCCTTGGCCTCCGCGGGCTTGCGCACCTCGATGTCGAGGCGCTCCTGCTCCACGCGCGCCTTCTCGGCCATGGCCTCCCGCTCCTGCTGGGCCACGAGCCGGTCCTGCTCGGCCCGGGCGAGCTGGCCGGCGGCGTCGGCCTCGGCGTTCGCCTTGTCGGTCTCCGCCTTGATGGCGGCCTTCTTGAGGTCGAGCGCCTTCTGGCGCTCGGCGATCTGCTCGGCGGCCTCGATCACGGCGAACTCCGACGCGCGGTTCGCCTCGGCCTCGGACACCTCGGCGAGCTGACGGGCGTTGGCGGCCTCGGCGCGGCCGAGGTTCGCGAGGTAGTCCGAGCCCGGCGTCGAGATGTCGGAGATGTTCAGCAGGTCGACCTGGAGGCCCTGCTCCGAGAGGTCCGTCTTGGTCGACTGCACCACGCGGTCGGACAGGCCCTTGCGGTCCGAGATGATCTGCTCGATCGTCATGTCGCCGACGATCGACCGCAGCGAGCCCTCCAGGGACTCCTTGATGATCTCGGTGAGCAGGTGCTGCTGGGACAGGAAGCGCTGCGCGGCACGCCGCACACCCTCCTCGTCACCGCGCACCTTGAAGTTGATCGACGCCTTGATCGCGATCTTGATGCGGTTCTTGTCGACGCCCTCGACGGTGATGCCGATCTGCCGCTGCTCGAGCGAGATCGAGAAGCCCTGCTGCAGCACCGGCCAGACGAAGGCGCGGCCCCCGACGACGACGCGCTGGCTCGCCGTCTGGGCCTCGGACTTCCCCGCGCCGCGGCCCACGACGATCAGCGCCTCGTTCGGCGGCACCCGCCGGATGCGGCTCGCGACGAACGCGAGGACGAGGAAGATCGCGAGGACGCCCGCGGCGACGGCGATGACACCTATGAGTTGACCGGTCATTTCGGCTCCTGGGGTGGGGTGTGCCGGCCGAGCCGTCGAGCGGTCCCGGCCGAGGGTGCGTTCGGGGAGGGGCGGGGGACGGGGTGGCGCCGGGGCCAGGCTCAGCGCACGGGCTCGACCTTGACCCGGGAACCGTGCTGCTCGACGACGACGACGCGCGTGCCCTGCTCGATCGGCTCGTCCGAGAACGCGAGCCGGGCCTCCAGCTCCGTGGCGGCGTCCAGCGAGACCTCACCGTGCCCGCGGTCGACGTCGGAGGTCACGCTTCCTTGCGCGCCGACCAGGGAGACCGGGGCGCCGTCCTCGCCGGCCTTGAGGCGCTTGATCAGCACGTTGACCAGGACGATCACCAGGACAGCGACCACGAGGCCAGCGGGGTAGGCGACCCAGACGGGAAGGCCGGACGAAACGATCACCGTGCCGGTCGCGCCGAAGAGCAGCGCACCCGCGCCGAGCGACGTGCCCGAGATGGCGCCGTCGAGCAGGTCGAAGAAGTCGCCGAGCAGCAGTGACGCGAGCGCGAGGGCGAGCCCGAGGAGACCGATGACGATGAAGACGAGCATGCGCGTCCGTTCGTGAAGTTTCTGGGAGTCGTCTGCAAGTTATCAGGAAATGGAATGTTATCTCCTGATAAAAGGGGTGAACTTCTACTCCGTCCGCAGGTGCGCGGGCGTTACTCCCGTGCCGCGGACTGGCGCCGCAGCGTGCGGGCCGCGGCCAGCGTCAGCAGGGTGGCGAACCAGGCCGCGGCGACGGGCACCAGAAAGCCCGCGGTCGCCCCGGCGTCGTCCACCCGCAGCCCGGCGACGGACGCGCCGAGCGAGGCGCCGATGCCGATCGAGGTGCCCACCCAGGTCAGGGCCTCGGTGAGCTGATGCTTGCCGACCATGTCCTGCACCAGGCCGTTGCCCGTGATGACGGTGGGTGCGATGGCCAGACCGGCCACGAACATCGCGGCCGCCAGCGCCCAGAGCGTGTGCGCGAGAAGGAAGAGGGACACGCCCGGGCCGAGCGCAGCCATGCCGATCACGAACCGCCGGACCGCCGGGCTCGTGAAGTGCCGGGCACCGTAGACGAGCCCCGCCACCATGGAGCCCAGCGCGAACACCGCGAGCACGAGGCCGGAGGCGCCCTTGCTGCCCTGCTCCTCCGCGAACGCGACGGTGACGACCTCCATGGAGCCGAAGATCATGCCCATGGCCACGAAGACGAGCACCAGCACGGGCATCCCCGGCACGAGGACGACCGGCCGGTGCCGCACCTCGGCGTCGGCGGCCACGACGGCCGGCTCCGTGGACCGCTGCATCAGGAACAGCAGCCCGCCGACCAGCGCCGCGATCCCGGCGACCACCAGGGCGGACGGCGCGGCCACCGCCGTCGCGAGCGTCGTGGCCAGCACCGGGCCCACGATGTAGACCAGCTCGTCGACCGACGACTCCAGCGAGTACGCGGTGTGCAGCCGGCGTGGGTCATCCAGCACGCCGTTCCAGCGGGCCCGGACCATGGAGCCGTACGAGCCCTGGCTCCCGCCGGCGATCGCGGCGAGCGGCCACAGCACCCACTCCGGGGCGCCGAGCACCGCGGCCGTGACGAGCCCGCCCAGCCCGGTGACGGACACGAGCAGCGCGGGCAGCAGCACCCTCCGCTGACCGCGCCGGTCCACCCAGCGGGCGATCTGCGGGGCGAGGAACGCCTGCGCCAGGCCCAGCACCGCCGCGACGCGGCCCGCCATGGCGTAGCTGTCGTACAGGCCCTGGACCATGAGCACGGCGCCGATGCCGACCATCGACATCGGGAGCCGGGCCAGCGCGCCGGCCACGGAGAACTTGAGCGCACCGGGAGTACGGAGCACCGCCGTGTAGGGGTTGGAGCGGGGTGAGGCGGCGGTCTGTGGCACGGGTCGAGTCTCGCACCGACCACTGACACCGGCCCCGCGTCCCCTGGTGACCCGGCTCACGTCGCGACCGGCCGTACGGGGCTGGCGACCGGCTGCCCGGTGCCGCACGATGGGCCCCATGACGGACGAGCCCCAGGTGACAGTGGTCGACAACCCCGACGAGCCCCGGTTCGAGGTGCGCGTCGACGGCACCCTGGCCGGCTTCGCGGTCTACGAGACGGATCCGGGCGTCGTGTACTTCGTGCACACCGAGGTCTTCGAGGAGTTCGCCGGCCAGGGCCTGGCGGGCCGGCTCGCGCAGGCGGCGCTCGGCATGGTGCGCGAGGCGGGCGACAAGATCGTGCCGCTGTGCCCGTACATCAAGGCGTACGTGCGCAAGCACTCGCCCGAGTACGACGACCTGCTGGGGGCTCCGGTCCCGGAGGTGTGAAAGTAAGTTTCACAATCTCGTTCACTGTGCAAACTTCACATCCGACGCGACATGTGCGAGAGTTTCCCCACGGCGTCGCCCGGTGGCATTGTTTGTCACCTCAGTGTGGCCGATCGACGCCGGCCAACCTAGCAAAACCACATCACCGAGCACCACGGCACCAACCCCCAGCAGCCAGCACCGGAGGTCAAGCACGTGAGGCACCCCGCCCGCCGTGAGGCGACCGATCTGCCAGCCTATGCGCGCACCATGTCGCTCCAGAAGGAACGGCAGGCGGGGGTGATGTCGGGGATCGGACGCCGGGAGTTCCTCACCATGGCGGCGACGGGCACGGCGGCCGCCGCGATCGGTGTCTCGATCGCGGCGCTCGACCCCGCCACGGCGCTCGGGGCCACGGCCATGACGGGCAACGCGACGCCGGAGCCGTCGTCGGCCCTCGGGCTCAAGCGCGAGCTGCGCGCCATGTGGATCGCCACCGTGGCCAACATCGACTGGCCGTCGACGAGCGGCCTCGACGCGGACACCCAGAAGGCGGAGTTCCTGCACTGGCTCGACGTGGCGGAGGAGCACCGGCTCAACGCCGTGTTCGTGCAGGTGCGCCCCACGGCCGACGCGTTCTACGACAGCCCTTACGAGCCCTGGTCCAAGTACCTGACGGGCACGCAGGGGCAGGACCCGGGCTACGACCCGCTCGCGTTCATGGTCGAGGAGGCGCACCGGCGCAACATCGAGCTGCACGCCTGGTTCAACCCGTACCGCGTCTCGATCGAGGCAGACCTGTCGCAGCTCGTCCCCGAGCACCCGGCACGGCAGCACGCGGACTGGGTGTGGGAGTACAACGGCCGGCTCTACTTCGACCCGGGCATCCCTGCGGCGCAGGAGCACATCCAGCAGTCCATCCTGCACGCGGTGGAGAACTACGACGTCGACGGCGTGCACTTCGACGACTACTTCTACCCGTACCCGCTGGACGGCCACGTGCTGCCGGACATCGGCACGTACGAGCAGTACGGCGCCGGCTTCGACACGATCGAGGACTGGCGGCGGAACAACGTCGACCACTTCGTCGAGACGATGAGCGTCCGCATCAAGGAGACCAAGCCCTGGGTCAAGTTCGGGATCAGCCCGTTCGGGATCTGGCGCAACTCCACTACCGACCCGCTGGGTTCGGACACCGGCGGGCAGGAGTCGTACGACGACCTCTACGCCGACACCCGCAAGTGGGTGCTCGAGGGCTGGCTCGACTACGTGAACCCGCAGGTCTACTGGCAGATCGGGCTCGCGGTGGCCGACTACGCGAAGCTCGTGCCGTGGTGGGCCGAGGTCGCCGCGCAGTCGGGCACGCAGCTCTACGTGGGCGAGGCCCTCTACAAGGTGACGAGCGGGGTCTTCACCGACCCCGACGAGCTCACCAACCACCTCGACCTCTGCCGGGAGGTCAGCCGCGACGTCGGGCCGATCCACGGCAACGTCTACTACTCGGCGGTGCACGTGCCGGCCGACCCGCAGGGCGCGATGAGCAAGGTCGTCGCCGACCACTACCAGCACCCGGCGCTCGTACCGCCGATGCCGCACCTGCCCGCGGACCCGGTGGTCACCCCGGTGCTCACCAAGGCCCGCCGCGTGCGCGACGGCGTCCGGATCCACCTCGCCGACATCGGCAACAAGGACGCGCGCGCGACGTCGTTCGCCGTCTACCGCGTGGAGGGCGCCGCCGAGTCGGTCGACACGAACGATCCGGCGAACCTCGTGGGCACGTTCCGCGCGGCGAGCGGGCGCGTCCAGTCGTGGCTCGACACATCGGTGGGGCGCGGCGAGACGTACACCTACGCCGTCACCGCGCTGGACCGGGTCTGGAACGAGACCGACCCGAGCCAGCCGCGGGTCGCGGAGTAGGCGTCAGCGCTCGACCGGCAGGCCCGCGCCGGCCCAGGCGACGATGCCGCCGTCGAGGTTGGTCGCCTCGAACCCGACCGCCTCGTTGAGCCACTGGGTGGCGCGCGCGGACCGGCCGCCGGAGTGGCAGATGACCAGGATCGGCGCGTCGGCGTCGAGCTCGCCGTAGCGCACGGGCAGGTCGCCCAGCGGGATGTGGACGGCGCCCGGGGCGTGCCCGGCGTCCCACTCGTCCTGCTCGCGCACGTCCAGCAGGACGGAGCCGGCGGGGACGGGGGCGGACGGGTCGAGCTCGCTGGGGTGGCGCGAGGGGATCTCGGGCTGCATCGGCGGGAACATGTCGCCAGCCTACGACGGCTGCGTGGGGGCGCCGGGCCGCCGTCACCCGAGCGAGAACGCGGGGCGGACGCGGAGCCAGGGGGCGAACCCGAGCGTGGGCGACGACGGACCCGCCCGGACCTGGCAGTATCGGGCGTATGGATGCGCGTGCCGGAACTCCCGCCCAGCCCAGCGACCTGATCGACGTCGACCGGGTGGTCGGGGCCTACTACGACCTCTCCCCGGACCCGGGCGACCCTGGCCAGCAGGTCGCCTTCGGTACGTCCGGGCACCGCGGGTCGAGCCTCGACCATGCCTTCAACGAGGACCACATCGTGGCGATCACCGCCGCGATCGTCGAGTACCGGCGCGGTCAGGGCACGGACGGGCCCCTGTTCATCGGACGGGACACGCACGCGCTGTCCTACCCGGCCTGGCGGACGGCGCTGGAGGTGCTCGCCGCGGCCGACGTCGACGTCATGGTCGACGCGCGCGACTCGTGGACCCCGACGCCCGCCGTCAGCCAGTCGATCCTGCTGCACAACCAGACGCGGTTCGCCGAGGGGACCCCGGGCCAGGCCGCCCCGGGCCTGGGCCTCGCGGACGGCATCGTGGTGACGCCGTCGCACAACCCGCCGCGCGACGGTGGCTTCAAGTACAACCCGCCGCACGGCGGGCCCGCCGACTCAGACGCGACCGGGTGGATCGCGGACCGGGCCAACGAGCTCCTGCGCACCGGCGTCGGGCAGGTGAAGCGGGTGCAGCTCGACCAGGCGCTCGCCGCCGAGACCACGCACCGGCACGACTACCTGTCGACGTACGTGGACGACCTCGCGAACGTCCTCGACCTGGACGCCATCCGCACCTCCGGGGTGCGGATCGGGGCCGACCCGCTGGGCGGGGCCTCGGTGGAGTACTGGGGCGCGATCGCCGAGCGGTACGACCTCGACCTCACCGTCGTCAACCCGCAGGTCGACCCGCGCTGGTCGTTCATGACGCTGGACTGGGACGGCAAGATCCGCATGGACTGCAGCTCCCCGTACGCGATGGCGTCGCTGGTGCAGCGGATGACCGCCGGCGACGGCCCGGCGCCCTTCGACGTCGCGACCGGCAACGACGCGGACTCCGACCGGCACGGCATCGTCACGGCCGACGGCCTCATGAACCCCAACCACTTCCTCGCCGTGGCGATCGAGTACCTGTACGGCGGCTCGCGCCCGAACTGGCCCGCCGACGCGGCGATCGGCAAGACGCTCGTGTCGTCGGCGCTCATCGACAAGGTGGCGGGCGGGCTGGACCGCCGCCTCGTGGAGGTGCCGGTCGGCTTCAAGTGGTTCGTCCCGGGTCTGCTGTCGGGCGAGGTCGGTTTCGGCGGGGAGGAGTCGGCGGGCGCGTCGTTCCTGCGCAAGGACGGCCGCGTCTGGTCCACCGACAAGGACGGCCTGCTGCTCGCGCTGCTCGCCTCGGAGATCCTGGCGACCACCGGCAGGTCGCCCTCGGAGCACCACGCGGACCTGGTCGGGCGCTACGGCGAGAGCTGGTACGCCCGCGTCGACGCCGCCGCCACGCGGGAGCAGAAGGCCCGGCTCGGCGCGCTGTCGCCGCGCGATGTCTCGTCCACGACGCTCGCGGGGCAGGCCATCACGGCCAAGCTGACCGAGGCGCCCGGCAACGGCGCGAAGGTCGGCGGGCTCAAGGTCACGACGAGGGACGCGTGGTTCGCCGCGCGGCCCAGCGGCACCGAGGACGTGTACAAGATCTACGCGGAGTCGTTCGTGTCCGAGGAGCACCTCACCCAGGTGCAGGACGCCGCCCGGAAGCTGGTCGACGAGGCGCTGAGCTGAACTTAAACGATGTGGGTGGTTCTGCCGGGGGCGGCGGTTTCCTAGCGTCACGCGGGCACGCCTCGGCCGTTCGGCCGGGCGTGGACCCGGACGAACGGAGAGCGCCATGTCCCGTGCACGACGCCGTACCCGAACGGCGGCCCTGGCCGCAGCACTCGCCCTCGTGACCACCGCGACCCTGACGACGCAGAGCGCCACCGCCGGGGTGACCAGCCTCGGGGTCACCAGCCTCGGGGTGACGAGCCTCGAGGCGGCGCCTGCGGCGTCCGACCTCTACGTGGACACGAACACCCAGGCGTACGCGGCCTGGGCGGCGGCGAGCGGGACCGACAAGGACCTGCTGGCGAAGATCGCCCTGACCCCGCAGTCGTACTGGGTGGGCAACTGGGCGGACGCCGACCACTCCCGCGACGAGGTCGTGGACTACACGGGCCGGGCCGCGGACGCCGGCGCCACCGGTGTGCTGACCGTGTACGCGATCCCGGGCCGCGACTGCGGCAACCACTCCGGCGGCGGGGTGCCCGAGAGCGAGTACGCGCGGTGGGTCGACACGGTGGCGAGCGGCATCGAGGGCAACCCCGTGGTGGTCCTCGAACCGGACGCCCTGGCCCAGCTCGGCGACTGCGACGGCCAGGGCGACCGCGTCGGGTACCTGCGGTACGCGGCGGCCTCGCTGACCGACGCCGGCGCGCGGGTCTACGTCGACGCCGGGCACTCGGGCTGGCTGAGCCCGGCGGAGGCCGCGCGCCGGTTGCAGCTGATCGGCTTCTCGGACGCCGTCGGGTTTGCGCTCAACACGTCGAACTACCAGACCACGGCGGCCACCCAGGCCTATGCGGAGCAGGTGTCGTCCCAGGTGGGCGGCCGCCCCTACGTGATCGACACGTCGCGCAACGGCAACGGGTCCAACGGCGAGTGGTGCAACCCGCGCGGCCGCGCGCTGGGTGAGCAGCCCCGGTTCGTGGACGACGCGACGTCGCTCGACGCGCTGCTGTGGGTCAAGCTCCCCGGCGAGTCGGACGGCGCGTGCAACGGCGGCCCGGCGGCCGGCGCGTGGTGGCAGGAGATCGCGCTGGAGCTGGCGGCCAACGCGAGCTGGTAGCTCAGCAGCTCAGTCGGCGGCCGTGACCAGGAGGTTGACGAGCTGGCTCAGGACGGCGGTGCCGGGTGCGGCATCGCCGTCCTCCTGCGTGGGGTTGGCGACGACGGCGGCCCGCGCGGACGACTCGTACACGCTGAGCAGCAGGTCGACCGCCGTGCGCCGGTCGACCGTGAACCGCAGGCCGAAGTCCTGGAGGATCCGCTCGATCGCGGCGCCCAGCTCGGTGCGGAGGGTCTGCTCCTGCGCGAGGAACGGCCGGCCCACGGCCGGGTCGCGCATGGCGAGCAGCTCCAGCTCGGCGCGCATCAGCGCCCACTGCTGCGCGTCCCCGACGTTCGTGACCACCACCGAGAGGATGGTGCCGATCGCGTCGTGGTCCACGGCGCCGCAGCGGACGAGGTTCGGCTCCAGCTCCTTGCCGATGGACTCCAGCGAGACGAGCTGCCGGCGCATCGCCCGTTCGGCGAGCGCGAGGAAGAGCTCTTCCTTGCTGGAGAAGTTCGAGTAGAAGGCACCACGGCTGAAACCCGCCGCCTCGCAGACGGCTTCGATCGACGCGCCGCGGATGCCGTGCTGGGCGAAGACCGCGAAGGCGGCGTCGAGCAGGCGTTCGCGGGTTCGTTCACGTCGTGGGGTCAGGGCCGTGGCGAACGCGCGCTCGACGGACGACCCTGAGCCGACGTCGCTGGCGGGCTCGGTGGTCACAGCAGCTCCTCGGGGTATCGAGTGGCCAGTCTATCAATACATCCGTGTATCCGATGCACTCGTGTATCGGATACAGTGGTGCATCGAACGTCCCCACATCGGTCCCCGCCTCGTCCAGGAGTGTGCGTGTCCTCCGTTCTCTACTCGCTCGGCCGCTGGGCCGTCCGCGCCCGTCGGCTCGTCGTAGCCGGCTGGGTCGTGGCACTCGTCCTCGTGGGCGGTGCGGCCGGCCTGCTGCAACAGGGCCTCGACAACCAGGTGTCCATCCCCGGCACCGAGTCACAGGAGGCGCTTGATCGCCTCGCTGCAACCTTTCCGCAGGTCAGTGGCGCTTCCGCCCAGGTGATCGTGGTCGCGCCCGACGGCGGGACCATCAACGACGACGCGATGCGCACCGCCATCGAGGACGGCGTCGCGGACCTCGAGGACGTCTCGCAGGTCGAGGTGGTCACCTCGCCGTACGACGACCTGATGCCCGCCTCGGTGTCCGACGACGAGCGCGCCACCCTCCTGACGATCCAGCTCGACGGCGACCAGGGTTCGATCACCGACGAGACCAAGGACGCGCTGGGCGTCGAGACCGAAGCGCTGGCGCAGGCCCTGCCCGCCGGCGCCGAGGCGCACCTCGGCGGCCAGCTCTTCTCGTCCAAGTTCCCCGAGATGACGCTCACCGAGGGCATCGGCCTGCTGGTCGCGCTCGTGGTGCTCGTGCTGACCCTCGGCTCGCTCGTGGCCGCGGGTCTCCCGCTGCTCAACGCGCTGCTCGGTGTCGGCGCCTCGATGGGCCTGCTGTTCGCCGCCACGGTGCTCGGCCCGATCAACTCGACCACACCGATGCTGGCGGTGATGCTGGGCCTGGCGGTCGGTATCGACTACGCCCTGTTCATCGTCTCGCGGCACCGGGAGCAGCTCGGCAAGGGCCTCGACGTGCACGAGTCGATCGCGCGGGCGACCGCCACGGCCGGCTCCGCCGTCGTGTTCGCGGGCCTCACCGTGATGATCGCGCTGGTCGGCCTGGGCGTCGCGGGCATCCCGTTCCTCACCATCATGGGCGTCGCCGCCGCGGTCACCGTGGGTGTCACCGTGCTGGTGTCGCTGACCCTGCTGCCCGCGCTGCTCGGCTTCGCCGGGGAGCGGCTGCGGCCCCGGCCGTCGCGCAAGGAGCGGCGTGCGGCGGCTCGTGCCGAGGCGGCCGCGGCCGCCTCGGCGGCGAACGACGACCCCGAGGCGACCCGCTCCCGCGCCGCCGTCGTGACGCTGCCCGAGCAGAAGCCGAACCGGTTCTTCACCGGCTGGGTGCGTGCGGTGACCAAGATCCCGGCGCTCACGGTGGTGCTGGTGATCGCCGCGATGGGTGCGCTGAGCTACCCCGCGCTGGACCTGCGCCTCGCGCTCCCGGACGCGGGCGTCATGGCCAAGGAGGACCCGGCGCGCGTCACGTACGACCTGGTCTCCGAGCATTTCGGCGACGGGTTCAACGGTCCGCTGATCGTGACCGGGTCCATCGTGACCAGCACCGACCCGGTGGCGCTCATGGACCAGATCGGCGACGAGATCGCGGACCTGCCCGGCGTGGCCGACGTGCCGCTGTCGACGCCCAACGAGACGGCGGACACCGGCATCATCCAGGTGGTCCCCGAGGGCGGCCCGACGTCCGCCGAGACCGAGGACCTGGTGCGCGAGATCCGCACGCTGCACGACCACTTCCTCGACGAGTACGGCGTCGACCTGTCGGTCACCGGCTTCACCGCGGTCGGCATCGACGTGTCGGACAAGCTCGGCGACGCGCTGCTGCCGTTCGCGCTCGTCGTCGTGGGGCTGTCGCTGATCCTGCTCACGATGGTCTTCCGGTCGATCGCCGTGCCGATCAAGGCGACGATCGGCTACCTGTTCTCGGTGGGCGCGGCGTTCGGCGTGGTCTCGCTCGTGTTCGAGCACGGCGTGCTCGCCGAGGCGCTCAACGTGACGCGCACCGGGCCGGTCATCAGCTTCATGCCGATCGTGCTCATGGGCATCCTGTTCGGCCTCGCCATGGACTACGAGGTGTTCCTCGTGTCCCGCATGCGCGAGGACTACGTGCACGGCGGCAGCGCCAAGCACGCCATCACCACCGGTTTCCAGGGCTCCGCCAAGGTGGTCACCGCCGCGGCGATCATCATGATCGCGGTCTTCGTGGCGTTCGTGCCGCACGGCGACATGAACCTCAAGCCGATCGCGCTGGGCCTCGCCGTGGGTGTGGCCGTGGACGCGTTCGTGGTGCGCATGGTCTTCGTCCCCGCGGTGCTCGCGCTGCTGGGCGAGAAGGCCTGGTACATGCCGAAGTGGCTCGACAAGGTGCTGCCCTCGTTCGACGTCGAGGGCGAGGGGCTGACCCGCGAGCTGTCGCTGGCGGACTGGCCCGAGCCGGGGGCGACCGACGCGGTCGCGGCCGGGGACCTGGAGGTGCACGGCCCGTCCGGCACCATCGTCGGCCCGGTGAGCGTCCGGGTGCCCGACGGCGGCACGCTGCTCGTCCACGGTGACGCGACGGCCCCGGTCAGCGCCTTCCTGCTGGCCGTGGCCGGGCGGATCAAGGTGACGGGCGGGGTGGCGAAGACCGTGGGTCTGGTGCTGCCCGAGCGTGCCTCGTCCGTGCGGCACCGCGTCGCGGTGGTCGACGCGGCCGCCGAGGGCGGGTCTCCCGCCGCGGCGGTCCGGCGAGCCCTGGGCGACAAGCCGAGGGTGCTCGTCGTGGACGCCACCGAGACGGTGGGCGACCTGGCAGCACGCGCCGGGCTGGCACAGGCGGTCGCCGCCGCCCAGCGGGCGGGTGTCGCGGTGCTGCTCGGCTCGACCGGCTTCGCCGCGACCGACCTGGCACCGGCCGGCGCTCAGACGCTGGACGTGACCCCGGGCGACCGAGCGACGGCCGGCGCCCACCTTGACCAGAACACCGACGTGACCGAGCAGGAGGTGCGGGCATGAGTACCGCAACGAGGTGGCTCCGGCCCGAGCCCTTCCGCAACCCGTGGCGCGCCGTGGCAGTGGCGCTCCTTCCCCTGATGATCCTGGGCCTGCTCATCTCGGCCCTGTGGAACCCGCAGGACCGGCTCGACACCGTCAAGGCCGCGATCGTGAACCTCGACGAGCCGGTGGAGATCGACGGCCAGACCGTGCCGCTCGGCCGTCAGCTCGCCGCCGGCCTGGTGAGCGGCGGCGAGACCGCCGACGCCGAGGCGGGCGAGGCCGCGGCGATCCCGGCGTCGGACGCCAGCTACGACTGGGAGATCTCCGACGCGGCGACGGCGGCCGACGGCCTGGCCGACGGCACCTACGCGGCGGTCATCACCATCCCCGAGGGCTTCTCCGCGGCGGCGACGTCGTTCAGCAGCGACGACCCGGAGGATGCGGAGCAGGCGACCATCGACGTCGCCACCGCCCCCGACGGCCGGGTGCTCGACGACGCCCTCGCGCAGGTGGTGGCCCAGACCGCCACCGGCGTGCTCGGCAGCACCCTGACCGAGACGTACGTGGACAACGTGCTCGTCGGCTTCTCCACGCTCTCGGAGGAGCTGGGCAAGGCAGCCGACGGCGCCGGCCAGCTCGCCGACGGCGCGACCGAGGCGGGCAAGGGCGCGCAGCAGCTCGCGGACGGCGCGGGTGACCTCGCCGACGGCGCGACCGAGGCGGGCAAGGGCGCGCAGCAGCTCGCGGACGGCGCACACCAGACCGCGGCCGGCGTGGCCGGCGTCGGCAACGGCGTCTCCAGCCTGGCCGGCGGTGCGGGACAGTGGGCCTCGGGCGCCGAGGAGTGGGCGGCGGGCGCCGACCAGGCCGCAGCGGGCGTCGACCAGCTGGCCGCGGGTGCGGGCCAGTCGGCCGTCGGTGCGGGCGACCTGGCCTCGGGGGCCGACGACCTCGCGGGCGGTGCGAAGAAGGTCGCTACCGGGGCTGAGGGCCTCGCGGGCGGGCTCGCGGAGACATCGGCGAAGCTGCAGGGCAGCTCCGCCGCTCCGGGGCCGGCAGACGCGGCGACCCAGCTCGCCGCGGGCGCGTCCGACGTCTCAGGTGGGGTGTCCCAGCTGGTCAAGGGCATGGACTCGGCCTGCGCCGATCCCGCGATCGACCCACGCCTGATCGCCCTGTGCGCGCAGCTGCCGCAGCTCAAGGAGCTCGAGTCGGGCGCCGAGCAGGTCGCCGGTGGCATGTCCGGTCTGGCCGGGCAGCCCGGCTCCTCGACCAAGAAGCCGACTGGCCTCTACGAGCTCACCGCGGGCATCTCCGGCCTGGCCGAGGGCGGCGCAGAGCTTGCGTCCGGCGCCGGTCAGGTCTCGGGCGGGGCTTCGGCCCTCGCCGGCGGTGCGCACCAGCTCGCCGGTGGTCTGAACGAGCTGGCTGCGGGTGCCGACCAGGCAGCCGGCGGCGTGAGCGCGCTGTCCGCGGGCGCGAGTGAGCTCTCCACCGGCGCTGGCGGCATCTCGTCCGGTGCGTCGCAGCTCGCGACCGGTGCCGGTCAGCTGGCGGCCGGTTCGAGCCAGCTCGCCACGGGTGTGGACGGTCTGGCCGGTGGCGTCACAGAGCTGGGCAGCGGCACCAGCCAGCTCGCGACCGGCGTCGACGGCCTGGCCGACGGCGTCGGCGAGCTGGCGGGCGGCGCGACGGACCTCTCGGACGGCCTGGGTCAGGCGACCGAGGAGATCCCGTCGTACACGGAGCAGGAGCGGAAGTCCCTGGCCTCCGTCGTGGCCGACCCGGTCGCGACCGACGGCGAGGTCACCGACCTCAACACCGGCGCGACCGGCCCGATGTTCGCCGTGCTGGCGCTCTGGCTCGGCGCGCTCGCGCTGATGATCGTGTTCCCGCCGGTGCCGCTGCGCGCCCGCGGCTCCACGCGCGGCGCGTTCCGGCTCACGCTCGGGACGTTCGTCGTCCCCGCCGCGATCAGCCTCTTCACGGGCCTCGCGACGGGCGCGATCCTGGCCGGCATCGAGGGTCTCGACGTGGGCGGCTGGCTCGCGGCGATGGGCTTCGGCGCGCTCGTGTCGGTCGCGTTCGTCGCGGTCAACCAGGCGCTCGCCGCGGCGCTCGGGCACATCGGCCGAGGCGTGAGCCTCCTGATCGCGGTGCTCGTCATCGCGACGGGAGTCGTGTCGACCGTGCCGGGCCTGCTGGACGGTCTGGCCGGGTTCCTCCCGGTGGGTCCGGCCCAGGTCGGCCTCGTGCGGCTCATCGAGCCCGGCACGGGCGGCATCGGCATGGCGATCGCCGCGATGGTCCTCTGGGCCGCCGCGGGTCTGGTCGTCACGACGCTCATGGTCGCGCGCGAGCGCACCGTCCGGGTCGCGGAGCTCCTCCGCACCGCCTGACCCACCTCCGCTGAGTGCGGGATATTTGCTCTTCCAGCAGGCTGGAAGGCGCAAATATCCCGCACTCAGCTGTTTTCGACGCGGCGCAGGCGGCCCGCCGTGTCCGGCCACGGCACGTGCACCGGCTCCAGCGGGACCAGGGCCTTCGCCAGGAAGGCGTCGCGCAGCACGACGCCGGCGGGGGAGAGCTCGCTGATCGCGAGCTCCCGGCCCGCGCCGTCGAGCAGCCAGTGCTCCGCGAGCTCGCGGAGGCCACGATCGAGCACCAGCTCCTCGGCCGCGTGGTAGTCGCACACGTCGCCGACGGCGTGGCCGAGGCGGTTGCGCGGGATCACCTCGGCGTAGTCCTCGGTCACCGGTTCGAGGTAACCGACGGTCTCGCCGTCCTCCCGCGTGACCGCCAGCCATGTGTCGACTGGGGCTGTCTCCGGCATAGTCATGGCTCGACCCTAGGGTCGCCCACGGCGCCCGCGCCCGCTGTTTTCGAGCAGGGCACGGGCACCGGCGCGCGGGACGCTCAGCCCAGGTCGGACTTCCGGATCAGCCCGTGCACACCCACCGTCCGGTCGACGACCTGCGAGACGGCGAAGTCGGCCGCCGCCGAGAGATAGGCGTAGGCGACCGCCCGGTCCAGGCCGTGGTCGTGCTCCAGGAAGTCCAGCGCGTTGACGACGGCCCGGCGCATCGCGACGTCGAGGTCGCTGAGCTGGCCGCCCACCGCGCCGTCCGGGTCGGACAGGCCGATCGGGATCCACGCGTCCGCGGTCTCGGCGAAGGGGTACGAGTACGCGACCGACGGTGCGTCCCCGGAACCGGGCTTGCAGACCGTGAGCCGGAACGTCCCGCGCAGCGAGCCCTCCATGGCGGTGAGCGCCACCTCGCCGTCGCCCATCGCCATGTGCGGGTCGCCGACGTAGAAGAGCGCGCCCTCGGCGCTGACCGGCAGGTAGAACGTGGAGCCGGCGCCGAGGTGGCTGATGTCGATGTTGCCGCCGCCCAGCGTCGGCGGGATCGAGTTGGCCTCGGGCGCGGTCAGGCTGGTCGTCTCGGCGTAGGCGACGCCCATCATCCCGAAGAAGGTCCGGAGCGGGAACCGCACCCGTCCCCGGCCGGAGCCCATGGTCGCGTGGTCGCCGTGCACCTCGGCGAACACGGACACGTTGCCGTACTCGGTCGGGACGCCGGAGCCGCGGCCGTCGGTCGCGACGGGTGGCATCACCTCGTCGAGCGTGATCCCGGCGGGCGCGCCCGCCGCCGTCGCAGCGAGTGAGCCCTTGCCGTGGCGCGACGAGACCACGCCGTACGGCACACGGGGCGTGGCCTCCAGCGTCTCGATCTTCAGCACGTCGCCCGGTTCGGCACCCTCCACGAACACGGGTCCGGTCACGACGTGCGGCCCGTCGACGTCGAAGTTCCGCGCCGTCCGGGAGTACCCGGCGGCGATCGCGGCGGCGTCGTCGAGCACCTCGCGGCGTCGCACGCCGTGCTCGGCGAAGTAGGCGACCGGGTCCCGGCCCTGGTCCTCGAGGATGCCCTCGTGGGACACGGAGTCGATGGTGATGGTCCGTCCCGAGCGCACGCGCGCCACGGCGTCGGCGTGCACCGACGGGACGTAGCCCCACAGGACGTCGTCGGTGTCGGAGCCCAGATAGACGTCGCCGCGGATACGCCCCCGGCCGGGCTGGAGGATCCCGGAGAACTTCCCGGAGCCCCGCCCGCCAGCACCCCGCGCGGCGGACGCACCCGCCGCAGCCGACGCGGTCGCGGCCGACGCCGGCACCGCCGATCCCGCGGCCAGCGCCGATCCCGCCCCCACGCCGAGCGCGGCCTGCAGGAACCGGCGCCTGCCCAGGGCCGCGACCAGCGTCTGTGCTGCCGTTCGTCCGTCGTGCTGTCCGCCTTGCTGTCCGCGAGGTGTCACGGGTCCACGCTCCTTCGGTCGGGCGCGCGGTCGGGCACCGCGCGCCCCTGACGCTAGGAAGCGGAGATTTCGCCCGGATGTGCGGATCGTTACGACAGCGACCATTCACCTGCTGCCAGGCGGCCCTCGCTGCTGGCAGCAGGTGCATGGTCGACGCCGGTCCGCGGCTGGGCTGCGGGGGCTGCGGGGGCTGCCGTGCCGCCGGCCGCGGCCCGGCTCGTCGACACGCCCGCCCGCGGGCGACGGCCGTCAGTCGAAGTAGCGCACCACGTCCACCGGGCCGCCCTGCGCGGCGAACTCCTCGTGGACGGCGGCGCGTAGCCCCGCGTCGCACAGGTAGTCCAGGGCCGTCGCCGCCAGTCCGGCGGCGCTGTCGACGGCGGCCGCGACCGCCGCCGGGGTCGCCGCCGCGGCCGCGAACTCCGCCGTGTGCAGCGCGACGTCCGGCGCGGAGACCTGCACCAGGGGGTGGATGCCGGGGATCCGGAACGAGACGTTGCCGAAGTCCGTCGACGCCGCGAGCGTCTCCGAGAGCACGCCTGCGGGCAGCGGGTCGCGTCCGCGCCGGCGCTGGGCCGAGACCCACCGCTCGGTCAGCGTGTCGTTGGTGCGCACGGGGAGGCTCGGGTGCGCGCCGTCGTCCCAGGTGATCTCCACCTCGGTGCCGGTCATCAGGGCCGCACCACGGGCGATGTCGTCGAGGCGGCGCGAGAGGTCGCGCAGGGTGTCGGGGTACTTGGAGCGCGCGTACAGGTGCACCACCGCGCGCTCGGTGATGATGCTGGGCCGCGTGCCGCCCTCGGCGATCGTCGCGTGCACGCGGTCCACGGGCGGCATCTGCTGCCGCAGCAGGCCGATGCCGTGGTAGGCGAGGGTCGCGGCGTCCAGCGCGTTCCGGCCCATGTACGGCTGGGCCGAGGCGTGCGCCGGCCGACCCGTGAAGGTCCAGGTCAGCAGACGGCGGCCGAGCCAGACCTGGTCGGCGACGTCGAGCCCGTACGGGTGCACCATGATCGCGGCGTCGATGCCCTCCAACGCCCCGTTGCGGGCCAGGACCTCCTTGCCGGAGTGCCCCTCCTCCGCGGGCGTCCCGAGCAGGACGACGCGGCCCGCTGGGACCACACCGGACGCAGAGCCGGCAGCGCCGCCGAACGGGTCACCCGACGTCAGCACCTCGTGCAGCGCGAGGAACGCACCGACGCCGGACGCCGCGATGACGTTGTGGCCGCAGGCGTGCCCGATGCCGGGCAGCGCGTCGTACTCGGCGCAGATGGCGATGGTCGGCCCGGCGGGGTCGCCGAACTCGGCCCGGAACGCCGTCGGCACCCCGTGGGCACCCAGTTCCGCCTCGACGCCGTGCCGGGCGAGCACCTCCACCAGCGTCGCGGCGCTCTGGTGCTCCTCGAAGGCCGGCTCGGGGTGCTCGTGCAGCCGCCGGACGATCTCCGCGAGCTCGGGTTCGAGCCGGTCCGCCGCCTGCTCGACGGCGGCGACCAGGTCGGCGGGCGCGCCGACGTCGGGCCGGGCCGTGCCCGTGCCGGCTGCCCCACCGTAGGCCGCGCCGGCCAGGGCGGCCCGCCGCCCCGCGGTCTCGGCGACCAGGTGGTCGAGGTACGCGGTGCTGGGCGGAGTGGGGCGGTTCATGCGGTCCATCGTATGGAGAGCGTTACACGACCGAATAATCACCCTTTACGTGACGACCCCAGGCCGCCCGATCACCCGATCGCGCCGGGGAACGGGATCTTCCTGGACTGATCCATCCCGTCCACCTCGCCGAAACGGAACGCCCGGTCCGGGTGTGGGGGGGGGGGGAGGGGGGGTGGGGGAGACCCCCACTTCGCCGGGACGACGCCGGCCGTCCCGCCCACTCGACGATCCCGCACCTCCG
>NZ_JBHWLR010000007.1:273966-314325 GCF_042731755.1 Promicromonospora sp. NPDC059942
CAACAGCGACCTCTACGCCCCCACCTCCGTCCACCCCCACCTGTGGGAAGGGGACCCGTTCCGGGCACCGCCCGGACATGCCCCTCGCGCGCAACCGGACCGGGCATTCCTGGTCCTGGGACCGGTCAGTCCAGGTAGTCCTTGACGAGCTGCTCCGCCAGGCCGGTGTAGGTGGCGGGGGTCAGCTCCGCGAGGCGAGCCGCGACGTCGTCGGGCAGCCCGAGCCCGGCGACGAACTCGCGCATGCGCGCGCCGTCCACCCGCTGGCCCCGCGTGAGGTCCTTGAGGCGCTCGTACGGGTTCTCCATGCCGGGCACGCCCGCGACCGACGCCGCGCGCATCGCGGACTGGACGGGCTCGCCCAGCACCTCCCAGTTGGCGTCGAGGTCCTCGCGCAGCAGGGTCTCGTTCACGGCGAGCCGGTCCAGGCCGCGCGACACGTTGTCGATCGCGAGCAGGCCGTGCCCGAAGGCCGGGCCGATGTTCCGCTGCGTCGTGGAGTCGGTGAGGTCGCGCTGCAGGCGGCTGGTGACCAGCGTCGCCGACAGGGTGTCCAGGAGCGCGCACGAGATCTCGAGGTTGGCCTCGGCGTTCTCGAACCGGATGGGGTTCACCTTGTGCGGCATCGTCGACGAGCCCGTGGCGCCCTCGACCGGGATCTGCGTGAAGAACCCGAGCGAGATGTAGGTCCACACGTCCGTCGCGAGGTTGTGCAGGATGCGGTTGAAGCGGGCGACGTCGGAGTAGACCTCGGCCTGCCAGTCGTGCGACTCGATCTGCGTGGTCAGCGGGTTCCAGTCCAGCCCGAGGCCCTCGACGAACGCCTTCGACACTGCCGGCCAGTCGGCCGAGGGGACGGCGACCGTGTGCGCGCCGTAGGTGCCGGTGGCGCCGTTCAGCTTGCCCAGGAACTCGGCGCCCTCGACGCGCCGGAGCTGACGCCGCAGGCGGTGCGCCAGCACGGCGAGCTCCTTGCCCAGGGTCGACGGCGTGGCGGGCTGGCCGTGCGTGCGGCTGAGCAGGGGGGCGGCGGCGTGCTCACGCGCCATGCCCGCGAGCTGGTCGACGACGGCGGTCGCGGCCGGCAGCCAGACCTCGCGCACCGCGCCGCGCACCATCAGGGCGTACGACAGGTTGTTGATGTCCTCGCTGGTGCAGGCGAAGTGCACCAGCTCGCTGGCGGCGGGCAGGCTCGTCTCGCCCAGCGCCTCGGGCGCCACGGCGATCCGCCGCTTGATGAAGTACTCGACGGCCTTGACGTCGTGCACCGTCTCGCGCTCGATCTCGGCCAGCTCGGCGATCTCGTCCGCGCCGAACGTCGCGGGGATCGCGCGGAGATAGTCGATCTCCTGCTGCGACAGCGTGGGCGCACCCGGCACGACCGGCGCGTCGACGCCCGGGGCGCCGTTGCACAGCGTGATGAGCCACTCCACCTCGACGTGGATACGCTCGCGGTTCAGCGCGGCCTCGCTCAGGTGGTCCACGAGCGGGGCCACCGCCTTGCGGTACCGGCCGTCCAGCGGGCCGAGCGCGATGGCCGGGCTCACCTCCGCGAGGGCGACGCGGGTGACGGCGCCGGCGGAGTCGGCAGGGCTGGCAGCAGGGGCGGTGGTCTCAGGCACGTGCTCCATTCTCCCACGGGCCGCTCTTCCCGCGGCCTCGTCGTCCACAACACCGCGCGCTGCGGGGCCACGTCTCGGTCGCGCGGCCGCGCGACCGACCCTCCCGACGGCGTTCGGCGGGCGCGAGCGCGACCACAGAGGGCAGTTCGGACCGTCCGTGCACAGGCACTCCGCCCCGCCCGACGCCGCCCCACCGGCCCGGCCTACGGTCGCCGCAAGACGTGACCGGCCGACCAGGGGAGTGCGAGCGCCGATGAACAGAGCCCGTCCATGACCGGCAGTGACCCGTCGTGCGCTGCGCCGGCGGGGGAGGACGCGCGGCTGGCGCTCGCGCGGGCCGCGGACCTCGTGGACGGTGCGGCCGCAGGGATCCGGGCGGCCGGTGAGGTCGAGTGGCGGGCGCTCGCGGCCGAGCTGTACCGGGCGGCGGTCGCCGACGCGGCGCATGCGCTGGCCCGGGACCGCGTGCTGCTGGACGGGGCGGTGCGGCTGGCGTACGGCGGGTGGACCCGGTGAACGGCGACCCGAGGCCGCCCCGGGGCGGCGACCGGCTCCTGCCGGGGGACACCGTGACGGTGTACGGCGGCGGGGGTACGTCGGCCGTCGGGACGGCGTCCGTGCGGCGGGCCGCGACACTGCTGGCCCGCGCCGCGGACGACCTGCGCGCGGCCGCCCGGTGCTGCCTGGGGGTGAGCCGCGACCTCGTGCCGGGATCGGTCCTGGGCGAGGCCGGGCGGACGGGCGCGGCGTGGCCCGGCGCCGCCGGGGCCTGGCCGGCCGCCGCCGGCGGGGTGCCCGGCGCCCTTGCGCCGACGGCGCTGGCGCTGGACGAGGCGGCGCGGGACACGGCGGGTCGCCTGGCGGAGCGGGCCGACCGGTGCGACCTGCTGGGCTGGCGGCTGCTGCGCGCGGCGGGCCTGTACGAGGAGGCGGAGTCGACCGCGCACCGCCTGGTCGGAGCGCTCGTCACGGCGGGCGCGTTCGGCACCGGGGCGGCGTTCGGCAGCCTGGGCTGGGCGGCCCTCGTGGGGGCCGGCGCCGCGGGCGGCGCGGAGGTCGCGGTACGCCTGGCCGGCGGGGCGGCCACCCGGGGTCTCTCGACCGCGGTCACGGGGTGGGCCGCAGCGGGCGTGACCCGTGGTCTGGCACCCTGGTCGGACGAGGCGTTCGCGGGCCTGGGCGGTGGTGTCGCGCTCACCAGGCCGGGGCTCGCCGGGGGCCGTCCGGGCGTCGCCGGCGGGGCCGGCGTGCTCGCCCACGTGGCGCGCCAGGTGCCCGTGCTCGGCAACGCCGACACCGGGCTGCGGCTCACCCGGCTCGGACCCGAGGACTTCGCGCACGGCGCCGTCCCGGCGTGGTCCACGAGCGGCGCGTGGTCCGTGCAGGAGGCCCTGGCCAGGATCGACGACCTCTACCCGGGGCCCGGCGGCGCGCCCTCGGCCACGATCGCGGTCCAGCGTGTGACGGCGCCGGACGGCGCGGTGTCCTGGACGGTGCTGGTACCCGGCACCCAGTCCGCGCTCCCCGCGGACCACCCGTGGGACGGCCGGACCGACCTGGAGCTGGTCGCGGGCGAGCTCGACGGCGCCACGGCAGCGATCGAAGGGGCGCTGGCGGACTCCGGCGTCGGACCCGACGAGCCCGTCACCCTCGTGGGGCACAGCCTCGGCGGGATCGCGGCCACCGCACTGGTGTCGCGGGCGGGTTTCGCCGAGCGGTACCGGGTGGGCGGGCTGGTCACCGCCGGTGCGCCGACCGGCCTGCTGGCCACGCCGCCCGGCGTCCCTGTGCTGCACCTGGAGACCCCGGAGGAACTGGTCTCGCACACCGACGGCCGGTCCGCCGCACAGAACCCGCGCACGCACGACCGCCTCACGGTGGTCCGGTCGCTGCGGGACTCGGCCGCGCAGGCCGACCGGGCGGCGTCGGGCAGCCTGCCGCAGGCACATGCGGTCGCCGCGCACGTGCGCACCCTGGACCTCGCCGTCGCGTCCGGTGATCCCCGGGTGACCGCGACGGTCGACCGGATCGGCGCGCGGCTCGCCGGCCCGACGGCGAGCACCGTGTTCTACCGGGCGGAAAGAGTCGGTTCGTGACCTGTGCCCGCGACCAGGTCAGTCCGAGGCCCGGATCAGTCCGAGATCCGCTTGGGCAGCAGGGCCAGCAGGATGGTCTGCACCACGGAGATCACGATGGCCGCCAGCACGTACCACCAGAAGCCGCCGTTCACCTCGAGACCCCAGTTGGGCGTGTCCGAGAACCAGGACTGGTTCGTGATGGACGTGGTGATCCACAGCATCAGCGCGTTGATCAGCACCGACACCAGGCCGAGCGTCAGGATGTAGAGGGGGAGCGAGATCAGCTGGACGATCGGCTTCACGATCATGTGGACCAGGCCGTAGACGATGGCGACCACGATCACGGCGAGAATCGTGCCGAGGGTGGTGCCGTCGCTCACGACGTCCATGTGGGAACCGAGGATCAGGGCCGACAGGCCGATCGCGAGTGCGGTGATGAGGATGCTGGCCACGAGCTTCATCCGGTCATCGTGGCATGCTGACCCCCGTGGAAGATGCATTCGTACCGCTCCGCGCGGCCGTGTCGGCCCTCCCCGCCTACGTTCCCGGCGCCCGTGTCGCCGCCGGCGCCCAGGCCTGGAAGCTGTCGTCCAACGAGAACCCGTATCCGCCGCTGCCGTCCGTGCTGGACGCCATCGCGCGGGGCGCGGCCGAGGTGAACCGCTACCCGGACATGTACGCCGGCGAGCTCGTCGAGGCGCTCGCGGCCCACACGGGTGTGGCGCCGGAGAACGTGGTGGTCGGCAACGGCTCGGTCGCCGTGCTCGCGCACGTGCTGCAGGCCGTCGTCGAGCACGGGGACGAGGTCGTGTTCCCGTGGCGGTCCTTCGAGGCGTACCCGATCGCGGTCGCCGTGGCGGGCGGCAAGGCGGTCACCGTCCCGGTCCAGGAGGACACCGGCCGGCTCGACCTGCCCGCGATGGCGGCCGCCGTCACGCCCGCCACCCGCGTGGTCCTGGTCTGCACGCCGAACAACCCGACCGGCCCCGCGGTGCACGCCGACGAGCTCGAGACCTTCCTCGCGGCCGTGCCGCGGGACGTGCTCGTCGTCGTGGACGAGGCCTACCTGGAGTTCGTCCGCGACTCCCGGGTGGCCGACGGCGTCGACCTGCTGCGCCGGCACCCGAACGTGGTGCTGCTGCGCACCCTGTCCAAGGCCTACGGGCTGGCGGGTCTCCGCGTCGGTTACGCCGTCGCCGAGCCCCGGCTCGCCGCGGGCATCCGCGCGGTGTCCACGCCGTTCGGCGTCTCGCACATCGCGCAGGTCGCCGCGCTGGCGTCGCTGGCCCCCGCCGCGCAGGGCGAGCTGCTGGAGCGCGTGGACGCGCTGGTCACCGAGCGCACGCGCGTCACGGACGCGCTCCGCGAGCAGGGCTGGCAGCTCCCGGACACGCAGGCGAACTTCGTCTGGTTCGGGCTCGGCGGGCCGACCACGCAGCGCGCGGCCGAGGCGAGCGCTGGCGGCGTCCTGGTGCGCCCGTTCGCGGGCGACGGGCTCCGCGTGACCATCGGTGAGACAGAGGCGAACGACGCCTTCCTGCGGATCGCGGCGACCTGGCGCTGACGGACGTAGCTGACGGACGTAGCTGACGGACGACGCTGAGCCGGCTCAGCCGATCAGCGCGTCCGCCAGCACCCCGTCCCGGGCGGTCCAGGCGGGCGCGGCGCCCACCAGGGAGTCGAGCCGCTCCAGCCGGCGGGCGGAGTCCGCGTCGGCCGGGGTGAGCACGACGATGCGCTCGCCGCGGTCGCGGTCCAGCCACAGGCTCTGGAAGACCGTGTCGACCCGGCCCACCCGGGAGGACAGGTAGCGGCGCAGCTGTCCCGCCCGGTCGCCCCGCACCTCGTGCTCGTCCCAGTACCGGACGAACTCGGGCGAGTGCTCACGCAGGCCGCCCAGCAGCCCGCTCCACCTCGGGTGCTGCCGGAACTCGGCCTCCCGCGCGCGCAGCCGGCCGGCGAGGTCGCGGAGCACCACCTCGGGCTCCACGAGGCTGTCGCGCCACTCGTCGTTCATGAACAGGAGCCAGGCGCAGTTCCGGTCGCCGGGCTCGACCGAGTCCAGGTCGCCCCACAGGAAGCGGTAGGTGCGGTTGGCCGCGACCAGGTCGTACGTCGCGGTCTGGATGGCGGCAGGAAAGGGCAGCAGCCGCTCCAGCAGTGCGATGTGCTCCGGGCGCACCTCCATGAGCGGGTTCGGTGCATCCGCCCCGGTGTCGGCCGCCCGGCCGGCCAGGAGCATGAGGTGCCGCCGCTCCTCAGGACGCAGACGCAGCGTCCGCGCGACCGCGTCGAGCACCTGGTCCGACGGGTTGGGTGCCCGCCCCTGCTCGAGCCACGTGTACCAGGTGACGCCCACGCCGGCGAGCTGCGCCACCTCCTCGCGGCGCAGTCCAGGGGTCCGACGCCGGCCGGCCTGCGGCAGCCCGACGTCGGCCGGCGTCACGCGGCCGCGGCGCTCCCGCAGGAACGCCCCGAGCGCCTTGTGGTCCGGTGCGGTACTCGTCACCGGACCAGTGTCACCCCGCAGGGCGTCGGAGACCAGGTGGTATCAGTACCCGTATGAACAGGCTCCTGGTACCAGGATGCCGAACGGCGCAGGGTCGTGGGCATGACGACATCCCTCCCCGCGGCGGTCGATCCCGGCGCGCTGCCGGCCAACCCAGGAGTCCCGGCCCGGTCGCTCCCCGCCGCGGCACCGGCACTCCCTGCCGCCGCGTCCGCGCTGACCGCGCCGGCCCTGACCGCGGGCGGCCTCGCCGTACTGCTGCTCGCCTTCCTGCCCGTGAACTTCACGTTCGGCGCGGTGAACCTGCTGGTTCCCGCGATCGCGGCGGACCTGGGCGCCGGTCCGTCCGGTGGGGCGCTCGTGCTGTCCGCCTACACCACCACCTTCGCCGCCGGGCTGGTGGTCTCCGGGCGGCTGGGTGACCGCTACGGCCGCCGCAGGCTGCTGCGGACCGGGTTGATCGCCTTCGGGGTGCTGGCCGTCCTGACCGCACTCGCCCAGGACGTGGTCTCCCTCGTGGCCCTGCGCGCGGCCCTGGGCCTGGCCGCCGGGCTGTTCACGCCCCAGGTGCTGACGAGCATCCAGGCCACGGCGCCCGACCGGCTCCGCACGCGCGGGATCATCCTGTTCACGGCTGCCGGCGCGATCGCCTCGATCGCCGGCCAGGTCGTGGCGGGCGCGACCACCGTCGTGCTGCCGGAGCACCTGGCCTGGCGAGCGGTCCAGATGATCACCGGTCTCATCGCCCTGCTGGCGCTGCCCGGCCTGCGCGCCGTCCCGGAGTCCCGGTCGCCCGCGCCGCTCGGGCTCGACCTGCGGGGCGCGGCGCTGCTCGGGGGCGGGCTGGTGGCGCTGGTCGTACCGCTGACCCTCGGTCCGTCTGCGGGGTGGCCGGCCTGGTCGATCGGCCTGCTGGCCGTCGCGGCGGTCACCCTGACCGCCTTCGGCCTCGCGCAGCGCGCCACGGAACGACGGGGCGGGCTGCCGGTGGCGCCGCCGAGCGTGCTGCGGGTCCCGGTGGTGTGGATCGGCCTGACCATGACGATGCTGTTCTTCGTCACCTACGGCGCGTTCCTCTACGAGGTCTCGGAGTACTCGCAGACCGTCTGGGGCGCCGACGGCTGGGACGTGGCGATGCTGACCCTCGGCTTCGGCGGCGGATTCCTCGTCGCCGCGCTGCTGCTGCCGGGCGTCCTGCGCCGGGTGGGGCCGCGGATCATGGTCTACGCCGCCTCCGGTCAGGCGACGGCGCTCCTCGCGATCGCGCTGGTCATCGGGCTCGACGACGGCCGGAGCGCCCCGCTGGCGCTGCAGCCGCTGCTCGTCGGTCTCGGTGCCGCACAGGCGTTCATGTACGGGCCCGCGCTGCAGACGGTGCTCTCGCGGACCCCGGTCTGGGCGGCCGGCGTCGCGGGCGGGCTGCTGACCACGCTGCAGCAGCTCGGGATCGGGCTGGGCGTGGCACTGCTGGGCGGGCTCTTCCACGCCGTGGCCGGCCTGGCGGGCGGGGTCGACGGCGGGACGGCGGCGGCCGACGCGACCGGGACGGGGTCGGGCCTGACCGTCGGCCTGGTCGCCGCCGTGGCCGTCCAGGCCGGGTGCGCCGTCGTGTTCGCACTCCTGGCGCACCGCGTCGCGCGACACAGCGCCGCCGCCTGACCCGGCGCGGGCCCCGGCGCAGGACCCCGGCGCGGGGCCCGGACCAGGCCCGGCGCGAGGCCCGGCCGGCGCCCGCGTCAGCCTGCCAGGCAGCGCGCGATGTGCGCTCTGGTCGCCAACGCCGCCCGGGCGTCGACGTCCTGGTCGCCGGGGTAGTCGGCGTGCCCCGCCGGCAGGGCCTCGAGCTCCAGCGTGGGGCAGGCCGAACCGCCCGCCCGGGCCGCGGCGGCCGCCGTCACGGCGTTCGCCACGGCGAACTGCCCGGGCGGCGGCACCGCCGCGTCCCACAGCGCGCACTCGCAGCGCACGGGGACGCGGAGGTACCCGGCCGCTGTCGACGTGTCGAAGTAGCGCAGCACGTCCCGCGCCTCGGGGTGCTCCGCGACGTACCGGCGCACGGCCTCGCCGCTGCCGGTGCACTCCAGGTCGAGCCGCACGTCGTACTGCCCGAAGCTCGGCACCACGAAGGTCGCGCCCACGAACCGGCGGTCCCAGGGCACGGCCAGCACCCCGATCGCGCCGAAGCTCGCGCCCGTGTAGTAGAGCGGCAGGTCCCCGGCGATCTCGACGAGGGCGTCGGCCGCGTGCCACAGGTCGACGGCGCAGCGGCCCAGCGCGTAGGTCTCCACCGAGTCGATGCCGTGCACCACGTGCTCGGCGGCGTTGTCCGGGGCGCCCGCACCGACGTTGAGCGCCCCGAGACCGCGCGCCACGGGGAAGACGACGGCGGCGTCGTCGGGCACCCGGGCGAAGTCTGGCGCGTCCCGGCCGCCGTACCCGTGGCCGTGCACCACGCCGACCCGGGCCGCGCCGTCGGACGGGAGGGCGAGCCAGCCCCGCAGCCGCAGCCCGCCGGCGCCCGTGTGCTCCAGCTCGTAGAGGTCGTGCGCGCCCTGCCGGCCGAGCGACGTCAGCCGCGGCTCGGGGCGTACCGCGCGCGAGGCCGTGAACCAGCCCTGCCACAGCTCGGCGAAGCCGGCGGGCGCGGGGGCGGGCTCGACGGCGAGCAGCGTGTCCAGGTCGTAGCCGTAGGTGCCGTCGATCGGCGCGTCGGGAAACCAGGCGTCGTACGGCTCGGGCAGCGGCATCGGACCAGTATCGGCGTGGGGCCCGCCGAGACGCGGACGCCGCGCGGACGGCACCGCGGCCCCGGTCGGCGATACCCGGTCGCAGCCTTGGTGGGTTCCGACAAACGGTCCCGGGAGAGATTGGGGGAGATGCGGCAGACCTACCTACGGAGCCGTAGCCTACGCTTGCGTAGGCTACGAGAGCGTAGGTTGCGGATCGGCCAAATTTCCGGCTGGACCCGTGCCAGGATGGAAAGGTCCCCGGAACGGACCGGGCGTCTCCGCATGTGCGGGCGCTCGCGTCCGCAGGTGAAGGAGGAAAGTGTGACTACCACCAACGGCTCCAACGAGGCGATCCCGACGTTGCAGCTACTCGATCCCCAAGGGAACCGCGTCACGACGCGCGGGACCAAGGGCTATCGCGACCGCGCCGCGACGCTGACCACGGAAGACCTCCGTGGCATGTACCGCGACATGGTCCTGACTCGTCGTTTCGACGACGAGGCGACCTCGCTCCAGCGGCAGGGCGAGCTCGCCCTGTTCGCGCCTGCTCGTGGCCAGGAGGCCGCGCAGGTCGGCAGCGCCTACGCACTGCGGCCGCAGGACTACGTCTTCCCGTCCTACCGGGAGCACGGTGTGCTGCACGTCCGCGGGCTGGACCCTGTCGACCGGCTGCGGTTCTTCCGCGGTTCGGACCACGGTGGGTGGAACCCCACCGAGCACAACACGGCCGTCTACACCATCGTGATCGGCGCGCACACGCTGCACGCCGCCGGCTACGCGATGGGCGTCCAGCGGGACGACACCCCGCTCGACAAGAACGACGGCACCGCGGTGATCACGTACTTCGGTGACGGTGCCACCTCGCAGGGCGACGTCAACGAGTCCATGGTCTACGCGGCCGTGAACAACGCCCCGGTCGTCTTCTTCCTGCAGAACAACCAGTGGGCGATCTCCGAGCCCACGACCCGGCAGACCAAGGGCCCGCTCTACAAGCGCGGCGAGGCGTTCGGCATGCCGAGCCTGCGCGTCGACGGCAACGACGTGCTCGCCGTGTACGCGGCGACGCAGGAGGCGCTCGAGCGCGCCCGCCTGGGCGAGGGCCCGAGCTTCATCGAGGCGTTCACCTACCGCATGGGCGCGCACACGACGTCCGACGACCCGACCCGGTACCGCACCTCCGAGCAGGAGGAGCAGTGGCGGCGTCGTGACCCGATCGACCGCCTCGGCGCCCTGCTGCGCGCCGAGGGCGGGCTCGACGACGAGTTCGAGGCCGAGATCAAGGCCGCGGGGGACGAGCTGGGCGCGAAGCTGCGCACCGGCGTCCGCGCCCTCGACGGCGGCCCGGCCGTCTCCAGCACCTTCGACGACGTGTACGCCACGCCGCACGGCGTCGTCGCCGCAGAACGGGCCTGGTACGAGGCCTACGACGCCGGTGACCCGCCGGCCCCCCAGTACGCGATCGCGGAGTCGGCCCAGGGAGGCGCACGATGACAACCATGGCGGAACGAACGCACACCACCGGCGGCGCCGCGGAGCAGGCGTCGGGCACCCAGACGCTGTCGCTCGGCAAGGCGATCAACGAGGGCCTGCGCGCCGCGATGCGGCGCGACGACAAGGTCATGCTCATGGGCGAGGACATCGGCCCCCTGGGCGGTGTCTTCCGCGTGACCGACGGCCTGCAGGCGGAGTTCGGCGAGCGGCGGGTCGTGGACACCCCGCTGGCGGAGTCCGGCATCGTCGGCACCGCCATCGGCCTGGCCATGCGCGGCTACCGGCCCGTCTGCGAGATCCAGTTCGACGGGTTCGTCTTCCCGGCGTTCAACCAGATCACCACGCAGCTCTCCAAGATCCACAACCGGACGCGCGGCGCGGTGCAGATGCCCGTCGTCATCCGCATCCCCTACGGCGGCGGCATCGGCGGCGTCGAGCACCACGGCGAGAGCCCGGAGGCGCTGTTCGCGCACACCGCCGGACTGCGCGTGGTCTCGCCGAGCACCCCGCAGGACGCGTACACGATGATCCAGGAGGCCATCGCCTCCCCGGACCCCGTGATCTACTTCGAGCCGAAGAGCCGCTACTGGGGCAAGGGCGCGGTCGACCTCGACGCCCCGCTGGGCGCCGACACGCTCAACGCCGCGCAGGTGGTCCGCCAGGGCACCGACGTCACGCTCGTCGCCTACGGGCCGTCCGTCGTGACCGCGCTCAAGACCGCCGACGCGCTCGCGGAGGAGGGCCGGTCCGCCGAGGTGATCGACCTGCGCGCCATCTCGCCGATCGACACCGCGGCCGTGGTGGCGAGCGTGCGCAAGACGGGGCGCTGCGTCGTGATCCACGAGGCCCCCGTGTTCTTCGGCGCCGGCGCCGAGATCGCGGCCCGGGTCACGGAGGAGTGCTTCTACGCGCTGGAGGCGCCCGTGCTGCGCGTGGGCGGCTTCCACACCCCGTACCCCGTGGCCAAGCACGAGCACGAGTACCTGCCCAGCGTGGACCGTGTGCTCGACGCCGTCGACCGTGCCTTCGCGCACTGACCCAGGAGTGAACCGAGAGTGAGCTTGAACATCCAGAGGTTCCCGCTCCCCGACGTCGGCGAGGGCCTCACCGAGGCCGAGATCGTCGAGTGGCAGGTCGCCGTGGGCGACACCGTCGAGATCAACCAGACGATCGTCGAGATCGAGACGGCGAAGTCGCTCGTCGACCTGCCGTCGCCCTGGAACGGGACCGTCTCCGCACTCCTCGTCGAGTCGGGCACCACCGTCGACGTCGGCACCCCGATCATCGAGATCACGGTGTCCGACGGCGCCGGCGCGCCCGCCCCCGCGTCGAACGGCACCTCGTCCGCGGCGGCTGCCGCGGGCGCCGCGGAGGAGAGCTCCGGGTCCGTGCTCGTCGGCTACGGCACCGCCGAGGCCAAGGCGAGCGGACGTCGCCGCCGGCACCAGGTGGCGGCGGCCGCCACGACGGCGGCTCCGGTCGCGGCCGTGACCGCCCCGCCCGCCCCGGCTCCGGCTCCCGCCCCCGTGGCGGCCCCGCCGGCTCCGGCGCCCGCCCCGGTGGCGGCCCCGCCGTCGGACACCGGGACGACGACGGCCGCACGCGCCCGCGTGCTCGCCAAGCCGCCCGTCCGCAAGCTCGCCAAGGACCTGGGCGTGGACCTGGCGGGCGTGCACGCGTCGGGTCCCGGCGGCATCGTGACGCGCGAGGACGTGGTCGGCCATGCCGAGCGCTCCTCGGTGCAGAAGCTGACCAGCTACCCGGACGACGAGCCGTGGCTCGCCCAGGGCGTCGTCTCACCGGACGGGCGTCAGACGCGCGTCCCGGTGCGGTCCGTGCGCAAGCGCACGGCCGAGGCCATGGTGGCCAGCGCCTTCACCGCGCCGCACGTGACGGTGCTGCACACCGTCGACGTCAGCAAGACGATGAAGCTCGTGGCCCGGCTCAAGGAGGACCGCGACTTCACGGACGTCAAGGTGACGCCCCTGCTCGTGGCCGCCAAGGCGGTGCTGCTCGCCGTGAAGCGGCACCCGCAGATCAACGCCTCGTGGGACGACGCCGCCCAGGAGATCGTCTACAAGCACTACGTGAACCTGGGCATCGCCGCGGCCACCCCGCGGGGGCTCGTGGTGCCGAACATCAAGGACGCGCACACGCTCGACCTGCTCGGCATCGCCAAGGCGCTCGCAGTGCTGACGGCGACGGCGCGGGCCGGGCGCACCTCGGTCACGGACATGTCCGACGGCACCATCACCATCACCAACCTGGGTGTCTTCGGCATCGACACGGGTACGCCGATCCTCAACCCGGGGGAGTCGGGCATCCTCGCCTTCGGCGCGATCCGCAAGCAGCCGTGGGTGCACAAGGGCAAGGTGAAGCCGCGCTGGGTGACCACGCTGAGCTTCAGCTTCGACCACCGGCTGGCCGACGGCGAGCTGGGCGCCCGGTTCCTGTCCGACGTCGCGCGGGTGCTCGAGGACCCCTCGCACGGCCTCGTCTGGAGCTGACCCGCACCACCCAGAACGTGTCAGACCCCCAGGTCACCCGTGACCTGGGGGTCTGACACGTTTCGCAGGCCCTTGCCCTGGAACGATCCAAGACGTGGCGCGGCCGGAGCAGTGCGCCTGCCCGGATCGGTCCGGGCGATCCGCGGTACGGGCGGGCGCACTGCTCCGACAGTCACGGCGGCCGGACTCGGCCGCCGTGCCCCGGGCGACGTCTGGTGCTACGCGGCCGTCACGCCACGCGCATGCCACCGATCGAGCGCGGGCGTCCACGACGACGCTTGCGGCTGCGTACGGTGCCGTCCACGACGATCTCTCCGCCCCACACGCCCCACGGCTCGCGGCGCGCGAGAGCGCCCGCCAGGCACTGCGCCTTGAGCGGGCAGGCGGCGCAGGCGCGCTTCGCCTCCTCGAGGTCCGCCGGATGCTCCGCGAACCAGAGCTCGGGCTGTTCCGAGCACGGCACGGAGTCGTCGGTCTCGGTGATGATGTTCGCGAGGTCCACACTGGTCACAACGCAGAAGAGGGCTAAAGGGTTGGGTTTGGTGCATAATCCCTCCCAACTTTTCCTGAATTTCTTCGAAAGTCCCGGTGGCGGTATGCCCGCGGTGTGGTCAACGGGATGCCCGCAGGCGGTCAGAACCGCTGCCCGGCGCGCCTAGGCTGGACCGTGTGACACCCACCGACGCCCGGAACGGGACGAGCAGAACCGCCCGGAAGAGCACCGAGAGCGGCCCGACCAGCCCCTCGTGGCTCGGCCTGGCCCTGCCGGTGGCAGGGCTCGTGGCGCTGGCCGCCCTCCTCGCGGCCGGCGCGTTCTCCGGGGCGTTCACCGCGTTCGCCAACTTCGCCGACCCGGGCGTGCTGGTGCGGTGGGGCGTGCCCGTCGCCACCGTGACCACCGAGCTGGCCGTGGCCGCGACCGTCGGTGCGCTGGCGCTGGCCGCCTGGGTGCTGCCGCGCGGGCCGCTCGTGGACCGCGCGATCGGGGTCGCGGGCGTCGCCGCCGGGGTGTGGACCGTCGCGGCGCTGGTGCAGCTCGTGCTGCGGTTCTCGTGGTCCACGTACCTGCCCCTGGACTCGCCGACGTTCGGCCCGGCCCTGATGGAGTACGTCTCGACCATCCCGGTGGGCCGTACCTACCTGGGCATCGTGATCGTCGCCGCGCTCACCGCGGCCGTCGCGCTCCTCGTGCGGGGCCCGGTGGGCGCCCTGTGCACGATGGCGCTGCCGCTGGTCGCCCTCGGCATGCAGTCCTCCACGGGCCACGCGGCCGGTGCGGCCAGCCACGACCTCGCGATCTCGGCCCTGTTCCTGCACCTGGGCGGCGCCGCCCTCTGGATCGGCGGGCTGGCCGCGATCGTCCTCGTCGGGCTGCGGTACGCCGCGACCGCCGACGTGATCCGGCGGTACTCCGCGATCGCGATCTGGTGCTTCGCCGCCGTCGCCGTCTCCGGCCTGGTCAGCGCCTGGATCCGGATCGGGTCGCTCGACCAGCTCGGCACCGACTACGGCATCCTGATCGTGGTCAAGGCCGTGCTGCTGATCGTGCTGGGCGGCCTGGGCTGGCTGCACCGCAGCACCGTCGTGGCGCGCCTGTCCGCCGGCACCACGCGGAACGTGGCGATCGGCCTGTTCTGGCGCCTCGCGGCGGTGGAGGTCGCCGTGATGGGCGCCGTGTCCGGCGTGGCGGTCGCCCTCGGCTCCACGGCGCCCCCCGTGCCCGACGACGCGATCACGGACCCGACCCCGGCCGAGATCGTCACCGGCCACCCGCTGCCGCCCGAGCCGACGGTGCTGCGGTGGCTCACCGAGTTCCAGTGGGACGTCATCGTGGCGTTCGCCTGCGCGGCCGCCCTCATCGTGTACGTCCGGTGGGCGCTCCGGCTGCGCAGGCGCGGCGACGCGTGGCCGGTGGGGCGCACCGTCTCCTGGTGCCTCGGCATCGTGACCCTCTTCTGGGCCACGAACGGCGGCGCGGCCGTCTACGGCCACGTGCTGTTCAGCGCGCACATGGTCCAGCACATGATCTTGGCCATGGTGGTGCCGATCTTCCTCGTGCTGGCCGCGCCGATCACGCTGCTCGCCCGGGCCGTCCCCGCACGCAAGGACGAGTCCCGGGGACCCCGCGAGTGGGTCCTGCTGCTGGTGCACTCGGCCTGGGGCCGCTTCCTCGCGAACCCGATCGTGGCCGCCGTCCTGTTCGCCGGCGGGATGATCGTCTTCTACTTCACGCCCCTGTTCGAGCTGGCCCTGACCACGTACGCGGGCCACCTGTGGATGATCCTGCACTTCACGCTCGTGGGGTATCTCTTCGCGAACGCGCTGATCGGCGTCGACCCGGGCCCGTCCCGGCCCGGCTACCCGATGCGCCTCGTGCTGCTGTTCGCCACCATGGCGTTCCACGCGTTCTTCGGCGTCACGCTGACGTCGGGCACGGCTCTGCTCGTCCCCGACTGGTTCGGGCTCATGGGCCGCCCGTGGGGACCGAGCGCGATCGTGGACCAGCAGAAGGGCGGCGCGGTCGCGTGGGGCATCGGCGAGCTGCCGACGCTGCTGCTCGCCGTCGGCGTCGCGATCTCCTGGACCAAGTCCGACGCGCGCGAGGCCCGGCGCACGGACCGCAAGGCGGAGCGGGACGGCGACGCCGAGCTGGAGGCGTACAACGAGATGCTCGCCAAGAAGGCGGAGGAGGCGGCGCGGCGCGGGGAGGGCTGACCGCGTAAATCCGTGCCCGGCCGCGTTCCGGCGTGATAGGACGGCCGCGTGAGCGAATCTCCGCAGAACCCGCAGACCCCGTTCCACGACCTCGACCGGTACGTGGCGATCCCGCGCCTCACCGGCCTCACCGCCAGTCCGGACGGCACCCGTCTCGTCGCCACCCTGCAGACGCTCGACGGTGAGCGCACGGCCTACCGGACCGCCCTCTGGGAGGTGGACCCGGCGGGCGAGGCACCGGCACGGCGGCTGACCCGGTCCGCGAAGGGCGAGTCGTCCGCCGTGTTCACGCGGTCCGGCGACGTCCTGTTCACCTCGGCCCGGCCCGACCCCGACGGCAAGGACGCCGACGAGCCCCGGTCGGCCCTCTGGCTCCTGCCGGCGGGCGGCGGCGAGGCCCGCGTGATCGCGTCCCCGCAGAGCGGCGTCTCCGGCCCGCTCGCGGCGCGGGACGCCGACACGGTGAGCGTCGGCGCGAGCCTCCTGCCCTCCGCGAAGGACCTGGCGCAGGACGCCGAGCTCCGCAAGGCCCGCAAGGACCAGAAGGTCTCGGCGATCCTGCACAGCGGTTACCCCGTGCGGCTGTGGGACCACGACCTGGGCCCGGATCAGGAGCGTCGTCTGGTGGGCGACCTCGCGTCGCTCGTGGACGAGCCGGCGGCGCCGCTGCCGAAGGCCCCGCGTGCCGAGGGCGCCGCGCCGGCGGCCGACGAGGCGACGCCGGGCAAGCACCTCGACCTGCGTGACCTCACCGGTGCGGGCAAGCACCTGACGGACCACGCCGCGGACCTGTCCGCCGACGGCAGGACCCTCGTCACCACCTGGAGCGTGAGCGACCCCGGCGCGGCCGTGCGCGGCACCCTGGTCGTGCACGACACCGCCACCGGCGAGCGGCGCGTCCTGGTGGACGACCCGGACGCCGACACCGGCGCGCCGCGCATCTCGCCCGACGGCGCCTGGGTGGCCTACGTGACCGAGTCGATCTCGTCCCCGGACGAGGCGCCCGTGGTCCGCCTCGCCCTCGTGCCGACGGACGGCTCCGCGGAGCCGGTGGTCCTCGCGGACGACTGGGACCGCTGGCCCGGCCGCCCCACCTGGCTCCCGGACGGCAGCGGCCTGCTGGTCCAGGCGGACGACGACGGCCGGGGCCCGGTCTTCCTGCTCACGTTCTCGGGGGCGCTGCCCGGCGCCAACGTGGTCGTCGAGAAGGTGACGTCGGACGACGCCGTCTTCTCCGACCTGAACGTCACCCCCGACGGCGCGACCCTCTTCGCCCTGCGCAGCTCCTACGCGGCGCCCGCCGAGCCGGTCCGCGTCGACCTCGCGGCGTTCGTCGCGTCCGGTTCCGCGGGGGAGCGGACGCCGGTCGCGGCGACCCTGCTGCGCTCGCCGGTGCCGGCCCCGGCCCTGCCGGGCACCCTGACCGAGGTCGAGACCACCGCCGAGGACGGCACGCGCGTGCGCGCCTGGCTGGCGCTGCCCGCCGACGTCGGCCCGGACGCCAAGGCCCCGCTCCTGCTGTGGATCCACGGCGGACCGCTGGGCTCCTGGAACGCGTGGAGCTGGCGCTGGAACCCGTGGCTGATGGTCGCCCAGGGCTACGCCGTGCTGCTGCCGGACCCCGCGCTGTCGACCGGGTACGGCCAGGAGTTCGTGCAGCGCGGCTGGGGTGCCTGGGGCGGGGCGCCGTTCACGGACCTCATGGCGATCACGGACGCCGCGGAGGCGCTGCCCGAGATCGACGAGACCCGCACGGCCGCGATGGGCGGCTCGTTCGGCGGCTACATGGCCAACTGGGTGGCCGGGCACACCGACCGGTTCCAGGCCGTCGTGACGCACGCGAGCCTGTGGGCGCTGGACCAGTTCGGCCCCACCACGGACGCCTCGTTCTACTGGGCGCGCGAGATGACGCCCGAGATGGCGCTGGAGAACAGCCCGCACCTGTCGGTGGGCGAGATCCGCACCCCGATGCTCGTGATCCACGGCGACAAGGACTACCGCGTCCCGGTGGGCGAGGGCCTGCGCCTGTGGTTCGAGCTGCTCACGAAGTCGGGCCTCCCGGCGTCCGACGACGGCGAGACGGTGCACCGGTTCCTGTACTACCCGGACGAGAACCACTGGATCCTGACCCCGCAGAACGCCAAGGTCTGGTACCAGGTGGTCTCGGCGTTCCTCGCCGAGCGGGTGCTCGGGGAGACGCCCGAGCTACCGGCGACGCTCGGCTGACCGAGCGTTGCGCCGGGGTGGAGCGGGCGCTCGGCGTCCGCTCTGCTCCGGCGCCCGGGCCGGTTCCGGGTGTCAGCCCGCCCGGACGGCGCCGACGACGCGCACGCGCACCGCGACGTCGTTGATCTCCTCGGGGATCTTGTCCACGAGACGGGCGTCCGTCACGTTGACCTGCAGCACCCAGCTACCGCCGGGTCCTGCCACCTGCTCGACAAGCTCGTCCTCGGAGAGAACTTCGACCGGCGACCTGCCGGACGTGCCGGGCTGTGCTTGCTTTCGAGCGGGGTGCTCACGTGGTGGCTGGCTGATTGACGCCGTGAACTCTGGGGCGACGCCAACCCCGATCACACCGTCGAGCCCAGTCACTTTTTCCCGCAATGCGGCTTTTGCCGACCGAGCCTCGTCGAGTGTTGCCATCCCGATCACCTCCTGGTCATCCATTGTGTCCCCCGTGTCTACCCCCTTCCACCGGGACCGAAAGGGCCTGCGGGACCCACTTCGGCACCTCGGACAGCGCCGCAGGTCAGCCGGGTTGTAGGCCGCGACGCGCCGCGCCGACACGCCCATCGCGCCGATCGCCGATCGCGACACGCCCGGCGGGGGAAACGCTGGTGCGCATGCCGAACATCACCCGAGGGCTCCCGGGCCCGCCCCGGGTGGAGGCAGGCCGTCGCGGACCTCATGCGAACGGATGGGCCTGCTCCCTCGCCAGCTCCACACCCAGTATCTCAAGGACCTGGTCGATCGGGTTGGCGTACGTGAGCCCCTTCCCGCTGCGGCCGCCCGACTCGGACCCGGCGAAGAGCAGACCGATGGCCACGCCGTCCTCCCGGTAGACGAGCGCGCCCGAGTCCCCGCCCCGGGAGAACGGCCCGTCGTCGAGGCACTCGATCTCGATCTGGTCGTCGAAGGTGAGGGCGCCGAGGTCCTCGTAGCCGACGATGACGTCGTCCAGCTCGATGGCCGTGACCCGCCCGCGCGTGGTCGCCGTGGTCCGGCCCACCTTGCCGACGATCTCGCCGCCCAGGGCGCGGGCGGTCTTGACCACGCGCCCGACGGGGTAGTCGAAGCTGACCGGGACCCGGTCGAGGCGCGCGATCGCGGCGTCCGTGTACGACGGCTCGGCAGAGTCCAGGTCCACCACCTGCGTGAGCTCGCCGATCCGGTCGCCGGGCGCCAGCCCGCCGTCCGCCGGCCCCGGCTGCAGGACGACGTCGCCGGGCCGCGCCTCGGGCGAGCCGGCCAGCACGTGGTAGTTCGACAGTGCGTACAGGTGGCCGTCGCCGGGCACGGCGCGGGTCACGAAGGCACCGAGCGTGCCCGCCGTGACGCCCACGTGGCCGATGGAGATGCCCGGCCGCAGCGGACGGCGCCGGTCGGTGTCGCCGTCCGCCTGCGACGTCGGCGCGGGCGGACGCGGGCCGAGCTCGCTCACCGGGCGGATGCGACCGGTGCGGCGGATGTCGGCGGTGGGCCCGATCTCCGCCGAGACCTTGCGCACGATCGAGCGGGCCCGGGGCATACCGAGCCGGTAGCGGACGGCGATGCCGAACTCGCCGTCGGCCTGCGGCACCAGACCCAGCGCCAGGGTGGGCGCCCGCACGGCGTCCGCGGCGTCGGCCTCCGTCTGGGCACCGGGCGACCGCGGTGTCGCCACGGCCCCGTGCTTCTCGGCTAGCTCTCGGGCGAAGGCTGTGAGCTGCTCCTTCATCTTCCTGGCCTGGTCGCGGTCCATGCCCTGATCCTCTCCTCACCCACCAACACGACACGGCAGCAAGTTGGCGACACGCCGATCTGCCCGGGAAAGTCATCCGATAGACGGATATCGCGCTGCCAGGTTTGCGCGGTACGTTCCTCTGCTACACCCAACCATGGCCGGGTGAAAGCCAGGAAGCCCCGAGGTGTCACAAAAGATCCTCGGCAGCCTCTTGAAACGTTGGCGGCGTCCGCTTCGGACGCCGAAGGACACGAAACGGCGAGAATGATCGGGACGATGGACGAGACGCGGAGCGCGCGGGTGACCCGCGCCGACGTGCGGGAGGCCCTCATGTGGGCCCTCGAGCGGGACCGCGCTGCCCTGCTCGCGCACCGTGCGGCCGTGCACTCCAGCAAGAGCGAGCTCACCCGCCGCCGGGCCGACAAGGCGCTCGTCGAGCAGTGGCGTGCCCGCAGGGCGGACGGCGGCAAGGACGCCGCGCCCCGGGAGTGACAATGGGCCGGTGAGCGCCACCGTCCAGAACTTTCCCCGGGTCCGTGCGTCCGAGCTCGTCGGGCGCGGCTGGCTGAACACCGGCGGCCGTACCGTCACGCTCTCCGAGCTGCGCGGCAAGGTCGTGGTGCTCGACTTCTGGACCTTCTGCTGCATCAACTGCCTGCACGTCCTGGACGAGCTGCGCGAGGTCGAGGAGCGGCACCGCGACGAGCTCGTGATCATCGGCGTGCACTCGCCCAAGTTCGAGCACGAGGCCGACCCCGACGCGCTCGCGGCCGCCGTCGAGCGGTACGAGGTGCGCCACCCCGTGCTCGACGACCCCGAGCTGGTCACCTGGGGCGCGTACACCGCGCGGGCCTGGCCCACGCTCGTGGTCATCGACCCCGAGGGCTACATCGTGGCGCAGATGGCGGGGGAGGGGCACGGCTCCGCCATCGCGGCGCTCGTCGACGATCTCGTCGCCGAGCACTCGCTGAAGGGCACGCTGCACCGCGGCTCGGGTCCGTACGTGCCGCCCGCCCCGGCGTCGGGCACGCTGCGCTTCCCCGCCAAGGCGCTCGCCCTGCCGAACGGCAACCTCCTGGTCGCGGACGCCGGGCACCACTCCCTCGCGGAGCTCGCGCCCGACGGCGAGACGCTGGTGCGGCGCATCGGTTCGGGCGACCGCGGCCTGGTGGACGGCGGGCCCGACGAGGCGCGGTTCTCGGAGCCGAACGGGCTGTGCCTGGTGCCCGCGGACCTGACCGCGAGCCTCGGGTACGACGTCGTCGTCGCCGACACGGTCAACCACGCCCTGCGCGGCGTGCGGCTCTCGGACGGTGCCGTGTACACGGTCGCGGGTACGGGGCAGCAGTTCATGGTGGGCGGCCAGGAGAACGTGGCCGGCACGGTCGGCGCGTTCGACACCGAGGACGCGTACGACGCGCTGAGCGTCCGGCTGTCCTCGCCGTGGGACGTGGAGTGGTCCGCCGAGCGCGGCGTGTTCGTCGTCGCGATGGCCGGGAACCACACCCTGTGGGACTTCCACCCCGGCCCGCACCTCGACCAGGTCTCGCTGCTCGCGGGCACCATGAACGAGGGCCTGGAGGACGGCCCCGGCGAGGGCGCATGGTTCGCGCAGCCCTCGGGTCTCGCGGCCGCGGCCGACGGCGCGCTGTGGCTCGCCGACGCCGAGACCTCCGCCCTGCGCCGCGTGGTGCCGGTGAGCGAGACCGAGGTGACCCTCGAGACCGTCGTCGGCCAGGGACTCTTCGACTTCGGGCACCGCGACGGCGCCGCCGGCCAGGCCCTGCTGCAGCACCCGCTCGGCGTGGCGGTGCTGCCGGACGGCAGCGTCGTCGTCGCCGACACCTATAACGGCGCCGTGCGCCGGTACGACCCGGTCTCCGGCGAGGTGACGACCCTGGCGAAGGACCTGGCGGAGCCGTCGGACGTGCTGGTCGAGGTCGCGGACGACGCCGTGCACCTGCTCGTCGTGGAGTCGGCCGCGCACCGGCTCACGCGGGTGGCGCTCCCGGCGGGCCTCGCGGGCGAGGTGCTCGACGCCGGCGCGCACAAGGTCGCCCGGCCCGCCACCGACGTGGCCGCGGGTGCGCTCCGGCTCGATGTGCCGTTCGCGCCCGCCCCGGGCCAGAAGCTCGACGACCGCTGGGGCCCGTCGACGTCGCTCCAGGTCAGCGCGACCCCGCCGGAGCTGCTGCTGTCGGGGGCGGGGAACGGGACGGACCTGTTCCGGGACCTGGTGATCAACCCCGAGGTGGCCGAGGGCATCCTGCACGTGACCGCGAAGGCGGCGTCGTGCGACCAGGTGCCGCTGCTGCCGAACGGCGAGCCGGACCCCGACGTCTTCCCGGCCTGCCACCTGGCCCAGCAGGACTGGGGCGTCCCGGTCCGCGTGGCGTCGGACGGCTCCGCGGAGCTGACCCTGCCGCTCCGCGGCTGACGAGTCAGCTCGCGAGCACCGCCGGCAGCTCGGTCAGCGAGTCGATCACGGTCGTGCGCGCGGCCTCGGGGCGCAGCGCGTGCAGGTAGCCCCACGGGCCGCGGCGGAGCAGGATCGGCCGCATCCCGGCGTCGGCGGCGGGGAGCACGTCGTTGTCGAGGCGGTCGCCCACGTAGGCGATCTCCTCCGGCGCGACGCCGGACAGCTCCGCGACCTTGACGAAGAACTCCGGCTCCGGCTTCTGGACGCCCCACTCGTCCGAGGTGCGGATCGCGCTCGCCGGCAGGTCCATCGCCTCCAGCGCGGCGCGCGCCTCGGGCGGCTGGTTCCCCGCGATCACGACGTCGAAGCCGGCCTCCCGCAGCGCGGCGAGCGCGGGGCGGACGTCGGGGTAGAGGTCGTCGGCGTCGAACCCGGTGCGCAGCCCGTCCGGGTCGTCGAGCGCCCAGGCGGCGGTCTCGGCCTGGAAGTCCAGCCCGGGCCGCAGCAGCTCGAACGCCTCTCGGTGCGACAGGTCGAGGGCGGCGCAGCCGCCGAGCACACCGAGGAACGTGAGCGGCGGGACGCCGAGCCGCTCGGCCCAGCGCAGCCAGATCCGGGACTCGTCGATCAGGGTCTCGCCGACGTCGAACACCACGGTGCGCACCATGGCCCCGACCCTAGGTCACACGCGGGGCGCGGGGCAGGCGCGTCACGCCAGGCGGAACAGCGGGTCGCCCGCCCGGACGACGGCGCCCGGGCGGACCAGCTCGTCCAGCCCGTCGGTTCCCAGGTCCAGGGCGACGACGGGCACCAGGGGCGACCGGCCGCCGTCCGCCACCGTGGTCGGGGACCAGACGACGAGCTCCTGGCCCGCCGTGACCGTGTCGCCCTCCTCGACCAGCAGCGTGAAGCCCTCGCCCTTGAGCTGGACGGTGTCGATGCCGAGGTGCACGAGGACGCCCCGGCCCCCGGCGGGCTCGGCGCCCGCGGACGGCGCCAGCAGCACGAAGGCGTGCGGGTGCAGCTTGACCACGACGCCGGCGCACGGCGCCACGACGCGCCCGCCGGTCTCGGCGTCGGGCTCGACCGCCAGACCCGGGCCGACGATGCTCTCCGCGAAGACGGGATCCGGTACGTCGCGCATCGCGACCACCCGTCCGGCGACGGGAGATCCGACGTTCAGGGCCTCGGCCATGCGGTCATCTTGTCAGAACGTCGGACCCGGCGATCGTCGGACCGCCGCACCCGGCGACCGGGCCTCGCTCGGCCCGTCCGTCGCGTGTAACGTTCCGAGGACACTCGACGACGAGCCCGAGGGAGCGTACGGATGACGAGCGAGAGGCTCACGGGAGTCCCGGCGAGCCCGGGCCGGGCGGTGGGAACCGTGGTCCGGATGCCGGCCCGGGTGCCCGAGCCGAGCACGAGCCGCCTGTCGGGTTCCGCGGACGACGCCGTCCGCGCCGTCGAGGACGCCGCAGCCCGGGTGGAGGCCGATCTCGCGGAGCGCGCGGGCCGCGCGTCGGGCACCGCGGCCGACGTCCTCGCGGTCACCGCCGCCATGGCCGCCGACCCGACCCTCGCCGCCGCCGCGGCCCGCCGCGTCCGCGACGACCACCTCACGCCGGAGCGTGCCGTGTGGGACGCCGCCGGGGCGGTGGCGTCCCAGCTCGAGACGCTCGGCCCGCCCCTGTCGGAGCGTGCCCGGGACGTGCGCGACGTGCGCGACCGCATCGTCGCCGCGCTCACCGGCGCCGCCCCGCCCGGCGTGCCCGACCCGGGGCACCCGTTCGTGCTCGTCGCGAGCGACCTCGCCCCCGCCGACACCGCGATGCTTGACCCCGCCGTGGTCACCGCGATCGTCACGGCGCGCGGCGGCCCCACCTCGCACATGGCCATCCTCGCGCGCGCCCTCGGCATCCCGGCCGTCGTCGCGCTGCCCGGGGCGAACGACCTCGTGGCCGGCGAGGAGCTGGTGGTCGACGGCACGCTCGGCACGGTCCTGCGCGCCCCGTCCGCCGACGACGTCGCCGGCGCCCGGCGCCGGGTCACCGCCGCCACGTTCGACGGCCGGGGCGTGACCCGCGACGGGTCCGAGGTGGAGCTCGTGGCGAACGTCGCCGACCCGGCGGCGGCCGAGGCCGCCGCGGCCGCGGGCGCGCGCGGCGTCGGCCTGTTCCGTACCGAGTTCTGCTTCCTGGGCCGGGGCGAGGAGCCCAGCGTCGAGGAACAGGTGACCGCCTACCGGGCGGTGCTGTCCCACTTCCCGGGCCGCCGGGTGGTGGTCCGCACGCTCGACGCGGGCGCCGACAAGCCCCTGCGGTTCCTCACGCCGGACCACGAGGACAACCCGGCGCTCGGCGTGCGCGGGCTGCGCACCGCCGTCGCGCACCCGGACGTGCTGGACCGGCAGCTCGACGCGATCGCCCGGGCCGCCGCCGCGGAGACCGCCGAGGTCTGGGTGATGGCGCCGATGGTCGCGACCGTGGACGAGTCCCGCGACTTCGCGGCGGCGTGCGCGGCGCACGGCCTGGAGCAGCCGGGGATCATGATCGAGACGCCGGCCGCCGCGCTGCAGGCGCGGCACCTGCTGGCCGAGGTGTCGTTCGCGAGCCTGGGCACCAACGACCTCACGCAGTACACGATGGCGGCCGACCGGGACCTGGCCGGGGTGGCCGTCCTGTCGACCCCGTGGCAGCCCGCCGTCCTCGAGCTGGTCCGGGTGGCGAGCGAGGGCGGGGCGTTGCATGGTGCTCCGGTGGGGGTGTGCGGCGAGGCCGCGGCCGAACCACTTCTTGCGCCCGTCCTCGTGGGACTGGGCGTAACGTCGTTGTCCATGACACCTCGTGCTCTGGCGGACGTCGCGGGTACCCTCGCTGGCGTGTCCCGTGACGAGTGCGTGGAGCTCGCAGGGGCCGTCCTCGAGTGCTCGACCGCCCAGGCGGCGCGCGACCTGGCGCGAGAACGTCTCCTCACGTGAACCTCATCTGAACCCCACGGTCACATCTCAGTTACGAAGGCGCTTTAAGGTGGCCCGCATGCCCGAACCGATCCGGACCGAACCGCAGGAGCCCGCCGCACCCGACGTGCAGGTCACGCTCTCGACGGCGTCGGTCTTCCCTCGCCGTGTGCCGCTGGCCTTCGAGGCCGCGGCCGAGCTCGGCTACGACGGCATCGAGGTGATGATCTGGTCGGAGGAGGTCACCCAGAACCCGCGCTCGCTCGCGAAGCTCGCCGCCGACAACGGCGTCCCGGTGCGCTCGGTGCACGCGCCGACGCTGCTGGTGAGCCAGCGGGTCTGGGGCCGGTCCCCGGACGCGAAGCTGGAGCGGACCACGGAGATGGCGCTGGAGCTCGGCGCGGGCACGGTCGTGGTGCACCCGCCGTTCCGCTGGCAGTACAAGTACGCGCGGCAGTTCCAGGACCAGGTGCGCGAGCTGAGCGAGACCACCGGCGTCACGATCGCCGTCGAGAACATGTACCCCTGGCGGGGTGGCCGGCGCGAGTTCCAGGCCTACCTGCCCGGCTGGGACCCCGCCGAGCACGACTACGACTACGTGACCCTCGACCTGTCGCACGCGAGCGTGGCCCAGCAGGACGCGCTCACCCTGCTGCACACGTTCGGCGACCGGCTGCGGCACGTGCACCTCGCCGACGGCAACCACGGCGCGCGGGACGAGCACCTGGTCCCGGGCCGCGGCAGCATGCACGCCGAGAAGGTGCTGCAGGAGCTGGTGGCGCGCCGCTGGAGCGGCGACGTCTGCGTGGAGATCTCCACCCGCGCGGCGCGCACGGCCGCCGAGCGGCACGACGACCTGGCCGCCTCGCTGCAGTTCGCGCGGGCCTACCTGTCGCCCACGCCGCACGAGTTCCACACCCCGCCGGGGCCGCACCACCGCGAGCACGACGCCTGGTGACGAGCTGCTGTGACCTTGCTCTCGAACTGTTTCGATCCTGAGGGGCGGCGGGGCTAGACTGGCCCCCGTCGAGAAGGTACTGGTGCGGCGGACCGCCGCAGGACGAAGGAGGTGGCGCGCATGACCCGTAGCGAGCCTCCGAGTAGTCCGAACCGCAGCTAGCTGACGGTTCCCCTGCCCGCGTGTCCGCGGGTCCCTGCGCACCGGTGCGCTCCGCCCCCTGTCGGGGCGTGAGGTCCACCGGTCCCCGGCCGTCCGCTGCTGCGGTGTGCGTTCGCAGTCCTTTTTCCTGCGCTCGACCCCCAGGAGTACCCCCATGGCCACGTTCCTGCCCTCCCGCCCTGCCCGTCCGCTGCTCGGCGCGCTGCGCCAGCGCCGCACCGTCGGCGTGCCCGACGTCGCCCCGCGCCCCGTCGCCCCCGAGCCGCGCTCCGCGGTGGTCGCCGCCGCGATCTACGACGACGGCGTCCGCACCGCCGGCTACGACAACCTCGCCGAGACCTTCAGCGCGCTCCGGTCCCGCCCTGGCGGCATGGCCTGGATCGGGCTGGAGCGCCCCGAGGAGACCGAGCTGACGTCGCTCGCGCGCGAGTTCGACCTGCACCCGCTCGCCATCGAGGACGCCATCCAGGCGCACCAGCGCCCCAAGATCGAGCGCTACGGCGACACCCTGTTCGTCGTCCTGCGCGCCGCGCGCTACCTGGACGACGCCGAGGAGGTCGAGTTCGGCGAGCTGCACGTGTTCGTGGGCCCCGACTTCGTGGTGACCGTGCGGCACGGCGCCTCGCCCGACCTCGCCGCGGTGCGCATGCGCCTGGAGGCGGACCCCGAGATGCTCGCGCGCGGCCCCGAGGCGGTGCTCTACGCCATCCTCGACAGCGTCGTGGACGGGTACGCGCCGGTCGTCGCCGGGCTGGACCACGACATCGACGAGATCGAGTCCGACGTCTGGGGCGGTGCGCCCGACGTGTCGCGGCGCGTCTACGAGCTGTCCCGCGAGGTGCTCGACTTCCAGCGGGCCGTGCGGCCGGAGCAGGCGCTGTGCGCCTCGCTCGCCAAGGGCGCCGACAAGTACGGCGTGGACCCGGAGCTGCAGGCCTACCTGCGCGACGTCGCGGACCACCTCACCGAGGCAGCCGACCGGATCGAGGTCTTCCGCGCCGCGCTGCGCGACATCCTGACCGTGGCCGCGACGCTCGTCGCGCAGCGGCAGAACGAGGAGATGAAGCACCTCTCCGAGGTCAGCATCCGCCAGGGCGAGGAGGTCAAGAAGATCTCCGGCTGGGCGGCCATCCTGTTCGCCCCGACCCTCGTGGGCACCGTCTACGGCATGAACTTCGACTCCATGCCGGAGCTGGGCTGGGCGTGGGGGTACCCGGCGGCGCTGGTCGCGATGCTTGCCGTGAGCGTGGGCCTGTTCGGCGTCTTCCGCTGGAAGCGCTGGATCTGACCGGCTGCGCGGGGGCCGGGCCTGCCGGCCCGGCCGCGGCCCGGCGTCCGGCTCCGGCTCCCGGTCAGGCGGGGTCGAGGGTCTCCGGGTCGGGCAGACCGGCGATGTACTTGTGCCCGACGACGGCGACGACCAGGCCGGCCGCCGCCCCGACGAGCAGCGGGGTGCTGTAGCCCGAACGGGCCAGCAGTCCGCCGAGGAGCGAGCCGAGCGGCATCGCGCCCCACAGGGCGGTGCGCCAGGTGCCGTGCACCCGGCCGAGCAGGTGGTTCGGCACCGCGGCCTGACGCAGGGACATGACCAGCACGTTCCACGTCGTCGTGCAGCCGAACGAGACGAAGATCGCGATGGCGCCCACCCAGACCAGCGGGAACGCGCCGGCCAGGAACCAGGCGCCGAGCCCGACGGCGTTCGCGACCGCCATCACGGGTCCCGTCCGGAAGCGCGCCTTGAGCCGGCCCGTGATCGCCGCGGCGGTCAGGGCGCCCAGCGCACCGGCCAGCATGAAGGTGCCGTACCAAGCCTCGGGCACGTCGAGCCGCTCCAGGATGAACAGCACCAGCGTGGACGTGATGGCGGCGTGGCAGATGCCGATGAGCACGCTCACGATCCACAGCGGCCGCAGCATGGCGCTGGCCCAGATGAACCGGAAGCCCGCGACGAGCTCGGTCCGCCAGCCGGCGGCGGGGGCGGGCTCGCTGTCTCGGTCCGGCTCGGTGGCCGTCGGCTCGTCCGGCGTCGGCGCGGCGACCGGCTCCGCGCGGCGCCGCCGCGCGGCGATCCCGGACGCGACGGCGGGCAGCGCCAGCGCCAGCCCGCCGGCCACCGCGTACGCGGCGGCGTTCAGCCCGAGCGCCCAGGCCGCGGAGAACGCGAGCAGCCAGGACGTGAGCGGCTGGGAGAGGAACTGCTGCACCACGATCTCGGTGGCCTCGATGCGCGAGTTCGCGCGCGGCAGGTCGCCGCGGCCCACGAGGGACGGGACCACGGCGCGGATGGCGCCGTCGTACACCGTCTCCAGCACGCCGTACAGGAGCACCACGAGCAGGAGCCACCAGATGGTGAGCGCGCCCGCGAGGTGCAGGGCGAGGAGGCCGCCAGCCACCAGCGCGCGGACCCCGCCCGCCAGGGCGAGGGCGAGCCGGCGGTCGATCCGGTCCACGAGCACGCCGGCCGGGATGGCGAACAGGAGCCAGGGCAGCAGCGCGGCGACCGCCACGAGGGACACGAGCAGCGGGTCGTTCGTGAGCTGCGCGGCCAGCAGCGGCGCGGCGACGCGCGCGATGCCGTCGCCCAGGCTCGAGCTGAGGTTGGCGGCGACGACCCGGGTGAACGCGCCGCCGAGCGGCGCCGGCCGCATCGCGGGCGCGGGTTCGGAGCTCACGGCGGGAGAGGACACGGGCCCGAGGCTACCGCGTCGACGGCAGAGGTTTTCACCCGAAATGCCGACAGCGAAGGTTCCCGACGGGGGCCCGGACGACTAAGCGGGTACGCGCTCCGGCACCCGCGCCCCGACGGCGCGGAGCACGAACGACTCGGCGGCGCGGATCGTGCGCTCGCGCGCCACGGGCTCGTCCGGGATGAGGCGCCCCGACAGGCAGGCGTTGACCAGGTGCACCGTGGGCTCGATGTCCTGGGGCGGGAACGTCCCCGCCTCGATCCCGGCGGTGAGGATCCGGCGCAGGATCGCCTCGACGATGTCGGCGTGCTCCCGCAGGCGCTGCTGCGTGGCACGGGACAGGACCGTCCGCAGGTCCGGGCCGGGGGCGAGGTGGAAGACGCGGGTGAGCTGAGCCTGCTGGCGGATGTAGGTACGCAGCTGTTCCACGGGGTCGCTCACACCGTCCAGCGCGCGCTCCAGCGTGTGGGCGTACTGCTCCGTCTCGTGCGTGATGAACCCGAGGAGCAGCGCTTCCTTGTCGTGGAAGTGGTTGTAGACAGCGGTGCGGCCGACGTTCGCCGCGGCGGCGATGTCGGCCAGCGTGATGGTGTCGAACCCGCGCTCCGCCATGAGGGTGGACAGAGCGGTGAACAGCTTGTGCCTCGTCATCTGGCGGTGCTCGTGCAGGCTCTTGCCGATGATCTTGGGCATGCTGACATCATATGCCCGCCTCGTCAGTAACTGGAACGCGGGATCGGAGGCGCATGCCGCCCGCGCGCGTATTCATCCGACAGATGCCGTTAAGTCTTGATAGATCTCGTTTGTATGCACCGACACGGCGATATTGATGATTTTGCACTGAGACTCAGTCGCCCGGAAATGCCGATGAAGTGCCCGAGGCGATGCCGCGGAATTACGCCGTCCGTTGCCCTAATTGCATGAGCCCTTCGTCACGAGTGTGTTTCCTCTCTGTAACACGCCTGCATCATGGGCGAAAGTGCCCGGCAGTAAGGTGCCCGCATGACATTTCTGGCGGGTGTGATTCCAGCGGAACACGCCTCGGGTCACCTTCTGATCCTGCCCAGTACGAACGGCCCCGTGGCGGTCAGCGAGCTCGCCGCCGCGTGGTTCTCGGAGGTCGCGTGGCTCCGAGAACCGTCCCGCGCCTCGGGCGCGCGGCGGATGGCCGGGTCCCGGTTCCGGGGCATGGCGCAGCCCGACTCGCTCGTTCCTGGTGTCATGCGTCTGGGGGAGGCGCACGTCGCGACCGGCCCCTTCGAGGTGGGCGAGGCGCACCTCGCCGAGCTGTCCATCCCCGCCACAAAGGCGGAGGCCTACTCCATCGCGCGCAGCGACGGCCTGCGCGACGTGCGCGGCGCCGCCCCGACGTCGTACGACGACCGGGACGGCATCGCCCGTGCCTTCCCGCACGCCCTCCCGCAGGGCGAGGAGCTGCGCATCGTGCAGTGGATGGTCGCGGCGGCGCGCAAGACCTCCGGCGGCGTGCTCGCCGACGGCCGGCAGCCGCTGCTCCCCGACCCCGCGGCGTCCGTCAACCTGGCCCTCTACTCCGCGCACGCGCTGCAGCCCACGGACGTGCTGCCCATGCTCCGGTCGTTCATCGCCACGGCCGACGTGTCCGCCGAGCAGGTCACGCCGGACGGGTCCCCGCGCTACACGCTCGCGGGCAGCACCGCGTACGACGGCTCGATCGTGGTCGACGTCGAGCGCGTCGACCGGGTGCCGCGCGCCCTCGGGGCGCTGGACTGGCGCAGCTACGGTCCGTTCGCCTACCGCCTCACCTGGATGCCGGCCGACCCCTACGAGCTGGAGCTCGAGCACGGGTCGGGCCTGCACGTCATCGCCCGGGCGCGCATGCGCGTCTCGCTCGCCCGCCTCGGAGTGTCCCTCCACAGCCGCATCGCCGGCATCGTCGTGGACGACGGCGGCTTCATCGCCACCCCGGAGGAGCTGGACGGGCGCAACGACTCGGCCACGGGTGGCGCTCCGGGATCTCGTGCCTGGGTCTGACGGAATTAGTTATCCACAGATTTGATCCACAGCCCTGTGTGTTGTGTGGGAAATTCGGGGTTCTTCCTGTGGATAGAACTGTGTAATACCGCAGGGTGAAAATTACAACCCTGGAGCGGTTGCCGCTGGTGCGACACGCGGATAGAAACGTTGGCAGTGGTTCGACGATCCGGGTGCAGATGCGGTGCGCTGCAGCAGTACCGACCGGCCCGGGCATCGGACACATGGTCGACCGGAGAACGACAGGACGTCCCGTACCGCGGTGCGGGCTGTGGATGACGCCACAGGTGCCTGTACGGGGCCGGAAGACCGCCCGCGTTCGAGGTGTTCGTGCAGAACAGGCCTGGCGATCCGGGTCTGACGAGCGCATCGGAGTCGTGACGTCGACACGGCGCCCCTGGTACGCGCCGAGCGCGGGCCACGGGTATGCGGTTCGCCAGGGCCCCCGGCCTGCCCCGGGGGCCCTGGCCCCTCCCCGGGGTCCTCCCGCGCGATCTAGGCTCGGGCCATGAGCAACCTCGAGACCCGGCCGACCGAGCAGGTCTGCGTCGCGGGTGAGCAAGGCGACGGCATCGAGCTCCTCACCCCGCGCGACGTGCCGCTCGGCGGGCCGCGGGCGATGGACGTCCGGCGCACCATCCCGCAGCGCGCGCGGTCCCTCGTCGGAGCGTGGTGCTTCAGCGACCACTACGGCCCCGACGACGTCTCCGACAGCGAGGGCATGCAGGTCCCGCCCCACCCGCACACCGGGCTGCAGACCGTGAGCTGGCTCTTCGAGGGCGAGATCCTGCACCGCGACTCCGTGGGCTCGCTGCAGACGGTCCGGCCCGGCGAGCTCAACCTCATGACGGCGGGCACGGGCATCTCGCACTCGGAGGAGTCGCCCGCCGGGGTGCGTCCGCCCCGGCTGCACGGAGTGCAGCTGTGGACGGCGCTGCCCGGCTCCGCGCTCGGTGCCGACCCGCACTTCGAGCACCACGGGGACCTCCCGGTCGTGCGTGCGGACGGCGCCGTCGTGCAGGTGTTCATGGGGCAACTCACCGTGGCGGGGGAGGAGCTGGCCTCGCCCGCGACGGCCTACACGCCGCTCGTGGGGGCGCAGGTCGATCTCGAGCCGGGGGCGGAGGTGCGGATCGACGTCGACGCGGGGCACGAGCACGCCCTGCTCGTCGACGCCGGTGACGTGACGTTCGAGGGCAGCGCGGTGCCGCCGTCGAACCTCGGCTACGTGGCGCCGGGCCGGTCCACGCTCGTGGTGCGCGCCGGGGCGGGGGCGCCGGCACGGGCGGTCCTGATCGGCGGCCTGCCGTTCGAGGAGGACGTCATCATGTGGTGGAACTTCATGGGCCGCACCCACGAGGACATCGTGCGGGCCCGCGACGGCTGGATGGCGCAGATCGCCGAGCTCGACGGCGGCGCGACCGGGTACGCGGCCGGCGCCGAGGGGCGGCTGTTCGGCCAGGTGCGCGGGTATCCGAGCGGGCCGCTGCGCGCGCCCGCGCTGCCGGACCTGCGGCTCAAGCCGAGGGCGCGTCCCGGCCAGGGCTGACCGGCCGCAGCAGCGGCGGGTGCAGCACGGCCGCGCTCGGGTCGACGCCGGGCGCGAGCCGGAACAGCTCGGCCGGGCGGCCGGGTCCTCCTCCGCCCAGGCGCCCCGTCGGCTCCAGGAAGCCCGGGGTGCCCGTGGCCTTGCGGTGGAAGTTGCGCGCGTCGAGCTGCGTGCCCCAGACCGCCTCGTAGACGCCGCGCAGCTCCGCGACCGTGAACTCGGGCGGGCAGAACGCGGCCGCCAGCGGGGAGTACTCGATCTTGGCGCGGGCCCGCTCCACGCCGTCGGCCAGGATGCCCTCGTGGTCGAAGGCGAGGCCTGCGCCCCGCTCGCCGCCGAGCCCGCCGACGGGGACCCAGCGGGCCTCGGCCGCGTCGCCGCCCGCCGCGGGCAGCCCGAAGGCCGGCGCGAGCAGGAGGTAGGCGACCGAGAGCACGGGGCCGCGCGGGTCGCGCCCGAGGGGTCCGTACGTGCGGAGCTGTTCCAGGTGCCACGGGCCGGTGCCGGTCGCGCCGGCCGGGACGGTCAGCCCGGTCTCCTCCGCGAGCTCCCGCCCCGCCGCCTGCTCCAGGGTCTCGCCCGGTAGCACGAACCCGCCCGGCAGCGCCGCCCGGCCGCGGTGCGGCTCCAGGAGGCGGTCGACGACGAGCGCCTGCAGGGCGCCGTCGCGCACCGTGAGCGCCACGACGTCGACGGTGACGGGGAAGGCGCCCGCGGAGTCGGGTACGGCGGACGGGACGGGTGCGGTGCGGGCCATGCCTCGACCGTACATTCTCGTCACCTTGACGAAAAGCTGAGCGGGTAGATATCGTCAATCTGACGACAACGATCCAAGGAGAGTCAGACGATGGCGACGATCAAGCGCTACCCCGGGTTCCGCCAGTTCCTGGGCACCGCGAGCGACTACGTGGTGCACCTCAGCAACGGCGCCGTGCGGCACGAGGGGGTGGGTCAGGCGTTCTGGTTCCGGCCTGACACGTCCGTGCTCAGCGAGGTGCCCGCCACCGACCAGGAGCTCCCCGTCCTGTTCCACGCCGTCACGCGCGATCAGCAGGACGTCAGCGTGCAGTCCAACGTCACCTACCGGTTCGGCGACCCGGTGCTCGCGTCCCAGCGCCTCGACTTCGGGATCTTCCCCGTCACGGGCAAGGGGCAGGAGGCGAGCGGCCGCCAGCAGGTGGGGGCCATCGTGGGCCAGCTCGCGCAGAGCCTCACGGTCGACCTCGTCGCCACCCTGGACCTTCAGGAGGCGCTGGAGTCCGGCGTCGGCCGCGTGCGGACGGCGCTCGGCGCGCTCGGCGAGGACGCGCGCCTGGCCGCGACCGGCATCGAGATCCTGGGCGTCCGGGTGCTCGCCGTCCGGCCCGAGGGCGACGTCGAGAAGGCCCTGCGCACGCCCGTGCGCGAGCGGCTCCAGGCGGAGGCCGACCGCGCGACCTACGAGCGCCGCGCCGTCGCCGTCGAACGGGAGCGCAAGATCGCCGAGAACGAGCTCGCGAGCCAGATCGAGCTCGCCTCCCGGCGCGAGCAGCTCGTGGCCCAGGAGGGTGCGAACAAGCGTCGCGAGGCGGAGGAGGCGGCGGCCGCAGCCCTCGTGTCCGCGAAGTCCGACGCCGAGCGGCGCGAGATCGCGGCGACCGCCCAGGCGGCCTCGCTGCGCCGGCTCGGCGAGGCCGAGGCCGCCAAGGAGGCCGCGCTCATGGCGGTCTACGCGAACGTGGGACGCGACGTGCTCATGGCGCTCGCCCTGCGCGACGCCGCGCCGCACCTGCCGAACGTGGGTTCGCTGACCGTCACGCCCGACCTGGTGAGCGGCCTCCTGGGTGCGCTGACGGCCCGGGCGGGCGAGCCGACGTCGGACGGCGCCGCCGCGGCGAACGGCGCACCGGCCGCGGAGCGCTGACATGGCCCTGCGCACCCGCGCCGTCCTGGTGCACCGGCGGACGGAGCTGGACGAGCTGCTCGACCGGCACGCGACCCGCGGCCAGGCGGAGTTCTTCCTCCGCACCCGGGGCCGCACGCTCGCCGACGTCGAGGCCCGGCACGACGCCGCCGCGACCGCCCGCAAGGTGGTCGCGGCGAGCGTGCCGTCCGACTGGGCGCTCGCGGAGGTGGAGCGCGCGGACCTGGACCGGTTCCTCTTCGCGCCCGAGGACGTCGTCCTCGTGGTGGGGCAGGACGGGCTGGTCGCGAACGTGGCCAAGTACCTGGACCGGCAGCTCGTGATCGGCGTCGACCCCGAACCGGGCACCAACCTCGGGGTCCTCGTGCGGCACGACGTCGGCGACGTCGCGGAGATCATCGGCAGCCTGGCCGCGCCGCGGGGCGGCGCGAACGAGGCGTCGTCCGCGTCGCTGCTCCACGACGAGCTCACCATGGTCCACGCGCGCCTCGACGACGGCCAGGAGCTGCACGCCGTCAACGAGCTGTTCCTGGGTCACCCGAGCCACCAGTCGGCGCGCTACCTGCTGGGGGTCGACGGCGGTACGGAGCGGCAGTCGTCGTCGGGCCTGATCGTCAGCACCGGCACCGGCGCCACCGGCTGGTGCGCGTCGATCGCGCACGACCGGGGCGGGCGCCGGCTGCCCGGTCCCACGGACCCGGCGCTGGCCTGGTTCGTCCGGGAGGCGTGGCCGTCGCCGATCACCGGCGTCACGATGACGGAAGGTGTGCTCGGGCGCGGCGGCGAGCTCGTGGTGACCGTCCAGTCCGACCGGCTCGTCGTGTTCGGCGACGGCATGGAGGCGGACCGGCTCGAGGTCTCCTGGGGGCAGGAGGTCCGGATCGGCGTGGCCGAGCGAAGGCTCCGGCTCGTCTAGTCGATGTCGTAGCGGAGCATGAACTCGCCCGCGTCCAGCACCACGTGGCTCACCTCGACGGCCGAGCCGTCCTTGGTGAACGCGGTGCGCGTGACCGCGAGCACCGGGGTGCCGGGCTCGATGCGGAGCTCCTCGATCTCCTCGATCGTCGGCATCCGGCCCACCACGTCCTCGCGGAACCGCACGGGCGCGTGCCCCGCCTCGGTCAGGCGCGCGTGGGTGCCGCCCGGCCCGACCTCCTGGTCCGCGATCGGCGTCCCGGCCGCGATCGACGCGGGCAGATACGACGTCGCGAACAGGACGGGCTTGCGCTCCCGCAGGTGCAGGCGCTCGCGCACGGTCACCTTGTCGCCCTCGGCGAGGCCGAGGGTGGCGCGGATCTTCTCCGAGGGCTCGGCCTCCGCCGTGACGGCGAGCGTGCGGACCGTGAGGCCCGCGCCCGTCTCGTCGATCTCGGCCGTCACCGTGGACTCGCCGGGCTTTCCGCCCGTGCTGTCACGGACGATCGGCTCGAAGGCGCGCACGAACACGCCGGAGCCGTGCCGGGTCACGGTCAGACCCTCGTCCTTGAGCATCGACAGGCCGTGGCGCGCGGTCATGCGGGCCACGCCGTAGTTCGACATGAGCGCTGCTTCGCTCGGAAGACGATCGCCCGGTTTGTAGGTCCCGGAGCGGATCGCGGCACGAAGATCCTTGGCGATGCTTGCGGCAGTCACACGTCCCTCTCTAGACACGGAACCCACCTAACCCGCAGCCAGTGCGTATACGCAACTTTTCCGCGTAGCGGTTGCAACTCCCAGTTAACCCGCAACAGGCTGTCTATGCGCCTAGAGGTAGGTGCAGAGAGGTGGGAGAAATGGCAACGATTGCGGGCAACCTGGCGGATTCCGCGACGGGTGCGACGCTGCTGCTGGCAGAGATCGGGGATGCGCGGGTCAAGTGGGTCGAGGTGTTCCGTGATCATCTGGTGGTGCATCCGACACGGCGTTCGGAGGGAGCCGCGATCGCGGCGCAGCTCGGGATCACCGTGGCGACGGACTATCCGGCGACCCGGCCGGGCTTCACGATGTGGACCGGGTGCTGGAACGACCTGGACCTGTATGTCTACGGCGACCTGCGGGGCAGCATCCGCGAGGTCCGGGCGTGGCCCACATGACAGCAGGATCCTGCAACGCGGGCCTCGGCCCGGAGGGCTGCCCGACGCCGGGCGCGCACCTCGCGGAGCTCGTGGAGGTGACCGCGCTCATCGCCCACATCTTCGACATCCACACCCTCGACGTACGGGCGGGCGTGGACCACCTCGACCTCGAGGACGACGTCGTGGGCGTGCTGACCGTGGACGTGGTCGCCGCGCGCGAGCCCGACGCCGCACGGCTCGCCCGGATGCTCCACCTCACCGAGCGGCTGGGGCATCACGCAGGCCCGACACACGGGCGCGCGGTCTGGCGGTGCTGGACCGGCTGGGTCCCCGCCGCAGGGGAGGGCCTCCCGGTGTCGCTGCACGTGACGGCGCCCGTCCGGGGTTGAGCGCGGCTCCCCCCACGAACGAACGCCGCGGGCCGGACGGTGGGTCCGGCCCGCGGCGTTCTCGCTGGGCATGCCGGGCCGCGGTTCTTGCTGAGCGGCGTGCGGGTGCGCCAGTGTGTACGGCGTCGCGACTCCCGCGGCCCGACGGAGGTGTCCCGTGTCCGAGAACTCCACTGCTGCCGGCGACGCCGTCCGGCGGGTCCGCAACAGCCGCGCCGTCCGAGGCCTGGCCCGGGGCGGCTACGTCGCCTCCGGCGTGCTGCACCTGCTGATCGGCTGGCTCGCCGTCCAGCTCGCGCTGGGGCAGACCGAGGGGCAGGCCGACCAGTCCGGCGCCTTCCGCGCGGTGGCCCGGATGCCCGGCGGGGAGGTGCTTCTCTGGCTGGTCGGCGTGGGCTTTGCCGCGCTCGCGCTCTGGCAGCTCGCCACCGCCGTCGTCGGCGTGCCGAACGCGGACAACCAGCTGGCCGCGCGCGCCAAGAGCGTGGCCAAGGCCGTGCTCTACGGGGCGCTCGCGGTCACCGGCGTCCGGTATGCGCAGGGCTCCGGCGGCGGCAGCGGCAGCGAGGAGAGCCTGACGGCCCGCGTCCTCGCGATGCCCGGGGGCGCCTGGCTGGTGGGTGCCGCCGGTCTGGTGATCGTCGGCGTCGGCGGATACCACGTGGTCAAGGGCGTCCGGAAGAAGTTCCTGGAGGACCTCGTCGGCACGGGCGGCAGCGCCGTCCGGCCGGTGGTGGTGCGGCTCGGACAGGCGGGCTACGTGGCCAAGGGGATCGCGCTCGGCGTCGTCGGCGGCCTCGTGGTCGCCGCCGCGGTGACCACGGACCCCGAGCAGGCCGGCGGTCTCGACGAGGCGCTGCACACGATGCGCGACCAGCCCTACGGCACGGTCCTGCTCCTGGTGGTCGGGGTGGGCATCGCCGCGTTCGGCGGCTACTCCTTCGCCCGCGCCCGGTTCGCACGGCTCTGATGCGCACGGGAACCGCCGGAGCGTTCAGCACGATGAGGTTCGCCGGACTCTGCGGCGTGGCGCTCGCGGCGGTGGCGCCCTGGCTCGGGTGGGTGCTGGTCGTCCGGGGTCACGTCGTCCCCGGCTGGGGGCTCGGCGTCGTGCTCGCCGCCGTCGCGCTGGTGCTTCTCTGGTACCCGCGCTCCGCCCGTGTGCCTGCCGTCGACGAGGCGCAGGAAGCAAGACGGGCGGTCCTGCGCCGGATCCGCGCAGCCTCGACGGTCCTGGCCGTGGTGAGCATCGGCCTCGCGGCTACCGGTGACATGTTCTACGAGGCGCAGTACCGGGTGCTCCCGCACGAGGCCTCCGACGGCTGCCGCGTCGTGACGCGGGAGACATCGGATCTGCTGTCCGGGGGCGGAGACGTCTACGTGGTGCGGGGTCTCGGCGTCGGGCAGCGGACCGGGACCTGGACCGCCGACGACGGCGCCCGGCCGATCCGTGACGGCCGCTACGACCTGGATCTGGGGCAGGAAGGTGGGTCCCTGACCGTGATCGGCACCTCGTACGACCCGGTCTGGCCGGCCGACCACACCATCGACTGCCGCTGACGGGGATCAGCTGGCGACGCCGGACGACTTGTCGGAGACGACGGAGCGCCCGATCGGAAGACAGCGCCGGATTCTGGGGGAGCGTGCTCGTGGCAGCGGCATGTGCTGCTCAGAGCATCCGCATTGCTTCCGCGCGCTCCTCCTCAAAGTCGGAGATCTGCCTCCACCTCGACACCAGCCTCGGGACACTCCCCGTGCTTCCCGACCTCGCGAGTCTTTCTGGATCGGAGAGCGTGTAGTGGATCTCCATCGCCAAACCATCGCGGCGCGCGATCGCGATGGTGAGGCCCAGATAGGCCAGCATGGTCAGCAAGAGTCCAGCAACTGCCATCAGATCGGAGGTGAACCAGCCGGCGCGATTGATCCAGCCGCCAAGCAAGCCTGACAACAATCCGGTGATGACGAGCAGGATGGCCAGGGAAGCGACGTAGCCGACCAGGACCATCCGCGCCACCGGCTGGGGCTCTGCCGGGCCGAGGTGCTTGTGCAGGTATCTGATCCGACTGAGCGCACGCTCTGCCCAGTTCTTGTGGAAGACCAACCAGATGAGGAACGCATAGACCGGAGAGAACTGCCCGATCAGGCCGAACGAGAACTCGACGTCTGATCGGTCGTCTTCTCCGAGCAGGTGCAGAGCGAAGAAGACTGCTCCGATCGTCAGCGCGATGCCGATCATTGCTAGAAGGTCAACTCGGGTGACGGGCGGGAACCGGTTGAGGGAGACGAGTATCAATGTCCGTCGCCGCACATCTGCCCGCAACTCTGCGCGAGCTCCGGGTGGTAGCCGTTCCAGCATCTCGGACTCCTGCTGAAGATCCGTTCGTAGCCGTCTTGACGTGATGATGGTGGAGGCTACGACGGCGCCCACCGTGGCGATCGCCAGTGGTGCCAACACCGGCATGAGGGCTTCGACGACGCGAATCATCTTTTCTCCATCGGTTCGGGCTGTGTCACGCCCGGGCGGACACGGCCGCGCCAGGAGCCCGAATCATCCCAGTCACGCTGCCTGCTGAAACGGGGCCACATCCGGGCCGCGATGCGGACCGCCCTCACGTCGAGGCCGGATGTGCTGATGGCCGAGACCAGCGGTGGGCGCGTAGGCCGCATGGCGCCAACGGGTGGCACGTCAAGGGCGTGACAGCGTCTCCAGGGGCGGGACACGACGAAGCCCCAGGTTAGAAAACCTGCTCTGACCTGGGGCTTCGTGCTGGAGCGGGTGACGGGAATCGAACCCGCGCTATCAGCTTGGGAAGCTGAAGTTCTACCATTGAACTACACCCGCAACGTCCGGTTCTGACCGGTTTTCTGCCGTTCCGGAATCCCGCTAGGGTTCCGCAACAGCGCCCGTGAACCTGGCGCGCGACCTGATCATACCCAAACTCGCCCGGATGCCCGAACCAGATCCGCGCGAGTGTCGCCGAGCAGCCGGAGCAGCAGTGAGCGAGCACCCCAGCGAGAAGCCGACCGAGCCGATCTACCAGGAGACGAAGCCCCTGCCTCCGCGGCCGCCGCAACCCCCGCCGCCTCCGCAGGAGACGCGCGCGCTGCAGAAGCCGAAGTCCGGGTCCCCGGCCAAGTCCGGCCCCGCGAACTACCAGCAGCAGTACGACTACGACCGCCCCACCCCGCCGCCGGAGCACGTGCCGGGCCGCAAGTCGCGCATCACCGCGGGCCTGCTCGGGATCCTGCTCGGCGTCGTCGGGGCCCACCGGTTCTACCTGGGCTACAAGGGCCTCGGTTGGATCATGCTCCTCATCACGGCGGTCTCCCTGGGCCAGGCGTGGTTCGTGCCGGCGATCTGGGGCGCGATCGAGGGCATCCTGTACCTCGTGATGCGCAAGGGCTACTGGTCGGTGGACGCGAAGCACCGGCCGCTGCAGTGGTGACGCCCGCCCGCTGACGCGGGCGCCGCCGCCCGCTGACGCGGCGTCGTCGTCCCGGCGCGGACGGCGCGGCCCCGGTGCGGAACGGCGCCGCCCCCGGACGGGGAGGGGACTCCGCGCGCCGCCCCATACCATCCCCCCGTTTCCCCCTCCCACCCCCACACCCCTTTCCAACCCGAGGACAAACATGTTTTCCCCTACCCCTCCCACCCCTCCCTGCCTTAACCATCTA